>NZ_AP023439.1:5053953-5367334 GCF_014701095.1 Streptomyces tuirus | reverse complement strand
AGATTGCCCAGGGAGGCCATGGCGGAGGAGAGGCCGAACAGCAGCCAGGCGGGTCGAAAGCGGGTGCGGCGGCTGCGGGCGTAGAGGAAGCACGAGACGGCGGCGGTGGCGGCCGCGGCGCTCAGCCCGAAGTCGCCCATGAACAGGGCCACTTCGTACGAACCCCAGCCGAGCGCGGCACCGACGGCGTAGCCCGCGCAGGCCAGGGCGAGGACGAGTTGGAGGGCCAGGCCCGGCCGGTGGCCGGGGGCCGGCGGGCGAGGCGGCGGTGCGCTCGGGGACGGAGGCTGTGCCCGCAGTGCTCCGTCCAGCGTGGGGGTGGGGGGCGCGCTCACCGGGCCCTCCCGGTCCGCGCCGCTCCCGGGTCCCGCGGTTCCCGGTGGACGGGCTGGTCCTGCCTTGTGCGGCTGCCGGGCCTGCGGTGGTGATGGCTGGGCTCGGTGTGCTGTTCACCGTGGCGGGTGTGGTGGCCGACGTGATCGGCGTGCTGACCGCGTCTGCCCGCGGTCGTCCGCCCGGGTCGCCGCCGGCAGCCCCGCCCCGTCGGATCGCTCGTCCAAAGGCCGTGCATCGCCTGTCGCCCCCCTCACAGTCCGAACTGTCCGTCCCCGGCGCCGAACGGTCCCCGGCGCAGCCCCTGTCGGGACGATACACCAGTCTCGTCACTCAGGGACATAGGTTCTCTACGCTCCGTGACGATCAACAGATATATGAGTACCCACCGCACCTGAAGGATTGCGGACGGTACTCGAAAGTTCTCTCAGTCGGTTGAGGCACCCGTCGTAAGGATCACGTTGCGGAGCGGCTCCCGGTTCACATAACGGTTCAACTGGTCCACCAGGAGCCGCTCGGCGCGCGGAAGGAACGCGGAGGTGGGTCCGCCCGCATGGGGGCTGATGAGTACCCCCGGCGCACGCCACAGGGGGTGTTCGCGCGCCAGCGGCTCCGGGTCGGTGACGTCGAGGGCGGCGGTGATGCGGCCGGTCTCCAGCTCGGCGAGCAGGGCCTTGGTGTCGACGACCGGGCCGCGGGCGACGTTGACGAGGAGCGCGCCGTCCTTCATCCGGGACAGGAAGTCGGCTCCGGCCAGGCCACGGGTGGTGTCGTTGAGCGGGGTGGAAAGGATGACGACGTCCGCCTCCGGCAGCAGCGCGGGGAGTTCGGTGAGCGGATGCACCAGACCGCGCGCCGTGGTGCGCTCGGAGCGCGCGACGCGCGCCACCCGCGCCACCTCGAACGGAACGAGCCGGTCCTCGATGGCCTCGCCGATCGAGCCGTAGCCCACGATGAGGACGTTCTTGTCGGCGAGCGCGGGGCGGAACCCGCCGAGCCACTCCCCCCGGTCCTGCGCGCGGACGAAGTCGGGGATCCCGCGCAGCGACGCGAGGATCAGCGCGAGGGTGAGCTCGCCGGTGCTGGCCTCGTGCACCCCGCGCGCATTGCACAGCCGCACGCCCGCCGGCAGCTGCCCGAGGCCCGGCTCGACGTGGTCGATCCCCGCCGACAGGGTCTGCACGACCTGCACGTTGCTCATCCGCCCCAGGGGACGCACGCACAGCGGACTGGGCTTCATGTAGGGGACGACGTAGAAGGCGCAGTCGGCCGGGTCCGCGGGGAACTCCTCCGCGCCGTTCCAGAAGCGGTAGTCAGGGCCCTCGGGGAGTCCCTCGATCTCGTCCGGCGGGATGGGCAGCCACACGTCAGCAGTCATGCTCTGGAGGCTATGTCAGGAGCGTGCGACGGCAGAGGTTAGGTTGGGGTGGCTCGAACAGGGAGGGTCACGACCAGGTGGAGCGCAGGACGATCGGCGCGGAGGCGCTCGCGGTGGGGGCCGTCGGACTCGGGTGCATGCCGATGAGCTGGGCCTACAGCGCGTCGAGGCAGCGCGGCGACGAGTCGCTCAGGGCGGTGCACCGGGCGCTCGACCTGGGCGCGTCCCTGCTGGACACGGCCGACATGTACGGCCCCTTCACCAACGAGCTGTTGCTGGGGCGGGCGTTGAAGGAGCGGCGCTCCGACGCGTTCGTGTCGACGAAGGTCGGGCTGCTCGTGGGCGACCAGCACATCGTCGCCAACGGCCGCCCCGGGTACGTGAAACGCGCCTGCGACGCGTCGCTGCGGCGGCTCCAGACGGACGTCATCGACCTCTACCAGCTGCACCGGGCCGACCCCGAGGTGCCGGTGGAGGAGACCTGGGGCGCGATGGCGGAGCTCGTCCAGGCCGGGAAGGTACGGGCCCTGGGCCTGTGCGCGGTGGGGGCGCGGGCCGGCCGCCGGTCCGGGGCCCGGCTGCACGACGGAACGATCCGGCAGCTGGAGCGGGTGCAGCAGGTCTTTCCGGTGAGCGCGGTGGAGGCGGAGCTGTCGGTGTGGTCGCCGGAAGCGCTGGAGACCCTGCTGCCCTGGTGCCGGACCCGGGGCGTCGGTTTCCTCGCCGCGATGCCGCTCGGCAACGGCTTCCTGACCGGCAGGCTGCGGCCGGGCGCCGGCTTCGAGGCGGACGACCCGCGTGCCCGGCACCCCCGCTTCACGGCCGAGATGATGGCCGCGAACCAGCCGGTCGTGGCGGGCCTGCGCCGCGTCGCCCGCCGGCACGGCACGGACGTCACGCCCGGCCAGGTCGCCCTCGCCTGGGTGCTGGCCCAGGGCCCGCACGTGGTCCCGGTCCCGGGCACGAAGCAGGAGCGCTGGGTCACGGAGAACACGGCCGCGACGACGGTGCGCCTGACCGCCGGCGATCTAGAGGAGATAGCCGGGCTGCCACCGGCCCAGGGGTCCTGGGACTGAGCCCCGCTTCCGCCTCCGGTGCGTTTCGGGCAAACCCCGCCTTCCCGGTCCGGCGTTCCGTGATCGGGAACCTGGGAGCCGCGAGCGGTGTATGACAGGGAGAGGACCCGCTCCGTCGAAGGGACCATGATCGTGCAACGTCGAGCCGTCCCGGCCGTGCTGGCCGCCGCCGCGCTCCTGCTGACGGCCGGCTGCTCCTCCGACAGCGCAGGCTCCTCCGGCAGACAGCCGAGCACCTCCCCGAGCCGTACGGCACCGGGCTCGTCCGCGCCGCCGGGGCAGGCCGCCGAACAGACGCCTCCCGCCCGGGGCTCGGTGAAGGTGGTCCGCACCGTCGCCGAGGGCCTGGACTCCCCCTGGGGGCTCGCCCCGCTGCCGGGTGGCGGCCTGCTCGTGGCCTCCCGGGACGACGGGAGGATCGTCCGGGTCGACGAGAAGACCGGCAAGAAGACCGACGTGGGCGAGGTGCCGGGGGTCTCGGCGGCCGGCGAGGGCGGCCTCCTCGGGATCGCCCTGTCCCCCGACTACGCCTCGGACCACATGGTCTACGCGTACTTCACCTCGGCCTCCGACAACCGCATCGTCCGCATGATCCACGACGAGCGGAAGCCGGCCGGCGAGCGGCTCGGCGCGCCCGACACGGTCTTCAGGGGCATCCCCAAGGGCTTCATCCACAACGGCGGCCGCATCGAGTTCGGCCCCGACAAGATGCTCTACGTGGGCACGGGCGAGAGCGGCGACACCGGTCTGTCCCAGGACAAGGACTCCGTGGGCGGCAAGATCCTGCGCCTGACGCCGGAGGGCGAGCCGGCGCCCGGCAACCCCTTCCCGGACTCCCCGGTGTACTCGTACGGCCACCGCAACGTGCAGGGTCTGGCCTGGGACGGCAAGCAGCGGCTGTTCGCCTCGGAGTTCGGGCAGGACACCTGGGACGAGCTCAACGCCATCAAGCCGGGCGACAACTACGGCTGGCCGGAGGCCGAGGGCCGGTCCGACGACAAGGGGTTCCACAACCCGATCGACCAGTGGACGACGGCCGAGGCATCCCCGAGCGGCATCGCCTACGCCGGGGGCTCGATCTGGATGGCGGGCCTGCGCGGCAAGCGGCTGTGGCGCATCCCGCTGGACGGCACCAAGGCCTCGGCCGAACCGCAGGCCTTCCTGGAGGGCGAGTACGGCCGGCTGCGCACGGTGGTTCCGGCGGGCGGCGACCGGCTGTGGCTGGTGACCAGCAACACGGACGGCCGGGGCAGCCCGAAGGACGGGGACGACCGGATCCTGGAGCTGCGGGTGACGTAGCGGCCCCGGGGCGGCCTAGCTGGAGGGGTTCTCCGGCTCCTCGTCGGGCGGGCGTACGACGACCTTTCCGGACGCGAGATCTATCGGCCCGCGTCCGGGATCGCCGTCCCCGACGTCCTCGCGGGTCAGTTCCAGGCGGTTCTGCTCGTCGCGGGTGTGCTTGCGCCCGGGCGAGAACAGTTCCTCGAACACGTTGAACAACGGTGCCTCCCAGGGCCGCGGGGTTCACGTCGTCCGCGACGTCCTTTACAGCGTATGCCTCAGCTCGCCGGACCGGGCATGAGCATCTCGGCCGGGAACAGCCCCAGCCGGTGCGCCACCGCCGCCGCCTCGCCCCGCCCGGAGACGCCGAGCTTCCCCAGGATGTTGGAGACGTGCACGCTCGCCGTCTTCGGGGAGATGAACAGCTCCTGCGCGATGCGGCGGTTGGTGTGACCGGCGGCGACCAGGCGCAGGACGTCCCGTTCCCGGCTGGTGAGGCCGAGCGCCTCGGCGGGGTCGGCCGGCGCGGGGCCGGGCCGCGTGGCGGGCGTGAGCGGGAGGCGGGCGCGCCGGCCGAGCGCGGTGGCGGCGTCGGCGAGCGGCCGGGCGCCGAGGTGGTGGGCGACGGTGTGGGCGAGGCGGAGCAGTTCCGCGGCGCGCTCGCGCTCGTCGTCGCCGGCGCCCGTCAGCAGGGACTCGGCCAGGCGGTACCGGACGCGGGCGAGGTCGTAGGGCCGGCTCAGGGGTTCGAAGGCGGTGACCACCTCCGACCAGGCGTCCGGGGTGCTCAGGCCCTCGGCGCGGTGGAGTTCGGCACGGACCCACTGCTCGTGGGCGAGCCAGACCGGGGCGTGGGTGGTGAGGCGCTTGACGGTGCGGAGGATGCCGTCCAGGACCTGCTCGCGGCCCTCGCGGGCGGCGGGCAGCGCCCTGGCGTCGGCCTCGGCGGTGGCCGCCTGGAGCAGCAGCGGCCAGGCGTAGCGCTGGGTGCCGAGCGGGAAGCCGGATTCCAGGGTGCGGGCCAGTTCGGCGCGGGCGTCGGCCAGGCGTCCCTCGGCGGCGGCGAGCGCGATGGTGAGCCAGGAGATCGGCAGGTCGTGCTGCGGCATGGGGTCGTGCGGGCCGTAGGCGGCGCGGCCCTGGGCGAGGTACCGGGCGGCCTCGGGCACCTGCCCGCGCGCGAGCGCGAGGAAGGCCAGGCAGTTGGCGCCGGACCCGTGCGGGCCTGCCGTCTGGCCGCGTCGCTGGGCGTTGCCGGCGGCCTCGGCGGCCTCGTCCCAGCGGCCGAGGGAGATGAGCGACTCGGCGAGGTTGCTCCAGATCCAGGCCTCGGCGTCCCGCAGGCCCATCGTGCCCGTGAGCCGCAGGCCCTCGCGCAGGATGCCGACGGATTCCTCGGAGCGGCCGACACCTTCGAGGACGGAGGGCAGGTTCACATGGCTGCGGCCCACGACCGCCGCGAGGCCACGGGCGACCACCTCGTCCCGGACGTCGTACATGTGGCCGAGCCCGGCGTCGATCTGCCCGGCGTCGACCATGAGCCCGCCGAGGGTGAGCCGGGCGTTGGACTCGATGTCGTCGGCGCCGACCATGCGCGCGTACTCGACGGCCCGCTCGGCGGCCGTGAGGGCGTCCGGGCCGGGTTCGTGCAGCATCGACCAGTGGGCGGCGGTGGCCAGCACCTCCGCGTGCACCTCGGACGGCGGCAGACCGCGGACCAGTTCCTGGGCGATGGCGATCTCCTTCCAGCCGTCGCCCCGGGCCAGTCCCTGCACCAGCCGGGAGCGCTGGATCCAGAACCAGGCGGTACGCAGGGGGTCGGCCTCGTCCTCCAGCAGGCGCAGCGCCCGCTTGGTGATCTTCAGGGCGCGTTCACGCTCCCCGCAGAGCCGTCCGGCGACGGCCGCCTCGGCCAGCAGGTCCAGGTGGCGCAGGGCGGTGGTGGCCGGGTCGCAGCCGCTGGGGGTCCCTCCACGCCGTTCAGGCAGTGGGGGAGGGTAGACCTCGGCGTAGTCCACGGGGCGCAGGGTCCGGCGCACGGTGTCGGGAGCGGCGTCCCACAGCTCCATCGCCCGCTCCAGGAGGCGGAGTTGCTCGGAGTAGGCGTGGCGGCGGCGGGCCTCGACGGAGGCTTCGAGGACGGCGGGCAGGGCCTTGGCGGCGTCGTGGGCGTGGTACCAGTAGCTGGCCAGGCGGGTGGCCCGCTGGTCGGCGGGGACGAGGCCCGGGTCGCTCTCCAGGGCTTCGGCGTAGCGGCGGTTGAGGCGGGAGCGTTCGCCGGGGAGCAGGTCGTCGCTGACGGCCTCGCGGACCAGGGAGTGGCGGAAGCGGTAGCCGTCGCCGCCGGGTGCGGGGGCGAGGATGCTCGCGTTGACGGCGTCCCGCAGCGCCTCGATGAGATCGTCCTCGGCGAGCCGGGCGACGGCGGCCAGCAGCCGGTACTCCACGGTGGAGCCGCCCTCGGCGACGATCCGGGCGACGTGCTGGGCGGGCTCGGGCAGCCCCTCCACGCGGACCAGCAGCAGGTCACGGAGGGAGTCGGTCAGGCCGGTCCGGCAGCCCTCGTGGGCGGCGACGGCGAGTTCCTCGACGAAGAAGGCGTTGCCGTCGGAGCGTTCGAAGATCGCGTCGACCCGGCCCGGCTCGGGTTCGTGGGCGAGGATCCCGGCGACCTGGCGGCCGACCTCGTCGCGGTTGAAGCGGGCGAGTTCGAGGCGGCGGATCGTGCGGAGCCGGTCGAGTTCGGCGAGCAGGGGCCGCAGTGGGTGGCGGCGGTGGATGTCGTCGGAGCGGTAGGTGGCGAGGACGACGAGGCGGCCGGTGCGCAGGGTGCGCAGGAGGTAGGAGAGGAGGTGACGGGTGGAGGCGTCGGCCCAGTGCAGGTCCTCCAGGGCGAGGACGAGGGTGTGCTCGGCGGCGACGCGCTCCAGCAGGCGTGCGGTGAGCTCGAAGAGGCGGGCCATGCCGTCCTCGTCGTGCCGCCCGGCTCTGGACTCGCCCAGCTCGGGCAGCAGCCGGGCCAGTTCCACCTCCTGCCCGGCGGCCGCGGCGGCCAGTTCGCCGGGGAGTTCGCGGCGCAGGGCGCGCAGGGCGGTGGAGAAGGGGGCGAAGGGCAGGCCGTCGGCGCCGATCTCCACGCAGCCGCCGAGTGCGACCACCGCCCCGCGGTGGCGGGCGGCGGCGGCGAACTCCTCGACGAGGCGGGTCTTGCCGACCCCGGCCTCCCCGCCGATGAGCAGTGCCTGCGGCTCGCCCTCGCGGGCGCGGACGAGCGCGTCGTGCAGCGTGCCCAGTTCCTCGGCACGGCCGACGAACACGGGGCTCACGGACCTGGTCTCCACGGCCCCGAGCATCGCATGCGGGTCCGAGGGCACGGCACCGGTTTTCCTTCGAACGGCCGGAGCAGCGGCCGCCGCTCCTGTCGGAACGACGGCCGCTGCTCCCCTGACGGCCAGGCCGGCGGCCGGTCCCGCCCCGGCGTTCACGCGGTCCGGGCGGATCGCGGCCGGCGGAAGCGGCGGCTATGGCTCTCGTGCTCGGCGGAGTCCTGGCCGGCTTCGTGGCGGGCCGCGCGGCGGGCCCGGGCGGCTTCGCGGACCAGGCGCTCGTGGTCGGCACGGCGGATCAGGTCGCTGGTGCGCAGCCGCTGGAGCTCGTACTCGTACATGGTGTGTCCTTGAGGAGAGGCGGTCACGGAGTGTTTCTCCGTGCTGACCTCACTCTCGTCTCCCAGGCGGGGCCGCCACATCGGGAGAGTTCCGCATCTTGGAGCGCGCGGGGGACCTTAGACGCGACTGAGGGGCCTCAGGCGCTCCGTAAGGTGCTCACGGAACCGCCTAAGACCCCTCAGGACCTGCGGGCTCTCAGCTCGCGGAGGGCAGTCCGAGCAGGATGCCGGTGTACTTGAGGACGGCCAGGAACAGGCCGATGACGCCGAGCGCGACTCCCGCCCAGGCGACGGACTTGATCCAGGGGGCCTGGATCCTGCCCGGCGTGCCGAACGCGGGCCGGGCGAGCGTCACGACGCCGACGACCAGCGCGATCAGCGCGAACAGGCCGCCCCACAGGGCGGTGGTCTGCCAGGCGTCGCCGTAGACGGCCTGGATCTGCTGGGCCACGCCCGCGTTCTGCGCGGTCTCCAGCTGGCCGACGAGGTTCTGGCGCGCGGAGGCCACGGTGCCGATCCAGCTGCCGGTGAGCGAGACGACGCCCAGTGCGGCGGAGACGACGGCGGCGGCGCCCTGTCCGACGCCGGAGGGAGCGTCCTCCCTGGTCTGCGCGTCGTCGGCGGCCTGCTCGTCGTCGGCCGCGGCCGGGACCTCGGTCTGGGGCACCTCGTCGGACTTGGTGGTGTCCACCGCCTTCTCGTCGGTCGTGGCCTTGGTGGCCTCGGTCTCGTCCACTGCGTTCGTAGCCATGTCTCGCACCGTAGGGTCGCTGTCTGAGAAGTCTCTTAATGATCGTTGTGAGCGGCACGCGCGCGTGCGGCGCGCCACTCGGGCGCCGGCACCGACCAGACTTCGAGATCGTGCCGTAGGCCACCATAGGGGTGTGCCTCGCGCCGCACACCGTCCCGGGTCACTCCAGGTGCGCCAGGAATTCCCCGGCGTGCCGGGGGTCCAGGGGCCTCAGCTCGGCGTCGTCACCCCGGGATGTCGCGTACGTCCCGCTGCCGCTCCTCCTCCGCCAGGACGTCCGCCACCTCGGCGTCCGTCGCGGCGGCCAGCCTCTCATGGGCGGCACGGCTCTCGGGCGGCTCGATGCTGATGCGCGGCATGCGCTTGTCCAGCCAGCGGGGCAGCCACCAGTTGGCGCCGCCGAGCAGGTGCATGAGGGCCGGGACGAGCAGGGTGCGCAGGACGAAGGCGTCCAGGGCGACGGCGGCGGCCAGGGCGATGCCGAACATGGCGATCACGCGGTCGCCGCTGAGCACGAAGGCCAGGAAGACGGAGATCATGATGACCGCCGCCGAGTTGATCACCCGGCTGGTCTCGGCGAGGCCGACGCGCACGGCCCGCCGGTTGTCGCCGGTCTCCAGCCACTCCTCGTACATCCGGCTGACCAGGAAGACCTGGTAGTCCATGGAGAGGCCGAAGAGCACCGACACCATGATCACGGGCAGGAAGGGTTCGATGGGGCCCGCGCTGCCGAGGCCGAGCAGTTCGCTGCCCCAGCCCCACTGGAAGATCGCGACCACGACTCCGAAGGCGGAGGCCACGGCGGCGACGTTCATCGCGGCGGCCTTCAGCGGGATGCCGACGGACCGGAAGGCGAGCAGGAGCAGCAGACAGCCCAGGCCGATGACGGCCCCGACGAAGACCGGCAGCTTGGAGACGATGACGTCGGCGAAGTCGTCGTAGCCGGCCGTCATGCCGCCCACCTGCACATCGAGCGAGGTGCCCGACTCGGCGCGGGGCAGCACCTCGCCGCGCAGCCGGTCGACGAGGTCGCTGGTGTGCTGCGACTGCGGGGAGGACTCCGGGACGACGGTGAGGTAGGCGGTGTGGCCGCCGGAGTCGAAGGTCACGGGGGTCACCGAGGCGACGCCGTCGGTGGTACGGAGGGTGGCGTCGAGGTTGTCCAGGGCGAGCTTGTCGTCGGCTCCGTCGACCTTGGTGACGAGGGTGAGCGGGCCGTTCACGCCGGGGCCGAAGCCGTCGGCGAGCAGGTCGTAGGCCTGGCGGGTGGTGGCGGTCTGCGGGCCGTTGCCCTGGTCGGAGGTGCCCAGGTGCAGGGAGAACGTGGGCAGCGCGAGGACGCCCATGACGACCAGGGCGACCGCGCCGAGCACCTTGGGGTGGCGTTCCACGAAGGCCGACCAGCGGGCCGCGAAGCCGGTGGGCAGCTCGGGCTCGGGCCCGTGTTCCGTGAGGCGGCGGCGCTCCCGGCGGCTGAGCGCGCGCATGCCGATGAAGGACAGCAGGGCGGGCAGCAGGGTCACGGAGGCGGCGACGGTGAGGATGACGGTGAGGCTCGCCGCAATGGCGACGCCGTTGAGGAAGCTCAGCCGCAGGATCAGCATGCCGAGCAGGGCGATGCAAACGGTCGCGCCCGCGAAGACGACGGCCCGTCCGGTGGTCGCGACGGCGTTCGTGGCGGCCTCGGTGACGGACAGCCCGCGTTTCAGCCCGCGCCGGTGTCTGGTGACGATGAACAGCGCGTAGTCGATGCCGACGCCGAGCCCGATGAGCATGCCCAGCATGGGCGCGAAGTCGGCGACGGTCATGGCGTGCCCGAGCAGCACGATCCCGGCGTAGGCGGTGCCGACGCCGACCAGGGCGGTGGCGATGGGCAGCAGGGACGCGGCGAGCGAGCCGAAGGCGAGGAACAGCACCACCGCGGCGACGATCACGCCGACGATCTCGGCGAGGTGCCCGCCGGAGGACTCGGTGAGCGCAATGGCGCTGCCGCCCAGCTCCACCTGGAGCCCGTCGGTCTCGGCGCTCTTCGCGGTGTCGACGACGGCCTGCGCCTCGCCCTGGGAGACGTCCTCGGCCCGGTCGTCGAAGGTGACCGAGGCGAAGGCCGTACGGCCGTCCTCGCTGACGCGGCCCGCGCCGGACCCGTCGTAGGGGCTGGTGACCGAGGCCACGCCGGGGAGGTTCTCGATCCGGTCCAGGGTGCGGGTCATCGTCTGCTCGACGTCGGCGGCGCGGACACTGCCGGACGTGGTGTGCCAGACGACGTTGTCGCTGTCGCCGCCGAGTCGCGGGAAGCCCTCGTGCAGCAGCTCGGCGGCGCGGCCCGACTCGGTACCGGGGACCTCGTAGTCGTTCGAGTACGTGGTGCCGGCGACGGCGGCGCCCGCGGCGACACCCGCGAACGCGAGGAGCCACAGCATGACGCTGAGCAGACGGCGCTGGACACACCAGCGTGCGAGGGCTGCCACGAAACGTGCTCCCGGGTTTGCCTTGTGTGGATCTTTGACCGGGAACAGTCGTACATGAACTGAACGGCCAGCAAAGAACGCATGAGCAATGCGCTGCCACTCTTACAAACGAACGAGATCATTTGTCGGTTTCGTGGGCTTATTCACAGCGGCCGCACTCAGTCGAACTGATCCCCCAAGGCCATCACCATCACCCCCGCGATCAGCAGCCACAGGGCCCGCCGGGTGCGCCCGCGGGAGCCCAGCACCGCGGCGGCGGCGCAGACGGCCGCCCCGCCGGCGTACGCGGCCGGGACGAGGGCCGGTGCGGAGCGGGTGAGGCGCAGCAGCGCCGCGGCGAGACCGGCCAGGGTCAGTGCGGCGCCGGTGCCGGCCGCAGTCCAGCGGGCCCGGCGGGCGTCCTCCTCGCCCTCCGCCGGGTCGTCGGCCTCGTCCTGTACGGCGGTCGCCTCCGAGCCCTCGATCTCTTCATCGGTGTCGGAATCAGGACGTCCACTCATGGCCGAGACGGTAGCGCGCCGGGCGCCGAAAACCGGATGCGGGGCCGCCGGACCGGCTGTTAGCGTCCGCGGGTCCGAGGAATGCCCGCGGCCTCCCGCCGCCCGGCCGAAGCAGGTGCGTTGTGTGACGGTCCGACCGAGCTCCTCCGCATCCCCGTACTTCCTCAAGGACTCAAGGAGCCCGTTCACCGATGCCGGACATCACTTCCCGGACCTCGAACGACCCCCTCGCTGACCGTCTGAGCCATCCCGGCTACCCCCGCAGCAACGGCTACGACGCCCGCTGGACCATCGACAACCAGATGGGCCCGCACGCGCTGTGGCTGCTGGAGTGGCTGGCCCCCGCCCTGGGGCTCGACACCCTGAGCCCCGGCGCCCGGGTGCTCGACCTGGGCTGCGGCCGCGCCATGACGTCGGTCTTCCTCGCCAGGGAGTACGACGTCCAGGTCACCGCCGCCGACCTGTGGATCAAGCCCGACGAGAACGCCGGGCGCATCGCCGAGGCGGGTGTCGCCGACCGCGTGCTGCCCGTGCTCGCCGAGGCGCACGACCTGCCGTTCGGGGAGAGCAGCTTCGACGCGATCGTCTCGATCGACGCCTACCAGTACTTCGGCACGAACGACCTCTATCTGCCCGAGCTGACGCGGCTGCTGAAGCCCGGCGGGCGGATCGGCGTCGTCGTACCGGCGCTGCGCGAGGAGATCGACGGCGTCGAGCCGCCGGAGCACCTCGAGCCGTACTGGGAGCCCGGCTTCTGGTGCTTCCACACGGCGGCCTGGTGGCGGCGCCACTGGACCCGCAGCGGGGCCGTGGAGGTCGAGACCGCGGACTGGCTTCAGGACGGCTGGCGCGACTGGCTGCGCTGGTGCGAGGTCGTGGCCGAGGAGAGCACGGACGACTGGCACGTCCGGATGGCAGGGCAGTGCGCCGAGATGCTGCGCCTCGACCGGGGCGAGACGCTGGGCTTCGTCCGGGTCGTAGGCCGCCGCCTCTGAGCCGCACGACGAGGGGGGACGCACCGTATCCGGTGCGTCCCCCCTCGTGGGGTCCGCCGCGGTCAGCCCTCGCTGACGCCCAGCTTCTCAAGGATCAGTTCCTTCACACGGGCCGCGTCGGCCTGGCCGCGGGTGGCCTTCATGACCGCACCGACCAGGGCACCGGCCGCGGCCACCTTGCCGCCGCGGATCTTGTCCGCGACGCCCGGGTTGCCGGCGATGGCCTCCTCGACGGCGGTGGTGAGGGCGCCCTCGTCGGAGACGACCTTCAGACCGCGCTTGTCGACGACCTCGTCCGGGGTGCCCTCGCCCGCGAGAACGCCCTCGATGACCTGCCGGGCCAGCTTGTCGTTCAGGTCGCCCTTGGCGACGAGCTCGGTGACCCGGGCGACCTGCTCCGGCGTGATCGCCAGCTCGTCGAGCGCCTTGCCCGACTCGTTGGCGCTGCGGGCCAGCTCACCCATCCACCACTTGCGGGCGGAGGCGGCGTCGGCCCCGGCCTCGATCGTGGCGACGATGGGCTCCAGCGCGCCGGCGTTGAGGATCGCCTGCATGTCGGTGGCCAAGACGCCCCACTCCTCGCGGAGCCGGTTGCGGCGGACCAGCGGCAGCTCGGGCAGCCCGGCCCGGATCTCCTCGACCCACGCGCGGGGCGGGGCCACCGGGACGAGGTCGGGCTCCGGGAAGTACCGGTAGTCCTCGGCCTCCTCCTTCACCCGGCCCGAGGTCGTCGACCCCGTGTCCTCGTGGAAGTGGCGGGTCTCCTGGATGATCGTGCCGCCCGAGGACAGCACGGCCGCGTGCCGCTGGATCTCGAAGCGGGCCGCGCGCTCCACGGACCTGAGCGAGTTAACGTTCTTCGTCTCCGAACGGGTGCCGAACTTCTCGGTGCCCTTCGGCCGCAGCGACAGGTTCACGTCGCAGCGCATCTGGCCCATCTCCATACGGGCCTCGGAGACGCCGAGCGCCTTGATGAGCTCGCGCAGCTCACGGACGTAGGCCCGCGCGACCTCGGGGGCACGCTCGCCGGCGCCCTCGATCGGCTTGGTGACGATCTCGATGAGGGGGATGCCGGCGCGGTTGTAGTCCAGCAGCGAGTGCGAGGCGCCGTGGATGCGGCCGGTGGCACCGCCGACGTGGGTCGACTTGCCGGTGTCCTCCTCCATGTGGGCGCGCTCGATCTGCACCCGGAAGGTCTCGCCGTCCTCCAGCTGCACGTCGAGGTAGCCGTTGAAGGCGATCGGCTCGTCGTACTGGGAGGTCTGGAAGTTCTTCGGCATGTCCGGATAGAAGTAGTTCTTCCGGGCGAAGCGGCACCACTCGGCGATCTCACAGTTCAGCGCGAGGCCGATCTTGATCGCGGACTCGACGCCGGTCGCGTTGACGACCGGGAGCGCGCCGGGCAGGCCGAGGCAGACCGGGCAGGTCTGCGTGTTGGCGTCCTGGCCGAGGGCGGTCGAGCAGCCGCAGAACATCTTGGTCTTGGTGCCGAGTTCGACGTGGACCTCGAGGCCCATGACGGGGTCGTACGACGCGAGTGCGTCCTCGTACGACACCAGGTCGGTCGTGGTGGTCACGGTGAGTACTTCCCTCTCAGCCCAGCAGGACGTCGTCGTCGCCCAGCCGCTTCAGCTCGCGGTAGAGAATGGCCAGGTTGGTGACGACCGCGGCTCCGGTCACGACGGCGTCGAGCAGCCGCAGCGTGTCGTTGTCTCCGCGGGCCTTCTTGATCTGCTTGTAGACACCGACGGCGCCGAACGCCGACGTGGCCATCGACACGTACAGACCGGACTTGGACTTCTTGAAGCCCTTGGCCTTGGACAGTGCGCTCACAGCGACGGAGCCTCCTCGATCAGCGGGTGGCCCCACTTTTCCACGAAGGCGGCCTCGACGGCGGCACCCACCTTGTACAGGCGGTCGTCCTTCATGACGGGGGCGATGATCTGCAGACCGACCGGGAGGTTGTCCTCCGGGGCGAGACCGCACGGCAGCGACATCGCCGCGTTGCCCGCCAGGTTGGTCGGGATGGTGCACAGGTCGGCGAGGTACATCGCCATCGGGTCGTCGGCGCGCTCGCCGATCGCGAAGGCGGTGGTCGGGGTCGTCGGGGAGACGATCACGTCGACCTGCTCGAACGCCTTGTCGAAGTCCTGCTTGATGAGCGTGCGGACCTTCTGGGCGCTGCCGTAGTAGGCGTCGTAGTAGCCGCTCGACAGGGCGTACGTGCCGAGCATGATGCGCCGCTTGACCTCGGGGCCGAAACCGGCCTCGCGGGTCAGGGAGGTGACCTCCTCGGCGGAGTGCGTACCGTCGTCGCCGACGCGCAGGCCGTAGCGCAGGCCGTCGAACCGGGCGAGGTTGGAGGAGCACTCCGAGGGCGCGATCAGGTAGTACGCCGACAGCGCCAGGTCGAAGGACGGGCAGTCCAGCTCGACGATCTCGGCGCCCAGCTCCTTCAGCAGCTCGACGGACTCGTCGAAGCGCTGGATGACGCCGGCCTGGTAGCCCTCGCCGCGGAACTGCTTGACGACGCCGACGCGCATGCCCTCGACGCTGCCGTTGCGGGCGGCCTCGACGACCGGCGGGACAGGCTCGTCAATGGAGGTCGAGTCGAGCGGGTCGTGCCCGGCGATGACCTCGTGCAGCAGGGCCGCGTCCAGGACCGTGCGGGCGCAGGGTCCGCCCTGGTCGAGGGAGCTGGAGAAGGCGACCATGCCGTAGCGGGAGACCGCGCCGTACGTCGGCTTCACTCCGACCGTGCCGGTGACGGAGGCCGGCTGGCGGATGGAGCCGCCGGTGTCGGTGCCGATGGCGAGCGGGGCCTGGAAGGAGGCGAGCGCGGCGGACGAGCCGCCACCGGAGCCGCCGGGGATCTTGGTGAGGTCCCAGGGGTTGCCGGTCGGGCCGTAGGCGCTGTTCTCGGTGGAGGACCCCATGGCGAACTCGTCCATGTTGGTCTTGCCGAGGATCACGACGTCGGCGGCCTTGAGCCGCTTGGTGAGCGTCGCGTCGTACGGCGGGATCCAGCCCTCGAGCATCTTCGAACCGACGGTGGTCGGGATGCCCTCCGTGGTGAAGATGTCCTTCAGCGCGAGGGGCACTCCGGCCAGCGGGCCGAGCTTCTCGCCGCGCTCGCGCTTCTCGTCGACGGCGCGGGCCTGGGCGAGGGCGCCCTCGCGGTCGACGTGCAGGAAGGCGTGCACCTTCTCGTCGACGGCCTCGATGCGGGCGAGGTGGGCCTCGGTGACCTGCACCGCGGTGAGCTCGCCGGAGGCGATCTTCGCGGCGGTCTCGGCGGCCGTGAGCTTGATGATGTCCGTCATGGCTGTTAGTCCTCCCCCAGGATCTGCGGCACCTTGAAACGCTGCTGCTCCTGGGCCGGGGCGCCGGAGAGCGCCTGCTCGGGGGTGAGCGACGGACAGACCTCGTCCGCCCGCATGACGTTCGTCAGCGGGAGCGGGTGCGAGGTCGGCGGTACGTCTTGGTCGGCGACCTCGCTGACGCGGGCGACCGCGCCGATGATGTCGTCCAGCTGTCCCGCGAAGTGGTCGAGCTCTTCGGGCTTCAGCTCCAGACGCGCCAGCCGGGCGAGGTGGGCGACCTCCTCGCGCGTGATGCCAGGCATGCAGCGATCCTCTGGGGTGAGTGAATGTGGTTTGGCCCAATCCTATGGGTCGGGGGGCCGTGCCCGTGAAACGGTTTGCCGCCCCTGGGGCTCTCGGGTCCCCTCAGACCGCGAAGACGAGCGGCACGAGCGGCACCGCGAGCATGAACCAGGCCTCGGCTCCGGCCCCCGCGAAGGCGCGCAGCGCCAGACCGGCCCGCCCGAGGGTGCCGTCCCGCAGGCCCTTGATCGTCAGGCCGGCCCCGGCGTCGCCGCCGGGGCCGGCCGGGACGCCGTAGCCGGCGGCCGCGGAGGCGGGCTGGAGGCCTTCTGCTTGCCCCAGCCGAGCACGCGGGGCACGGTGGCGAGAATGGGTGCGGTCTACTCGTCGGCCGTCGCGGCGGGGAGCGCGGCGCGCGGGCGCTGCCAGCCCCGGGGGCCCCGCGCCCGCAGCCACGCCGTGGTCTCCTCCGGGGGCATCGCCGCCGCGACCAGCCAGCCCTGGACGGCGTCGCAGCCGAGGTCGCGCAGGCGCTCCCAGGTCTCGTCGTCCTCGACGCCCTCGGCGACGACGAGCAGGCCGAGGGAGTGCGCGAGGTCGACCGTGCAGCGCACGATCTCCGCGTCCTCGGTGTCGACCGCGAGCCGGGCCACGAACGAGCGGTCGATCTTGAGCTCGCTGACCGGGAGCCGGCGCAGGTGCACGAGCGAGGAGTAGCCCGTGCCGAAGTCGTCGAGGGACATCTTCACGCCGTGCGCGGTCAGTTGGTTGAGGGTGTCGGCGGCGCGCTGCGGGTCCTCCAGCAGGACGTGCTCCGTGATCTCCAGTTGCAGCGCTCCAGCCGGGACGCCGTGCCGGGCCAGCCGGGCGGCGACGGAGCCGGCGAAGCCGGGGGTGTGCACATCGCGCGGGGAGACGTTCACCGCGACCGGGACGAACAGGCCCTGCTCCCGCCAGTGCGCGACCTGGCCGAGCGCGGTCTCCAGGACGTACTCGGTGAGGTGGGGCATCAGGCCCGAGGACTCGGCGATGGCTATGAACTCGTCCGGCGGCACCTTGCCCCGCTCGGGGTGCACCCAGCGGACCAGGGCCTCCAGGCCCGCCACCTGCCCGTCGAAGCGGACCTTGGGCTGGTAGTGCAGATGCACCTCGCGGGCGTCGAGGGCGCGGCGCAGATCGCCCAGCAGGCCGAGGCGGTCGGGGGTGTTGGAGTCGCGCTTGGACTCGTAGACCTCGACGCCGGTGCGGTCCCGCTTCGCCTGGTACATCGCCACGTCCGCCCGCCGCAGCAGTCCTTCGGCGTCCAGGGCGTGGTCGGGGAAGACGGCGACTCCGGCGCTGGCCTCCAGGACGAGGGTGAGGCCGTCGAGGTCGAGGGGGGAACTGAGGGCGGCGACGAGGTTGCGGGCGACCCGGGTCGCCGAGGTCGTGGAGTCGGCGACCGGCAGTAAGACGGCGAACTCGTCCCCGCCGAGCCGGGCTGCCTCCGCCCCGCGCGGCAGCGCCACCCGCAGCCGGTCGGCGATCTGCAGCAGCAGCCGGTCACCGGCGAGATGACCGAGCGTGTCGTTGACCGACCGGAACCGGTCGAGGTCGATCAGCATCAGGGCGGCGCGGGCGTTGATCCGCTCCGCGTCGTCCAGCGCGGTCCAGATGCGCTCCAGCAGCCACTGGCGGTTGGGCAGACCGGTCAGCGGGTCGCGCAGCTGCTCCTCCGCCCGGGCCCGGGCGATCCAGAGGGTGGAGTCCAGGGCGATCAGCGGGATGGAGAACAGCGGGAGCAGGATCGGTTTGGCCACGGCGACCACGCAGACCAGCGGCGCGATCCCCAGCAGCGCGACCGCGACGAGGCCTTGTCTGACCAGGGCGGTGCGGGCGACGGTGGGCAGCCCGGGCCGCGGGGCGTGCAGGTACCAGAGCAGGACGCGGGTGACCATCAGGTAGGCGACGGCGACCAGGGCCACCTGGGGTGCGGTGGCGAGGGTCCAGGCGGCGGGCTCCGCCGGGGACTCGACGGACGGCACGATGCCGAAGACGCGCAGCACGAGCGCGCCGGCGCCGATGCCGAGCAGGTCGACCGCGCCGTAGAGCACACCCTGGCGCCAGCGGTTGCGGCGGGCTATGCCGACCAGCACGACGACCGTGAGGCTGACCATGCCGGCCGGGACCCAGCCGTAGAGCAGCAGGACGGCGAGGGTGAGGGCGGCGCCCGAGCCGGTGCCGCCCCACCAGCGGGAGCGGCCCAGCATGACGAGGTGGCCGACGATGATGCCGGTCAGCACGGCCAGCGACCAGCCGGCCGTGCCCGCCGGGAAGAGCGCGTGGCCGTCGGTGAAGGCGCGGTAGAAGCCGGCACCGAGGACGAATCCGGCCGCCGAGACGACGGCCGCGGGCAGCGCGGGCCAGGCGTGGTGCTGTCCACCGTCCGCGTCGTCCGCGCCGGTGAGTCCGGGCGTGTGTTCGGTGATCGGCTGTGCCCCGGGGCCGTCCGCGGCGCGCCCCGCACCGCAACGCCCGTCCGGGGTGTACTGTCCGACGGCGCGCACCTCCGCACCCGGACGCCCCGCCGGCCGCACGGCCTCACGGACTGCACGCCATGCGGCCGCCAAGCGGCGCAGGCGCAGCCGTGAGCCCGGCACGGCGCTCTCGGTCGGTTCCATTCCCGTCCCTCTCACAGCCGGCGGTGCCCACGCCCCGCGGCCCGGTGCCCGACAACCCTCAACGGCCCGCGCCCGAAAACCCTTCCCCGCGCTCCGCGCGAGCACGACGATGCCCCGACCGCAGCTGGGCACGGCAGGCGCACATCTCAACAGTAGGCCGCAGAAGGCTTCCAGGGGCAGCGGTCGCCGACGGTTGCCCGAATGCGCCCCGGCCACCCGTATGCATCTGGTATGCGCCGAACGGGTGGCCTTCAACCGCTACTCCTCGGCCGAAAGGGCGACTTCGGCCGCCGCGTCCGGTCCCTGCTCCAGCAGGACGCCGAAACCCTCCTCGTTCAGGACCGGAACCTTCAGCTGCATCGCCTTGTCGTACTTCGACCCGGGGCTGTCACCCACCACGACGAACGACGTCTTCTTCGAAACCGAGCCGGTCACCTTCGCTCCGCGGCTCTGCAGCGCCTCCTTGGCGCCGTCCCGCGTGAAGTGGTCGAGGGTGCCGGTGACGACGACGGTGAGGCCCTCCAGGGGGCGCGGCCCCTCGTCCTCGCCGGTGCTCTCGGCCTCCATGCGGACGCCCGCGGCCTTCCACTTGCGGATGATGTCGCGGTGCCAGTCCTCGGCGAACCACTGCTTGAGGGAGGCGGCGATGGTGGGTCCGACGCCCTCGGTGACCGCCAGCTCCTCCTCCGTGGCCTGCTCGATGCGCTCGATCGAGCGGAACTCGCGGGCCAGAGCCTCGGCCGCCACGGGGCCGACGTGACGGATCGACAGGCTGGTGATGATCCGGGCGAGCGGGCGGTCCTTGGCCGCCGCGATGTTCTCCAGCATGGCCACCGCGTTCTTGCGGGGTTCGCCCTGCTGGTTGGCGAAGATCGTGGCGACCTTCTCCTCGCCGGTCTTCGGGTCGCGCTTGGGCAGCCCGCTGTCCGGGTCGAGGACGTAGGCCTTGATGGGCAGCAGCTGCTCGATGGTGAGGTCGAACAGGTCGCCCTCGTCGACCAGCGGCGGGTCCTTCGGCTCCAGCGGGGCGGTCAGGGCCGCCGCCGCCACATACCCGAAGTGCTCGATGTCCAGCGCCTTGCGGCCCGCCAGGTAGAACAGGCGCTCGCGCAACTGGGCCGGGCAGGTGCGGGCGTTCGGGCAGCGCAGGTCGACGTCGCCCTCCTTCATCGGCCGCAGCGCCGTACCGCACTCGGGGCACTCGCTCGGCATCACGAACTCGCGCTCGCTGCCGTCGCGCAGGTCGGCGACCGGGCCGAGGATCTCCGGGATGACGTCACCGGCCTTGCGCAGCACGACCGTGTCCCCGATGAGGACGCCCTTGGCCTTGACCACGTCCTGGTTGTGGAGCGTGGCGAACTCGACCTCGGAGCCCGCGACCGTGACCGGTTCGACCTGGGCGTACGGCGTGACCCGGCCGGTGCGGCCCACGCCCACGCGGATGTTGACGAGCTTGGTGTTGACCTCCTCCGGCGCGTACTTGTACGCGATGGCCCAGCGCGGGGCGCGCGAGGTGGAGCCGAGGCGGCCCTGGAGCGGGATCTCGTCGAGCTTGACGACGACGCCGTCGATCTCCCACTCCACGGAGTGACGGTTCTCGCCGAAGTAGGCGATGAACTCCCGGATGCCGTCGAGCCCGTCGACCACCCGGTTGTGGCCGGACGTGGGCAGGCCCCAGGCCTTGAGCAGGTCGTAGGCCTCGGACAGGCGGGTGAGGCCCGTGAAGCCCTCCAGGGCGCCGATGCCGTGGACCACCATGTGCAGGGGGCGGGTGGCGGTGACGCGCGGGTCCTTCTGGCGCAGTGAACCGGCGGCCGCGTTGCGCGGGTTGGCGAAGGGCTTGTCGCCGGCTTCGACGAGACGGGCGTTGAGCTCCTGGAACTTCTCCATCGGGAAGTAGACCTCGCCGCGGATCTCCACGAGGTCGGGGACGGAGTCGCCCTTGAGGCGGTCGGGGATCTCCGCGATCGTCCGCACGTTGGGCGTGATGTCCTCGCCGGTGCGGCCGTCGCCGCGGGTGGCCGCGCGGGTGAGGCGGCCGTGCTCGTAGGTGAGGTTCACCGCGAGGCCGTCGACCTTGAGCTCGCACAGGAAGTGGTAGTCCTGCTCGCCCAGTTCCCTGGCGATGCGCTCGGTCCAGGCGGCCATCTCCTCGTCGTTGAACGTGTTGTCGAGGGAGAGCATGCGCTGGCGGTGCTCGACCGCCGTGAACTCCGTCTCGTAGGAGCCGGAGACCTTCTGGGTCGGCGAGTCCGGGGTGCGCAGCTCCGGGTACTCCTCCTCCAGCGCCTCCAGGGAACGCAGCAGCTGGTCGAACTCCGCGTCACTGACGACGGGAGCGTCCTTCACGTAGTAGCGGAAGCGGTGCTCCTCGATCTGCTCCGCGAGGCGCGCGTGCTTCTCCCGTGCCTCCGCGGGCACCGTCGTCGTCTCCGCTTGCTTGTCGCCGGCCACCGTGTCGTCCTCCCGTTACTCTGGGTTGTCCGCGAGGGATCTCGCCGCCCGGGCGCAGTGCGCGAGAGCCGTGCGCGCGTACCCCGGGGAGGCCCCCGCGAGTCCGCACGCCGGGGTGACCGTGACCGCCTCCGCGAGAAGCCCCGGAGACAGCCCCAGCCTGCGCCACAGCGTCCTGACACCCATGACGCTACCGGCAGGGTCTGACAATGGGCTCTCCGCGGACGGGACGACACCGGTGAAGAGCCGGGTGCCGCCCTCCACGGCCTCCCCGATCGCCTCGTCGTCACGCTCGGTGAGCAGGGAGAAGTCGAAGGAGACGGCGGCCGCGCCCGCCCGGCGGAGCAGCGCGAACGGCACGTCGGCAGCGCAGGAGTGGACCACGACCGGGCCGTCGGTGTGCGTCCCGACGAGGTCGCGCAGCGTCTGCTCCACGAGCTGCCGGTCGACGGCCCGGTGGGTGCGGTAGCCGCTGGCGGTCTTCACCTGCCCGCGCAGGACGGCGGTCAGGGACGGCTCGTCGAGCTGGAGGACGAGCTGCGCGCCGGGGATCCGCCGCCGTACCTCGGCGAGATGCAGTCGCAGCCCCTCGGCGAGGGAGGCGGCGAGGTCGCGGCAGGCCCCCGGGTCGGAGAGCGCCACCTCGCCGCCCCGCAGCTCCAGGTTGGCCGCGAGGGTCCAGGGGCCGACGGCCTGGACCTTCAGCGGCCCCTGGTACTCCTGCGTGAACTCCTCCAGCGCGTCGAGGTCCTCGCCGAGCCAGGAGCGGGCCCGCTTGGTGTCCCGGCCCGGCCGGTCCCCGAGGCGCCATCCGCTGGGCTCCACGCGTGCGTACAGCTCGACGAGCAGGCCGGCGGTCCGCCCGATCATGTCCGCGCCGGGTCCCCGGGCGGGCAGTTCGGGCAGGAAGGGGAAGTCCTCGAAGGTGCCGGTGACGGTCTTGGCGGCCTCTCGCGCGTCGCCGCCCGGCATGGACCCCACGCCGGTGGCCGCGCCGAACCTGAACTGGCTGTTTTCGCTCACCGGAGAAGCCTACGCAGGCGGCTCACCTCGGTCAGCGCCCCGGGCGCACCGTCAGGTCGTTGACCTCCGCGTCCCGGGGCAGATCCAGGGCCATGACGATCGTCGTGGCGACCGACTCGGGGTCGATCCACCGCGCGGCGTCGTACTCCTTGCCCTCCTGCTGGTGCACCTTGACCTGCATGGGGCTCGCCGTGCGGCCGGGGTACACCGAGGTGACGCGGATCCCGTTGCCGTGCTCCTCGTGGCGCAGGGAGTCGGCGAGGGCCTTCAGGCCGTGCTTGGAGGCGGCGTAGGCGGACCAGTCGGCGTGGGCGTTGAGGCCGGCGCCGGAGTTGACGAAGAGGACGTGGCCGCGGGCGGTGCGCAGTTGGGGCAGGAAGTGGCGGGTCAGCTCGGCGGGGGCGATCAGGTTGACGTCGAGCTGCCGGCGCCAGGCCTTCGGGGTGAGCTCGCCGACCGGGCCGAGGTCGACGACGCCGGCGATGTGCAGCAGCGAGTCCACCCGGTCCGGCAGCGACTGGTGCGAGAAGGCCCAGGAGAGCCTGTCGGGGTCGGCGAGGTCCCCGACCAGGGTTCGCGCCCCGGGGAACTCGGCAGCCAGCTCCTTCGCGCGGCCCGCGTCGCGCGCGTGCAGCACGAGCTCGTCCCCGCGCGCGTGCAGGCGGCGGGCCACGGCCGCGCCGATGCCGGAGCCGGCTCCGGTGATCACATGAGTAGCCATGCCCGCCATGCTCGCATCACTGCCGGGTCACTCCACGCCCCGGCTCTCCTCCAGGTACGCCAGCGCCCCCACCGGCTCCTCGGCGAAGAACACCAGGTCGGTGAGCGGCCGGGGCAGGAAGCCCTCGGCGTCCATGCGGCGGAACTGCTCCTTCAGACCGTCGTAGAAGCCCGCCGTGTTGAGCAGGACCACCGGCTTGTCGGTGTGCCCGTGCTTCTTCAGTTCCAGGATCTCGGTGGCCTCGTCGAGCGTGCCGGTGCCGCCGACCATGATCACCACGGCGTCGGCCTTCTCCAGGAGCAGCTTCTTGCGCTCGGCGAGGTCCTTGGCGACGACCATCTCGTCGACGCCCGGGCGGGCCTTGGCCGCCAGGAACTGCACGGAGACGCCGGCCAGCCGGCCGCCCGCCTCCTGCACCCCGTCGGCGACCACCTTCATGAGGCCGACGTCGGAGCCGCCCCACACGAGCGTGTGACCGCCCTTGCCCAGCAGCTTGGCGAACTCCCGCGCGGGGCGGGTGTAACGCTCGTCGAGGTCGGCGGCGGACAGGAAGACACAGATGTTCATGAGCCCACCGTACGGGCCCGGTCCACCGTGACGGTGACCCGCATTTTGGACTGGCGGTGGGGCAGGCGCTCCCAGTCGTCCATGAACCGGGCGTCCAGGCCGTGCCGGGCGGCGAGGTCGGTGAGGGTCCGCGTCCGGTAGTAGAAGTCCTCGTGCAGGACCTGGTGCTCCTCGCCCTCGGTGCGGTCGAAGGTGAAGTCGAAGAACCCGCCGGGCGCGAGGATGCGGCCGACGTGGGCGAAGCACTCCTCGATGACGTGCAGCGGCGAGTGCGAGAAGACGCTGTGCGCGTGCACGACGTCGAAGTGGGCGTCCGGCAGGAAGGCGAAGGTCAGGTCGTCGGCGAGCGCCAGGTAGGGCAGCTTGGGCTGGAGCTTCTCGGCGACTAGGGTGTCCTGGGCGGCGAGCAGGATGTGCGGCGAGATGTCGATGCCGTAGTAGTGCCCGGTGTCGAGGTGGTCGATGAACAGGCGCCCGGCGCGCAGGTTGCCGCAGCCGATCTCCAGCATCCGGTGGTCCGGCCGCAGGCCGTGGCCCACCAGGTAGTCGAACTGCATGCGGCCGATCCGCGCCCACTGCTCGCGCGAGGGGTTGTGCCCGACCGCCGCCTCGGTGCTGCGGGCCGCGTCCGAGGCCATGACGGCCCGGTAGTAGGCGATGTGGTCGGGGTGGCGCAGCCGCAGCCAGGCGTCCCGCACCGCGCGCCGGGCGTGCGCGGGTACCCGCTCGGGGTGGCGCAGTGCGTACCGGACCTGGTGGAGCAGACGGGAGCGGTTTCCGGCCGGTTCCGTGGCGCGCATCGGGACCTCCTGCGGCGAGGGAAGAACTCCGCTTCAGCCTGCGCTGTAGCTCAGGAGTCGGCTACCCGAGGAGGGGCGATCGTGACCAGAGGGCATTGCATCACCATCGAGCGCAGTGGCGGGCGCGTGCGAGTGGTGCACGACGGGCAGGTGCTGGCGGAGAGCGACCGGTCGCTGGTGCTGCGCGAGACGGGCTGTCCCGAGCGGTACTACATCCCGCCCGAGGACGTGCGCCTGGACCTGCTGACGCCGTCCGGTACGCAGACGTACTGCCCGTTCAAGGGCACCGCCTCCTACTGGTCGCGGCCGGACGCGGCGGACCTCGTCTGGGCGTATCCGGACCCCAAGCCGGACGTCGCGGAGATCAGGGACCACCTGTGCTTCTACGAAGTGGAAGTGTTCTGATCGGCTGACGCGCCGCCCGCTTCACCGATGAACACCGCGGCGTGCGGCAGTCTGCGTGAGCATGGACAAGAAGACTCTTTCGCGCGACGGCACCCGCATCGCCTACGAGAGCACCGGCCGCGGTCCCGCGGTCGTTCTGGTGAGCGGCGCGATGTCGACGGGCGGCACCCTGGCGCCGCTCGCCGTGTCGCTCTCGGAGCGTTTCCAGGCCGTGGTGTACGACCGCCGGGGCCGCGGCGCCAGCGCGGACACCGCGCCGTACGCCGTGGAGCGTGAGGTCGAGGACCTGGCCGCGGTGATCGAGGCAGTGGGCGGCGAGGCGCTCCTGTACGGCATCTCCTCGGGCGGGGCGCTGGCGCTGGAGGCGGCGGCGAGCGGGCTGCCGGTACGGCGCGTGGCGGTGTACGAGACACCGTTCGCGATGTCCGATGAAGGCGCCAAGGAGCGTGCGCGGTACACCGAGCGGCTGACGGAGGCGCTCGGCGAGGGGCGGCGCGGGGACGCGGTCGAACTGTTCCTGCGCCTGACCGGCCTGGCCGAGGGGGTGATCCAGGGTGCTCGCCAGTCCCCCATGTGGGCCGGCATGGAGACGATGGCCGCGAGCCTCGCCTACGACGACGCCGTGATGCGCGACGGCCGGGTACCCAGCTCCCGGCTGGGCTCGGTCGCCGTGCCCGTCCTCGCGATCGCGGGCGACGCGAGCCCCGCGTGGCTGCGCGAGGCGGCCCGGGCGATCGCGGACACGGTCCCCGAGGGCACGTACCGCACGCTTCAGGGGCAGACGCACATGGTCGAGCCGAATGTGCTGGCGCCGGTGCTGACGGAGTTCTTCAGCCGGGACTGAGCCAGGGGGCGCGGGACCACGCGCGCGTGGAGCCCGCCCCCCGGGTCCCGGGCAAGATCAGGCCACGCCCGCCGTCGCCCGGACCGTCGACGCGATCGTCGCCGAGCCCACCACGCGCGTGCCGTCGTACAGCACGATCGCCTGGCCGGGGGCGACGCCGCGGACGGGCTCCGCGAAGGACACGCGCAGCTCGCCGTCCACCGGCTCCGCCGTGACCTCGGTCTCGCCGCCATGGGCGCGCAGCTGGGCCGTGTAGGTGCCGGGGCCGGTGGGGGCGGCGCCGCACCAGCGCGGCTTGACGGCGGTCAGGGCGCCGACGTCCAGGGCGGAGGCCGGGCCGACGGTCACCGTGTTGTCCACCGGCGAGATATCGAGGACGTAGCGCGGCTTGCCGTCGGGGGCCGGGGTGCCGATGCGCAGGCCCTTGCGCTGGCCGATGGTGAAGCCGAACGCGCCCTCGTGGGTGCCGAGCTTGGCTCCGGTCTCGTCGACGATGTCGCCCTCGGAGCGGCCGAGCCGGTCCGCGAGGAAGCCCTGGGTGTCGCCGTCGGCGATGAAGCAGATGTCGTGGGAGTCGGGCTTTCTGGCCACGGCCAGGCCCCTGCGCTCGGCCTCCGCGCGGATCTCGTCCTTGGTGGTGAGGGTGTCGCCGAGCGGGAACATCGCGTGGGCGAGCTGCCGGTCGTCCAGCACACCGAGGACGTACGACTGGTCCTTGGCCATGTCGGAGGCGCGGTGCAGTTCGCGGGTGCCGTCCTCGCGGACGATCACCTGGGCGTAGTGGCCCGTGCAGACCGCGTCGAAGCCCAGGGCCAGCGCCTTGTCCAGGAGGGCGGCGAACTTGATCTTCTCGTTGCAGCGCAGGCACGGGTTGGGGGTGCGGCCGGCCTCGTACTCGGCGACGAAGTCCTCGACGACGTCCTCGCGGAAGCGGTCGGCGAGGTCCCACACGTAGAACGGGATGCCGATGACGTCCGCGGCGCGGCGGGCGTCGCGAGAGTCCTCGATGGTGCAGCAGCCGCGCGCGCCCGTCCGGAAGGATTGGGGGTTGGCGGAGAGCGCGAGGTGGACGCCGGTCACGTCGTGGCCCGCTTCGGCCGCGCGGGCGGCGGCGACGGCGGAGTCGACTCCGCCGGACATGGCGGCCAGGACGCGGAGGGGGCGGGGGCGCTGCGGGGTGTCAGTCATAACCCTTCCAGGGTAAGGGGACGCGGGAACCAGGGCCGCCGGATATCCGTTGACGATCACATGGGAGAGCGGAAGGCTTCGAGGGACGGCGACCGGAAGGTCGGCCGCCGCGCGCTGCTGATCGGCGGGACGGTGGCCGCGGCGGGCTCCGCCGTGCTCGCCCGGGACGAGCTGGCGCGCCTGTGGTGGCGCACTCCGGGCGTCGAGAAACCGCGCAAGGAGGGCGAGGTCGACTACGCGGGCGCGCGCTGGGTGGCGGCGTCGGACGCGAACTGGCGGCGCGCGGACCGCCCCGACGACTACGGCATAGACATGGTCGTGGTGCACGTCACACAGGGCAGCTTCGACAGCGCGGTGAAGGCCTTCCAGGACCCGGGACACAGGGCTGCGGCGCACTACATCGTCCGGCAGGACGGTCATGTCACGCAGATGATCCGCGAGCTGGACGTGGCCTACCACGCGGGCAACCGCGACTACAACGAACGCAGTGTCGGCATCGAGCACGAGGGTTTCGTGGACCGCCCGCAGGACCTCACGGACGAGATGTACGAGGCCTCGGCCCGTCTGACGGCCCGGATATGCGCCCGCTACGACATACCCGTCGACCGCGAGCACATCATCGGCCACGTGGAGGTCCCGGGCACGGACCACACGGACCCGGGGCGGCACTGGGACTGGGAGAAGTACATGCGCCTGGTCCGCCGGGCGCGTACGACGCCGGCCTGATCCGGCGCGGGCGCAGGACACCGGCCTGATCCGGCGCGGGCGCAGGACACCGGCCTGACCGCAGCGGCGTACGACGCCGGCCCGACGGCACCGGCCCGTTCGCGACGGACCTCGGCCCGGCCCCGGCGGAGTCAGGTCAGCCCCGCCGCCCTCGCCCGTTCCACCGCCGGGCCGATGGCCTTCGCCAGGGCCTCGATGTCGGCCTCGGTGGAGGTGTGGCCCAGGGAGAAGCGCAGGGTGCCGCGGGCGAGGTCGGGGTCCGTGCCGGTGGCGAGGAGGACATGGCTGGGCTGGGCGACGCCGGCGGTGCAGGCGGAGCCGGTGGAGCACTCGATGCCCTGGGCGTCCAGCAGGAGCAGCAGGGAATCGCCCTCGCAGCCGGGGAAGGTGAAGTGCGCATTGGCCGGAAGACGTCCCTCCGGATCCGGGTCGCCGCCCAGGATCGCGTCCGGCACGGCCGAACGGACCGCGCTGACGAGGGCGTCGCGCAGGGCGCCGATCTCGCGGGCGAACCACTCGTGCTGCTCGGCGGCCAGTCGCCCGGCGACGGCGAAGGAGGCGATGGCGGGCACGTCGAGGGTGCCGGAGCGCACATGACGCTCCTGGCCGCCGCCGTGCAGGACCGGCACGGGGGTGTGCTCACGGCCGAGGATCAGCGCGCCGATGCCGTAGGGGCCGCCGATCTTGTGGCCCGAGACGGTCATCGCGGCGAGGCCGGAGGCGGCGAAG
Organism: Streptomyces tuirus; assembly: GCF_014701095.1. Classification (NCBI taxonomy): domain Bacteria; kingdom Bacillati; phylum Actinomycetota; class Actinomycetes; order Kitasatosporales; family Streptomycetaceae; genus Streptomyces; species Streptomyces tuirus. The sequence continues at coordinate 5,339,160 of NZ_AP023439.1, read as the reverse complement.
TCCACGGGGATCTGACCGAAGGCCTGGACGGCGTCCGAGTGCAGCGGGACCGCGAACTCGTCTGCCACGTCGGCGAGTTCACGCACGGGCAGGATCGTCCCGATCTCGTTGTTCGCCCACATGACGGTGGCGAGGGCCACGTCGTCGGGGTTGCGGGCGATCGCCTCGCGCAGGGCGCCGGGGTGAACGCGGCCGTGGGAGTCGACCGGCAGGTACTCGACGGTGGCGCCCTCGTGTTCGCCGAGCCAGTGCACGGCGTCGAGGACCGCGTGGTGCTCGACGGGGCTGGCGAGGACGCGGGTGCGGGCCGGATCGGCGTCGCGACGTGACCAGTAAAGGCCCTTGACGGCCAGGTTGTCGGCCTCTGTGCCGCCCGAGGTGAAGACGACCTCGCTGGGGCGGGCGCCGAGGGCTTCGGCGAGGGTCTCGCGGGCCTCCTCGACGGTGCGGCGGGCCTGCCTGCCGGATGCGTGGAGGGAGGACGCGTTGCCGGTGGCACCCAGCTGCGCGGTGAGCGCCTCTGCCGCCTCCGGGAGCATCGGGGTGGTCGCGGCGTGGTCGAGGTAAGCCATGGTGAGCCCGATTCTACGGCTCCCTCTCGACCGGTCTCAGATCAAGGCTGGCCGAACGTGAACCGGCCTGCGGCGCGGCGACGGCCCGTCGTCCTCGGGCCCGGCCGCGGCGTACCGGCGGACGGTTGTCCGACGACGGCTCAGAAGCTCCACGAGATGGTGCTGTCGGACTCCATGAAGGCCGCGAGGACCAGCAGGTCGGCGACGCCCAGGCCCAGGCCCAGCAGTGCGCGGCCGCGGCGCTCGGTGCCGCGCCACAGGGCGATGCTCGCCAGCACGATGGCGATCGGCCCGAGGAAGAGGTTGAGCACGAGCAGGCCGAGCAGGCCGAGGATGAAGGACGCGACGGCCATACCGTCGGTGTCACGGATACCGGTGCGGCGCGAGGCCGGAGCGGTGAGCTGCATGAGGATCGACTCCCGAAGTCGGATCGGCGGGACGGTGGATGGCGCCGGTGTCAGTGGGCCTGGGTGTGGCGACGGCGGCCGCGCTCGCGGAGCGCGAAGATGCCGAGCCAGACGGCGATGACGGCGCCGACGGCGACGGAGAAGGTGAGCGGCGCGTGCGCGACGGTGCCCAGGACGACACCCAGCAGCAGGAGCGCGGCGACGATGAACAGCACGGGTAACAGCCCCCAAGGATTGGGTGAACGCTTGCAGTTACAGTTGTTCACTGACTTCCCAGTCTAACGTCTCTCATGACTTTCCAATTCGAGAGAACAGTTGTTAACTGCATGGTATGAGTCACACCCTCGGCATCCGGCAGGCCCAGAAGCAGAAGACCCGGCAGGCACTCCTGGACGCGGCCCTGATGCTGCTGGAGGGGCAGAGCCTGAGCAGCCTGGGACTGCGCGAGGTCACCCGCGCCGTCGGTGTCGCCCCGACCGCCTTCTACCGCCACTTCCGCTCCACGGCGGATCTGGGCGTGGCCCTGGTCGAGGAGGCTCTGGGCAGCCTGCACCCGATGATCCGGACGACGGTGTCCACGACGGGCGACCGCGAGGAACGCGTCACGCGCACCATCGATCTGATCGCCCGTCACGTCGACGGGTACCCCGCCCATGTCCGGTTCATCGCCCGTGAACGACATGGCGGAGTTCAGCCGGTCCGGGAGGCGATACGGGACCAACTGGCCCGGTTCGCCCAGGAGGTCAAGGACGAACTGGCCAAGGACCCGGTGTCCGGGGGCTGGAGCGAGGACGACCTGCTGATGCTCGCGCATCTCTACGTCGACCAGATGCTGAGCACGGCGTCGCTGTTCCTGGAGGCCCTCGAAGGGCCGGAGGGGGAGCGCCCGGAGCGGACCCGGCAGGTCGCACAGCTGGCGGCCCGCCAGATGCGGCTCATCGGCCTCGGCCGCCACCACTGGCTGGATTGACGCCGCCGCAGGCTCACTGGCCGGATCGACACCCCCGTACGCCGGATCGACACTCGCGTGACAACGCACAGGGGCGGCGCGCCCGTTCACCGGACGCGCCGCCCCTGCCGCGCCCCGGGCAGACCCGGGCCGGCCTTCGACAACACCTGTTGCGCCTACTGCTCCATCTACGTCTGCCGGCCTGCTGAGCCTGCCCCTGACCGCCCGCAGCCTGACCGCCGCTGTCCAGGACGACGAGGACTCAACCAACCCCGCCTGAGCCCCCCTTGGGGCCGTCCTGTGACCTGCCCGTCGATGCGGCGGAGTTCAGCCCAGCCGGACCCGCGCCAGCTGCCGGGACTGTGCGACCAGCCGGTCCGCGCTGTCCCACACCTCGGCGTCCTCCTCCAGGAAGCCGCCGGCGAGGTTGCGCGTGGTGATGGACACCCGCAGCGGGCCCGGCGCCGGACGGCAGCGGACGTGCACGGTCAGCTCGACGGTCGGCACCCAGCCCTTCAGGCCGATCTCGAAGGCGGTGGGCGGCAGCGCGTCCACCGCGAGCAGCAGGGAGAGCGGATCGGGGTCGCGCCCGTCCGCGAGGCCGAACCAGGCGCGCATCTCGCCCTTGCCGGAGGGCTGCCCGAGGGCCCAGCCCAGGGTCGACGGGTCGAGCTTGAGCATCAGCCGGTCGGTGATGGCCGAACTGCCGTCGACCGGGGCAGGTCCGTCCTCCGGGCCGAAGCAGTGCTCCGGCGGCGGGATCGCGGGCGGCCGGGCCGTCGTACGGACGTCGTCGGGCAGGGCGTCCAGGTCGCCGTAGGAGGCGAGGACGCGGATGCGTTCCACCTCGCGGCCCTCGTCGTCGTACTGGAAGAGGGAGGCCTGGCCGGTCGACAGGGTGCGGCCGGTGCGGACGACGTCGGTGCGGACGACCGCCGGGCCGGGCTGGGACGCGGTCAGGTAGTGCGCCGAGATCGTGAAGGGGTCGGCGTGCGGCAGGGCGTCCGCGAGGGCGCGGCCCAGGACGGCCAGCAGATAGCCGCCGTTGACGGCGCTGATGATCGTCCAGCCGGCGGAGAGGTCGATGTCGTAGACGCCGGGCGCGCGGCGGGTGAGCGCGGTGTCGCGGTCGAACTCGCTGTCGCCGATCGTGGCCCGGGCGGCCGGGGTGGTGGCTGCTTCTGGCATGACTGAACAGTACAAGAACTAACTACTAAGCGGTAGCTTTCCTCTGGCCCAGGAGAGGGGCGTACGCCCCCGTCACGGCAGGACGGGCTGCTCCTCCTCGCTCACCGTCGACCGGCGGTGCCACGCCCGCGGAGCTCGCCAGTGGTACCGCATCGCGAGCAGCCGCAGCACGAAGGCGGTGATCACCGCGACGCCGCTGGTGAGCGGGTTCAGGACGTCGTAGCGGATGCACAGGGCGATCAGCGCGGAGCCGACGATCGCCGGGACCGCGTACAGGTCGCGGTCCCAGCGCAGCAGTGAGGGCACCTCGTTGGCGAGGACGTCCCGCAGCACACCGCCGCCCACGGCGGTGGTCAGCCCGAGTCCCGCCGAGGCGGTCAGGCCGAGGCCGTACTCGTACGCCTTGATCGTGCCGGCGACGCAGAACAGGCCGAGGCCGGCCGCGTCGAAGACGTTCACCGCGACCTGGATGCGCTCCACCTGGGGGTGCAGGAAGAAGACCAGGAGCGTGGCGAGCAGCGGGGTGAGGAAGTAGCCCAGGTCCGTGAAGGCGGCGGGCGGTACGGCCCCGATGACCAGGTCCCGGAACAGCCCTCCGCCCAGCGCGGTGACCTCGGCGAGGACGGCCATGCCGAACACGTCGAAGTTCTTGCGCACGGCCAGCAGGGCGCCGGAGATCGCGAAGACGAAGATGCCGATCAGGTCGAGCGTGTGCTGGACGGACGGGCTGAAGAGTTGCTGGAGCACCCGCTCATTTTCACCCACGGGTGAGCCCCCGCCCCGATGTACGAGGGCGGGGGCTCGGGTGGACTCGCTCCCGGACCGGCCGGAGTCACTTCTCCACGGTCGCGGCGTCGTCCCCCGCGGTCTTCCCCACGTTGTTCTCGGCGGCCACCTCGTGCGCCGACGACAGCAGCTTGGTGTCCTGCGGCTGCTGGTCCGCGAAGTTCTCCGGGTGGTGACAGGCGACCCGCTGCCCGGCCCGCAGCTCCTTGAGCGGCGGCTCGGTCGTCTTGCAGATCTCCGTCGCCTTCCAGCACCGGGTGTGGAAGCGGCAGCCGCTCGGCGGGGCGATCGGCGAGGGCACGTCGCCCTTGAGCAGGATGCGCTCGCTCTTGGCGCCCCGGCGCTTCGGGTCCGGAACCGGCACGGCCGACAGCAGGGCCTTGGAGTACGGGTGCATCGGAGACTTGTACAGCTGGTCGCGTTCGGCCAGCTCGACGATCTTGCCGAGGTACATCACCGCGATCCGGTCCGAGACGTGCCGGACGACCGAGAGGTCGTGCGCGATGATCACGTACGTCAGGCCCAGCTCCTCCTGGAGGTCGTCGAGCAGGTTCACCACCTGCGCCTGGATCGACACGTCCAGCGCCGAGACCGGCTCGTCCGCCACGACGAGCTTGGGGTTGAGCGCGAGCGCGCGGGCGATGCCGATGCGCTGGCGCTGGCCGCCGGAGAACTCGTGCGGGTAGCGGTTGTAGTGCTCGGGGTTGAGGCCGACCACCGACAGCAGCCGCTGCACCTCCTTCTTCACACCGCCCTCGGGCTCGACGCCCTGGAGCCGGAAGGGGGCGCCGACGATCGTGCCGATCGTGTGGCGGGGGTTCAGCGAGGAGTACGGGTCCTGGAAGATCATCTGCACGTCGCGGCGCATGGGGCGCAGTTCGCCGGTCTTCAGGTGCGTGATGTCCTGGCCCTCGAACTCGACCGAGCCGCCGGTCGGTTCCAGCAGCCGGGTGATCAGCCGGCCCATGGTGGACTTGCCGCAGCCCGACTCGCCGACGACGCCAAGCGTCTCGCCCTTGCGCACCTCGAAGTCGATGCCGTCGACGGCACGCACCGCGCCGGTCTGCCGCTGGAGCAGGCCCTTGCGGATCGGGAAGTGCTTCTGAAGGCCGGTCACCTTCAGCAGGACCTCGCCGTCGGCGGTGGTGCCCTTGGTGAGGGTGCTCCCGCTGGTGTCCGGTGTGCTCACCGTTTTGTCGTCGCTCACAGCTTCGGCGCAATCTCTTCGGTCCAGATACGCTCCCGCTGCTCCTGCGTCATGTGGCAGGCGGCCCAGTGCGAGGGGCCGACCTCGGCCAGCTCGGGGCGGACGGTGCGGGTGACGTTGTCCTTCGGGACGTCGGCGTACGGGCAGCGCGGGTGGAAGGCGCAGCCGGACGGGAGGTTGATGAGGGAGGGCGGCGCACCCTTGATCGGGATGAGCCGGTCCGTCTCCTCGCGGTCCATGCGCGGCATCGAGCCGAGCAGGCCCCAGGTGTAGGGGTGGCGGGGCTCGGAGAACACGTCCTCGGCGGGGCCGCGCTCCACGCACCGGCCGCCGTACATGACCAGCAGGTCGTCGGCCATCTCCGCGACCACACCCAGGTCATGGGTGATCATGATGACCGCGGAGCCGAACTCCTTCTGCAGATCGTGGATCAGGTCCAGGATCTGCGCCTGCACGGTGACGTCCAGGGCGGTGGTCGGCTCGTCGGCGATGAGCAGCTCGGGGTTGTTCACCAGCGCCATGGCGATCATGGCGCGCTGGCGCATACCGCCGGAGAACTCGTGCGGGTAGCCGTCGACACGCTTGGCGGGCTCGGGGATGCCGACCCGGTCGAGCATCTCGATCGCCCGCAGCCGGGCGGCCTTCTTGCTGACGTCGTGGTGGACGCGGTACGCCTCGACGATCTGCTGCCCCACGGTGTAGTAGGGGTGCATCGCCGACAGCGGGTCCTGGAAGATCATGGCCATCTTCCGGCCGCGCAGCCGCCGTACGTCGTCGGGGTCTGCCGCGATCAGCTCCTGGCCGTCGAGCCAGACCTCGCCGGAGACCTTGGCGCGGGCGGAGCGGTGCAGGCCCATCACGCCGAGCGAGGTGACCGACTTGCCGGAGCCGGACTCGCCCACGATGCCCAGGGTCTTGCCCTTGCGCACGTCGAAGCTGACGCCGTCCACGGACTTGACCAGGCCGTCGTCGGTGTCGAAGTGGATGCGCAGATCACGGACGGACAGGAACACGTCGTCCGGGACGGACGCAGGCGTGGTGTCCGGTTCGCCGAGCGCGGCTTTGTCGAGCTTGCTCACGAGTACCTCACCCGGGGGTCGATGGCGGCGTACACCAGGTCGACGATCAGATTGCAGAAGACGATGAAGAACGCGGCGACCAGGGTCACGCCCATCACGATGGGCAGGTCGTTGTCCTTGATGGCCTGGACGGAGTAGGCGCCGATGCCCTGGAGGGAGAAGACGGTCTCGGTGAGCACCGCGGTGCCGACCAGGGTGCCGAAGTCCATGCCGAAGATGGTGACGATCGGGGTGAGCGCGGAGCGCAGGCCGTGCTTGGCCACGACCGTGGTCTCCTTGAGACCCTTGGCCCTGGCCGTTCTGATGTAGTCCTCACTCATCGTCTCCAGCATGCCCGCCCGGGTGAGCCGGGCGTAGAGCGCCGAGAAGAGGAACGCGAGGCTGATCCAGGGCAGCATCAGGTGCCAGGCCCATTCGGCCGGGTTCTCCGTGAACGGGACGTAGTCGATGCTCTCCCAGACCGGGATCTCGTAGACGAAGAGCGCGAGCAGGATCTGGCCGGTGAAGAAGATCGGCAGCGAGACGCCGGCGAGCGCGATGAACATGGCGAAGCGGTCGATCGGCTTGCCCTTGCGCAGCGCCGAGATGACGCCGGTCGTCACGCCGGTGACCAGCCAGATCACCGCCGCCCCGACGGCCAGCGAGAAGGAGACGGGGATCCGCTGCTCCAACTGCGGCCACACCTCGATGTGGCTCTTGAAGGAGTACCCGAAGCAGGGTGCGCTGCAGTGCGTCGCGTCGGGACCGAACTTGTAGTCGGCGCCCACCACGAGGCCCTTGAGGAAGTCCCAGTACTGGACGTAGAGCGGCTGGTCGAGACCCAGGTTCTGCTTGATCGCGGCAACGGATGCGGGGTTCGCGTCCTTGCCCACGTACTGGGTGGCCAACTGGTCGGCCGTCTGCCCGCCGATGCGGGGTACCAGGAAGAAGATGGCGAAGGTGACTGCGCTGACCACCAGCAGCAACAGCACTGCGCCCATGACGCGTCGGAGGATGTACGCAGCCACAGCTGTACGGCCCCAGGTGGCCGCGGCGGGATCGTCCGCCGCGGCCACCCGGTGCCTTCACCTGCCTTTCGAAAGGATCCGGCCTGCTGAATTACTTCGAGGAGCTCATCAGCAGGTAGTCGTACATGCCGAGGTAGGCCTGCGTGACCGTGACGTTCGTCGCGGACGTCGGCCGCAGCAGCAGGTTCTTGCGGTAGACCAGCGGGACGACCGAGGCGTTGTCGAGGACCATCTTGTCGATGTCACCCCAGGCCTTGGTGCGGGCCGCGTCGTCGGTGTTGGCGATCGCGTCCGTCAGGGCCTTGTTGATCTTCGGGTCGTCCAGCTCCATCAGGTTGTTGCCGCCCGAGGGCTTGATGGCGGCACCGTTGACGATCTGGTCGAGGAAGCCGTAGCCGGTCGGCCAGTCGGCGCCCCACGCCATCGAGAGCATGCCGAGCTTGTTGTCGTGGACGTAGCTCGGGACACCGGCGAAGTTGGAGAAGTACTTGCCGGAGGGGAACTGCTTGATCTCGACGTTGATGCCGATCTTCTTCAGCGACGCCTGGACGGCGGTCGCCGCGGCGACCTCGGCGGGGCGGTCGGAACGGGCCGTCAGGATCGTGTTGAAGCCGTTGGGCTTGCCGCACGCCTTCAGGGCCGCCTTGGCCTTGGCCACGTCACCCTTGTGACCGTCGGTCGCGTAGGTGTCGAACTTGGTGTAGCCGTTCACCGACGGGGGCAGCAGCGTGGTCGCCACGTCGCCCTTGGGCGAACCGCCCATGGCGTCGAGCACCGACTGCTTGTCGAGGCCCCACTGGACGGCCTTGCGGCAGTCGGCGTTGTCGAACGGCTTCACGTTCACGTTGAGCGCGATGTACTGCGTGGCGCCCGCGTAGGAGCTGTCCGTCTGGTTGGCGTACTTGCCGCGCAGCACCTTCGGCTGGGTCTGCGGCTGCACACCCGTGCCGGCCGCGTCAGCCGTGATCTTGTCGGAGAGCAGGTTGTTGTCGACCGTGACCGGGTTGACCTTGAACTTGATCGTGATCTTGTCCGGCAGGGCCTTGCGGATCGGGTCCGTCTTCTGGTCCCAGTTCTTGTTGCGCACGAGGGTGGCGCCGCGGCCCTCCTCGTAGGACTGGAACTGGTACGGGCCGGTGGACTGGATGGCCTGCACGTACTTGGCGCCGGTGTCCTTCGCCTGCGGCACGGGGGCCGTCTGCGAGAACGTCGCCAGGTAGTCGAAGTCGGCGAACGGCTGCTTCAGCTTGAAGACGATCGTCCGGTCGTCTGGCGTCTCGATGGACTTCAGGCCATCGGCGGACTTGTCCTTGTAGGGACCCTTGTACTTGTCGCCGCCCTCGAGGTACGCCTTGAAGTACGTCGGGCCGTTGGACAGTGCCTCGGGCGCGAAGTTGGAGCGCTCGATGGCGTACTTGACGTCCTTGGACGTCACCGGGGTGCCGTCCTGGAACTTCACACCCGCACGCAGCTTGTACGTCCAGGTCTTGGCATCCGGGCTGGACTTGCCGAGTCCCTCGGCGAGGTCCGGCACGACCTCCAGGCCTTCCTTGCCCGCCGCCGGCTTGAACGTGGTGAGCGTCCGGCCGTAGAGGCGGGAGAAGTTCTGCACCCAGCCGTAGTACGTGTTGCCCGGGTCGAGGGAGTCCGGCACGTCCGAGTGCTCGTACGTGGCCGTCCCTCCCTTCTTGTCCGACGCGTTGACGATCGAGTTCAGCGCGGCGTCCTTCTTGCCGTTGCCTCCCCCGTCGTTGTCGTCACCTCCGCCGCCGCACGCGGCAGCACCCAGCGACAGTGCCAGGACCGACGCAACGCCGGCGGTCACCCTTCTCGTCTTCACCTGAGGAAGCCCCCTCATTCGATGGATCACTTGCTGCGAGGGTCGAGGGCGTCACGCAGCCCGTCACCCAGCAGGTTGAAGGCCAGGACGGTGATGAAGATCGCCAGTCCAGGCACGAACATGTACTGCGGATCAGCCGTGTAGAGATCCACAGCGTTGCTGAGCATGCCGCCCCAGGAAGCCTGCGGCGGAGCGATACCGACGCCGAGGAAGCTCAGCGCGGCCTCGAACAGGATGTTCGTCGGGATGATCAGCGTCGAGTAGACGAGGATCGGCGCGACGAGGTTCGGGAGCAGTTCCCGGAACAGGACGTACGGGCCGCGTGCCCCGAGGCTCGTGGCGGCCTCGATGAACTCCCGCTTGCGCAGGGTCATCGTCTGGGCGCGCACGATGCGGCCGATGTACGGCCAGCTGAAGAAGCCGATCACGAAGATCAGCACACAGATGCGCAGCGGCAGGCCTTCGAGGCCGAAGAACCCGTCCTGCACCGAGGCGGAGATGGAGATCGCGAACAGCAGCAGGGGGAAGGCCAGGAACGTGTCCATGAGCCTGCTGATCACGCTGTCGATCCAGCCGCCGTAGTAGCCGGCGACGACCCCGAGCACGGTGCCGATGCACACGGACAGCAGCGTGGCGCCGCCCGCGACCAGCAGGGAGACCCACGAGCCGTCGATGATGCGGGCGAGCATGTCACGGCCGTACTGGGGGTCCACGCCGAGCGGGTGGTCCCAACTCATTCCGCCCCAGCCGCCCTTGGGTGCGAGCAGCGCGGGGTCGATGAGGTCCTGGTTGAACTTGTTGGGATCCAGGTTGAAGATCCACTGGATCGGCTTGGAGAACACCGCCAGCAGCGTGAGCAGGATGACGACGACGCCTCCCGCCATCGCCACCTTGTCCCGCTTGAAGCGCATCCAGGCGATCTGGGTGAGCGAGCGACCCTCGATCTGGCTCTTCTTGACCCCGGAGAGCACGGCCTCGGGCTGTGCTCCGGCTTCCGCCCCGGTGGTCTCGATGGGTGCGGTCACGGTGCGATTGACCCCTCTCGGGTTTCGGCGGTCGCCGAGCCCCTGGCTGCCGCTGTAGCGGTTTTGTTTGTCTCGTACACAAGACCGACCCGGCCCGTGTCTTGCGGGGAGTCTTCAACGCTTTGGCGATCTGTTGCCAGACTTGGCGGTGAATGGATGCGTAAACGTGATGCTGTCTGCAGGGTTCCGTTATCCGGACAACGGGTAGCGGGGGTCGGACGCGCCAGGACAGGGGCATTTTAGGACATCCTTGCGCCTATCGACCCTATCTACGCGCGAAGAGCTGAGCGGTTGTCGCGTTCGAGGGGTGAGGCGAGAGGTGCTCCGAAGGCGACTTCGAGCCGGTCAGTACCGGCCCTGCGCGGGAGGGTATCCATAGCCGGAGACCGGGGCCTGGACGGGGGCGGTGGCGTGGGCCTCGCGGTCGTAGAACGGGCGGGCCTTCGCACGCAGCCACATGGCCACCGGGTCGTGCTCGTCGGACAAGGCGACGGTCGACACGGGGAGCCCGTCCGGCACGGCGCCGAGGGACTGCTGCATCATCGCGCGCACGGAGTCCACGGCCGGCGGCGAGGTGTCGTACACATCCAGTCCGATGGCGAGGTACGGCGCCCCGAGCGCGGGCTGCACCCAGGCCCGGCGCAGCGAGCGGACGGCCGGGGTGCGGTGGGCGTTCTGCGCGAGCAGGGCGTAGAACTGCGGGACCTCGATGGCCGGTTCGGACAGCCGCAGCGGGCCGGCGGGCTGGCGGTCCAGGCCCGTGGCGATTCTGCGCAGGTCGAGCCAGGGGATGCCGACGCCGCCGCCGGGGGCGTGCGGGTTGAGCCAGAGGCCGTAGTGGTCGGGGAAGAGCGCGCGGGCGACGTCGACCCCGTCGACCACCTCGTAGGAGCGGTTCCAGCCGCTGGCGGAGAGCTCCTGGGCGGAGGTCACGCAGGGGGCGTAGCCGCAGCCCTCGACGTCCATGTTTCCGTACTGGGCGTCGGGGGAGCCGGCCTGCCCGTGCCACAGGAGCATCCAGATCTGGCCGCTGTGCGGGGTCGCGAGCGCGCGCAGGAGTGCCTCGTAGGCGTCATAACGCCCGGGCGTGACCTGGCGCAGCATGTGCTCGACCTGTCCGGCCGCGGCCGTGCCGCTCGCGCTCACCTTTACCGCCCCTTCGTACACCACCTCGACGGTGTCCTAGCTTAAGCCCGCGCGAGAGATCGGAGCTTGGGGTCGTATCGCGGCCGCGGGTCGTGGGCGGTCCCCGCGCCCACGCGGCGGAGCCGCACGACGACGACAGAGCCCCGCGCCCCTGGGGGAGTTGCCCTACCGCTGGTAGAACGGCCGGACCCGCTCCCGCATCCACGCTCCCACCGGGTCCTCCGCCACGTCCAGGAGGACGAGGTTGACCGGCCAGGGGGCCGGCACGGCGGTGACGGCCCGGGTGAGGGCGTCCAGGGGCAGGGCGCGCAGGTCCCCTTCCCACTGGGAGAGTTCGACGCCGACGAACATCACCGGGTCGGCGGTCTCGATGGCGGCGAGGCAGCGGCGGGCCGTGACGACGACTCCGGTCGCCTCGAACTCGGCGCAGGCGGCGGCGAGGAAGTCCACCGGGTCGTCCTGCCAGTCGGGCTCGAAGAGGCGGACCCGGCCGCCGCTCGAGGGACCGTCCAGCGGGGTCCGGCCGGCCCGGCAGAGCTCGGCCACGGCGGGCGGCGGAAGCGGGATGCCCACCACACCGCCCGGGTTGACGGCTATGCCGGCGTGCGGGGGCAGGCCGCGGGCGAACTCCACGGCGGGCGCGATGGTGTACGACATGTGGGAGCCGACGACCTGCCGGAACTGCTCCTCGGAGCTGAACACCGGGACGAACGCCTGGCCGTCGATCTCGATGCCGGGCAGGTCGAGGGGGCCGCTGTGCGGGCCGCCGCCGCTGGGCAGCGGGATCCACACGAAGCTCCGGCCGAGCACCTCGACGATCCGCCCGCCGGCCGCCGGTCCGGCACCGAGGGAGGCCGAGAGCACCTCCTCCAGCTCGTTGCCGGGCCAACCGCCGTGCGGGTGGGTCTGCGTCTGCGCCGGGAAGTCCGCGGAGAAGTCCGCCGGGATGTCCATCTGCCTACCGCCTGCCTGGAACCACTGCTGTGGCTCAAAGGCTAACGGCTGACGGACGCCCGGGAGCAGCGGGAACCGGGACTGTGCTGGACGGCGCGGGCTCAGCCCGTGAAGCCGATTCTGTGCAGGGTGTTCGCCGTGTCCCGGTCGGCGAGGACGGCCGATCCGCAGCCGGCGGGGAGGTCGCCGCGCTCCACCGCGCGCAGGAGGCGGTTGCCGGCCGCGCGGTGGCGCAGGAACGCGTAGCGCGAGACGCCGCGGCCGCGGTCGCGCTGACCGGCCAGGGCCTGCTCGGGGGTGACGTCGAGGAGGAGCAGGTGGAGCGTGCCGCCCCGGCGGCGGGCCTCGCGGGCGAGCCAGCGGCGGACCCAGGCCTGGGTGCCGCAGTCGTGCACGACGACGCCCTCCCCGGTGCGCAGGGCGCGGCGCAGCCCGGCGTAGTGGGAGAGGCGGACGAGGGGGCGGTACAGCGCGTACGGCAGGGCGCGCGGCATGCGGCGCTCCCAGCGGTCGCGGGTGTCCTGGGAGTCGATGCGCCGGCCCGGCACGGTGCGGCGCATGAGCGTCGACTTGCCGCTGCCGGGCAGGCCCGTCACCACGACGAGGTCGCGGGGGCCGAACAGCAGCGCGTGCGGGCCGCCCCCGGGGCGGTCGCGCAGGTCGCGGACGACCGGCGCCGGCGCCGGGGCGCGGACCGCCCGGACCGGAGCGGCGGCCGGCTGCTCGGGCAGCGCGATGCCCGTCGTCGCGTACGCGGTGGTCCTGTTCACCGTGATCGTCCTCCCCTGGGGCCAGGTACGGAGTCCCATCCCCGCCGAGTGTAAAGAGAAGGTAATGCGGCTGGCCTCTCATTTACGTTCCCGTCCTGCAACAGGGCTGCCACAGGTCGTCGTGCCCGGCGCGCGGGACTCGTGCACTCCCTGTGAAAGGTCCCCCTGCCGCGCCGGAAGGATGCGTGCAATGATGTGCGCGCCAACTGCATACCGGCCGTTTGAATCCGCGCGGGAGAGTCCCCAGCACCGCAAGAGCTGGGGCGCCGAAGGAGCAAGTCCCTCCCTTGAATCTCTCAGGCCCCGTTACCGCGCGGGCGAGGCACATCTGAAAAGCGGGCCGCCCCTGTCCTCGACGGGGACGCGGCTCCACCCAAGGTGCAAGCCATGGACCGGTGCGGTCATGGCGAACCTCTCAGGTTCCGATGACAGATGGGGAGGAACGCCCTCGCCCGTCATGCCCCTTGGAGACACCGACCGTGAGCAGTACAGGAGAACTCCGTCACACCGCGCTCGATGCCCTGCATCGTTCGCTCGGCGCGACGATGACCGACTTCGCCGGCTGGGACATGCCCCTGCGCTACGGCTCCGAGCGCGACGAGCACATCGCCGTGCGCACGAAGGCCGGCCTCTTCGACCTCTCCCACATGGGGGAGATCACCGTCACCGGGCCGCAGGCCGCCGCCCTGCTGGACTTCGCCCTGGTGGGCAACATCGGCGGCGTGAAGCCGGGCCGGGCCCGCTACACCATGATCTGCCGGGCCGACGGCGGCATCCTGGACGACCTGATCGTCTACCGGCTGGGCGAGACCGAGGCCGCCGCATCCGAATACATGGTCGTCGCCAACGCCTCCAACGCCCAGGTGGTGCTGGACGCGCTGACCGAGCGTGCCGCCGGCTTCGACGCCGAGGTGCGCGACGACCGGGACGCCTACGCGCTGCTCGCCGTCCAGGGGCCGCAGTCGCCGGGGATCCTGAAGTCCCTGACCGACGCCGACCTCGACGGCCTCAAGTACTACGCGGGGCTGCCCGGGACGGTCGCGGGCGTCCCGGCCCTGATCGCCCGGACCGGCTACACCGGTGAGGACGGCTTCGAGCTCTTCGTGAAGCCCGAGCACGCCGTCGAGCTGTGGCAGGCCCTGACCAAGGCCGGCGAGGGCGTCGGCCTCGTCCCGTGCGGGCTGTCCTGCCGCGACACACTGCGCCTGGAGGCGGGCATGCCGCTGTACGGGCACGAGCTGTCGACCTCCCTCACGCCCTTCGACGCCGGGCTCGGCCGGGTGGTGAAGTTCGAGAAGGAGGGCGACTTCGTGGGGCGCGAGGCCCTGCGCGAGGCCGCCGCCCGCGCCGAGCAGCAGCCGCCGCGCGTGCTGGTCGGGCTCGTCGCCGAGGGCCGCCGGGTCCCGCGCGCCGGGTACGCGGTCGTCGCCGGCGGCGAGGTGATCGGCGAGGTCACCTCCGGCGCCCCCTCCCCCACCCTCGGCAAGCCGATCGCGATGGCGTACGTCGACCCCGCGCACGCCGCGCCCGGCACGAGCGGCGTGGGTGTGGACATCCGGGGCAGCCACGAGCCGTACGAGGTCGTGGCGCTGCCGTTCTACAAGCGCCAGAAGTAGACACTGGCCGAAGGGCCGCGGCAGTGCCCCCGTGCCCGTCGTCCCAGCTCACCAGCAGTCCCCCCTTTCACAGCACTCCCGCGCGTACAGGAGAATCCAGGCCATGAGCAACCCCACAGCGCTGCGCTACAGCAAGGAGCACGAGTGGCTGTCGGCCGCCGAGGACGGCGTCTCGACGGTCGGCATCACGGAGCACGCGGCCAACGCGCTCGGTGACGTCGTGTTCGTCCAGCTTCCCGAGGTGGGCGACTCCGTGTCCGCCGGCGAGACCTGCGGCGAGCTGGAGTCGACCAAGTCGGTGTCCGACCTGTACTCCCCGGTCTCCGGTGAGATCACCGAGGTCAACGAGGACGTCGTGAACGACCCGTCGCTGGTGAACTCGGCCCCCTTCGAGGGCGGCTGGCTGTTCAAGGTGCGGGTCTCGGAGGAGCCCGGCGACCTGCTCTCCGCCGACGAGTACACCGCGTTCTCCGCGGGCTGAGGAGTCTTATGTCCGTCCTGAACACACCCCTGCACGAGCTCGACCCGGCGGTCGCCGCCGCTGTCGACGCCGAGCTGCACCGCCAGCAGTCCACGCTGGAGATGATCGCCTCGGAGAACTTCGCTCCGGTCGCGGTCATGGAGGCGCAGGGCTCGGTCCTGACCAACAAGTACGCCGAGGGCTACCCCGGCCGCCGCTACTACGGCGGCTGCGAGCACGTCGACGTGGTCGAGCAGATCGCGATCGACCGCGTCAAGGAACTGTTCGGCGCCGAGCATGCCAACGTCCAGCCGCACTCGGGCGCCCAGGCCAACGCCGCCGCGATGTTCGCGCTGCTCAAGCCGGGCGACACCATCATGGGTCTGAACCTCGCCCACGGCGGGCACCTGACCCACGGCATGAAGATCAACTTCTCCGGCAAGCTCTACGACGTCGTCGCCTACCACGTGGGCGAGGACGGCCGGGTGGACATGGCCGAGGTCGAGCGGCTGGCCAAGGAGTCCAAGCCGAAGCTGATCGTCGCCGGCTGGTCGGCCTACCCGCGGCAGCTGGACTTCGCCGCGTTCCGCCGGATCGCCGACGAGGTCGGCGCGTACCTGATGGTCGACATGGCCCACTTCGCCGGGCTGGTCGCGGCCGGGCTGCACCCGAACCCGGTGCCGCACGCGCACGTGGTCACCACCACGACCCACAAGACCCTCGGCGGCCCGCGCGGCGGTGTGATCCTCTCCACGGCCGACCTGGCCAAGAAGATCAACTCCGCCGTCTTCCCCGGTCAGCAGGGCGGTCCGCTGGAGCACGTGATCGCGGCCAAGGCGGTCTCCTTCAAGGTCGCCGCCTCGGAGGACTTCAAGGAGCGCCAGCGCCGTACGCTGGAGGGTGCCCGCATCCTGGCCGAGCGTCTGGTGAAGGACGACGTCCGGGCCGTGGGTGTGGACGTCCTGTCCGGCGGCACGGACGTGCACCTGGTCCTGGTCGACCTGCGCCACTCGGAGCTGGACGGCCAACAGGCCGAGGACCGCCTCCACGAGGTGGGCATCACGGTCAACCGGAACGCGATCCCGAACGACCCGCGTCCGCCGATGGTGACGTCCGGTCTGCGGATCGGCACGCCGGCGCTGGCGACCCGGGGCTTCGCCGCCGAGGACTTCGCGGAGGTCGCGGACGTCATCGCCGAGGCGCTGAAGCCGTCCTACGACGCGGAGGCCCTCAAGGCCCGGGTGAAGGCCCTGGCCGACAAGCACCCGCTGTACCCGGGTCTGAACGCGTAACGAAGAAACCTTTCGGGCGCCGTGCCCGCCATAAGCGGTCACGGCGCCCACCCCCTCCGCACCACCCATGCAGTCAGGAGTTCCCCCGTGGCCATCTCGGTCTTCGACCTGTTCTCGATCGGCATCGGCCCGTCCAGTTCCCACACCGTCGGCCCGATGCGGGCGGCCCGGATGTTCGCCCGGCGGCTGCGCAACGAGGAGCTGCTGGCCCCGACCGCACAGGTCCGCGCGGAGCTGTACGGCTCGCTGGGCGCGACCGGCCACGGCCACGGCACGCCCAAGGCGGTGCTGCTCGGCCTGGAGGGCGACTCCCCGCGCACGGTCGACGTGGCGGGCGCGGACGAGCGGGTGGAGGCGATCAAGGCGGGCGGCCGGCTGAACCTGCTCGGCGAGCACGAGATCGCGTTCTCCTTCGACGACGACATGGTCCTGCACCGCCGCAAAACCCTGCCGTACCACGCCAACGGCATGACCCTGTGGGCGTACGACGCCTCGGGCGCGGAGCTGCTGACGAAGACGTACTACTCCGTCGGCGGCGGCTTCGTCGTCGACGAGGACGCGGTCGGGGAGGACCGCATCAAGCTCGACGACACCGTGCTGAAGTACCCCTTCCGCACCGGCGACGAGTTGCTGCGCCTGACCGAGGAGACGGGTCTGTCCATCTCCGCGCTGATGCTGGAGAACGAGCGGGCCTGGCGCTCCGAGGAGGAGATCCGCGCGGGCCTGCTGGAGATCTGGCAGGTGATGCGGGACTGCGTGGCGCGCGGACTGTCCCAGGAGGGCATCCTGCCGGGCGGTCTCAAGGTGCGCCGCCGGGCCGCGAACACCGCGCGCAAGCTGCGCTCCGAGGGCGACCCGCTGGCTCTGGCGATGGAGTGGATCACCCTCTACGCCATGGCGGTCAACGAGGAGAACGCCGCCGGCGGACGGGTCGTCACCGCCCCCACCAACGGCGCCGCCGGCATCATCCCGGCGGTCCTGCACTACTACGTGAACTTCGGGGCCGGCTCTGCCTCCGAAGGAGAAAAAGAGGAGGGCGTGGTCCGCTTCCTGCTCGCCGCGGGCGCGATCGGCATGCTCTTCAAGGAGAACGCCTCCATCTCCGGCGCCGAGGTCGGCTGCCAGGGCGAGGTCGGCTCCGCCTGCTCCATGGCCGCGGGCGCCCTCGCCGAGGTCCTCGGCGGCTCCCCCGAGCAGGTCGAGAACGCCGCCGAGATCGGCATGGAGCACAACCTCGGCCTCACCTGCGACCCGGTCGGCGGCCTGGTCCAGATCCCCTGCATCGAGCGCAACGGCATGGCCGCGGTCAAGGCCGTCACGGCCGCCCGCATGGCGATGCGCGGCGACGGCTCCCACAAGGTGTCCCTGGACAAGGTCATCAAGACGATGAAGGACACCGGCGCGGACATGTCGGTGAAGTACAAGGAGACAGCCCGGGGCGGGCTGGCGGTGAACATCATCGAGTGCTGAGCCCGGACGGCGGGCGTCTCGCCATGCGAGATGGTGATACCGGAAAACGAGATGACTGACATCGTTGCAGGGCCCATGTTTCACACGTGAAAGCCGAACGATGCCCGCACCAGCCACCGGTCCCGCCCCCACGCCCGTCAACCCGAGGTCCCGCGTCCTCGTCGCCAGCCTCATCGGCACGACGATCGAGTTCTACGACTTCTACATCTACGCGACCGCCGCGGTGCTCGTCTTCCCCCAGCTGTTCTTCCCGAGCAGCGACCCGACCACCGCACTGCTGTCGTCGTTCGCGGTCTTCGGCGCCGCGATGGTCGCCCGCCCGGTCGGCGCCGTCGTCTTCGGGCACCTCGGTGACCGGCTCGGCCGCAAGAAGACGCTCGTCGTCTCGCTCCTGACCATGGGCATCGCCACGTTCCTCATCGGCGTCCTGCCCACCTACGCCCAGGCCGGCTGGGTGGCCACCGCGCTGCTCGTGCTGATGCGGCTCGCCCAGGGCTTCGCGCTCGGCGGCGAGTGGAGCGGTGCGGCCCTGGTCGCGACCGAGAACGCCCCCAGCGGCAAGCGCGCCCTGTACGGCACCTTCCCGCAACTGGGCGCCCCGCTCGGCTTCATCATCGGCAACGGCCTGTTCCTGGGCATGGGCGCGCTCCTGCCGTCCGCGGCCGGTGCCGACCCCTCGCAGCCCTCGGAGGCCTTCCTCAGCTGGGGCTGGCGCGTCCCGTTCCTGTTCTCCGCCGTGATGGTCGCGATCGGCCTGTGGGTGCGCTCCCGGCTCGTGGAGTCGGCGGTCTTCGCCAGGACCCGCGAGTCCGGCGGGGTGCGGCGGCTGCCGCTCGCCACGGTGGTGCGCAGCCACGGGAAGCAGCTGGTCCTGGGCACCTTCATCATGCTGGCGACCTACGTGCTCTTCTATCTGATGACCACGTTCTCGCTCAGCTACGGACGCGCCGCGAAGGACGCCGCCGTGCCCGGACTGGGGTACGGCTACTCGACGTTCGTGCTCATGATGATCTTCGGTGTGCTGTTCTTCGCCGCGTTCACCCTGGTCTCCGGACCGCTCGCGGACCGCTACGGCCGGCGCATGACCCTGATCTCGGTCACCGCCGCGATCGTGGTCTTCGGTCTGGTCTGGGTGCCGCTGATCGAACTGGGCACCCTCGGCGTGGTGCTGTGGCTGGTGCTCGGCTTCACCCTGATGGGCATGACCTTCGGCCCCATGGGCGCGCTGCTGCCGGAGCTCTTCCCGACCAGCGTGCGCTACACCGGCTCCGGCATCTCGTACAACGTCAGCTCGATCCTCGGGGCGGCGGTCGCCCCGTTCATCGCCGTGGCGCTGTGGGAGACCGGGGACGGCTCGCCGTGGCTGGTCGGTGTCTACCTCTCGGCGATGGCGGTGCTGACGCTGATCGCGCTCCTGCTCGGCAAGGAGACCAAGGACGTCTCCCTGGACGACCAGGAGGCCGTCGCCGGCGACCCGGCCCGCGCCCCGGCCGGCTCCCCCGCCCCCTGAAAACCGACCGCCGAACCCACCGGCGTTCACCACCGCCGGGCCGCGAGCCTCCTCGCGCCCGGCGTACGGCCGCCCTCGCGGGGCATAACAACAACCCCTGACCCAAGGGAACTTCAGCCCCACCCGCACCAGAGGGAGCCCCCATGCTGCGCGGCATCGACGTGAGCGCCTACCAGTCCTCCTCCTACGGCACCGACGGCCTGTCCTTCGTCTTCGTCAAGGCGACGGAAGGCCGCTCCTACGTCAATCCCAAGCTCGCCGCGCAGACCGGACGAGCCCGGGACGCCGGGCTGGTCGTCGGCTTCTACCACTTCCTGTGGCCCGGCAACCTGACGGCCCAGGCCGAGTACTTCGTGAGCAAGGCCCCCGACCGGGCGGGCGACATCCTCGCCGTCGACTGGGAGAACACGAGCGAGGGGACCCACGCGAGCAACGCGGAGAAGGACCTGTTCATCAGGAAGCTGAAGGACCTCCGGCCGGACAACCAGGTGGTGCTCTACTGCAACCGTCACTTCTGGCTCAACGTCGACACCACCTCCTATGCGGGCGACGGCCTGTGGATCGCCGACTACGTCTCAGCGGGCAAGCCCCGCATCAAGGCGAAGTGGCGCTTCCACCAGTACACCGACGACCCGCTCGACAAGAACGTGGCCGACTTCGAGAGCAAGGCGGCGCTGCGGAGGTGGGCGGAGGGCGCCTGAGGCTAGCCGCTGAACTCCGGTGTGCGCTCCGGGGACGCCTCGGCCAGGGCCTTCGTGACCGCCTCGGTTCCGCCCCGCAGGCCGTAGACCGGGGTGCCGGGCTGCTGGCGCCAGGAGTCGTCGATGCCGCCCGCGTCCACCGTGTCGAAGCCGAGAGCGTCGATCAGGTCTCGCACCGTGCGCTTGGCCGCCTCGTCGTCGCCGGCCACCGGGAGGGCCATGCGGTCGGGGTCACCGGCGGGGAGCGGGCGGTCCAGGATGTCCTGGGCGTAGGTGCCGTTGAAGGCCTTGACGACGGGGTGGCCGATCCGGCGTTCCGTCCAGCGGCTCTCGGTGAGGCCGTCGTCCTCGATCTCCGCGATCCGGCCGTCGCGCTGGCGCGGGTAGTAGTTGCCGGTGTCGATGACCGCGACGCCATCGGCCGCGCCGTCGAAGAGGCCGGCGGGAAGGTCCGGGACCGCCTTCAGCGGGATGGTGACGACGACGATCTCGGCGTCCCGCGCCGCCTCCCCGACGGTCACGGGGGTCGCGCCGGTCTCCTCCGCCAGGGCCGTGAGCGTCTCGGGGCCGCGGGAGTTGGCGACGGCCACGTCGTGCCCGAGTGCCGTGAGCCGCCGGGTCAGGTTGCCGCCGATGTTGCCCGCCCCGATGATGCCGATCTTCATGTCCTCGCCTTGCCCTTCCGGAGATGAACAGCGCCGCGTGAAGCCTTCGTGACCGGGGTCAACCTCGGGGGCGGACGGGCTATTCCGGGTGCGGGAAGGGGTTCTCGAGCCGCTGTCCGGGCGCCCCGGGGCACGGCGAGGGGCCCGGTCCGGGGATCATGGACCGGGCCCCTTCGCGCACGGGCGAGCCGCAGGCCTACTTGTTCAGGTAGGCCCAGAACTCGTCGAAGCTCAGCTGCTTGTCGCCGTCGAGGTCGCGGGTCTTGATGACGACCTCGGCGACCGACTCGGTGACGTTCCAGTCGCCCGACTTGGCCAGGGCGCTCTTGAACTCGGCAGCGGTGATGAAGCCGTCACCGTCCGTATCGATCCGCTCGAACTGCTTGCGTGCTTCCTCGATGTCCGCCACCGATCCGCCCCTCATCTCGTGCTGTGCTTCCTGCCGGCGCAGGTCTGACGCAGGTCAGATTAACTGGCCGGGCGGGCCCCCAGCGCGGCGACCACCCAGGCGAACTCCTCGTCGTAGGTCGGCTGGGCGTCGAGGCCGTTGACGATGGCCTGCAGTTCGCGGTAGCGGGCGACCCGACCATGGGAGGCGGCCGTGAGGCGTTCCAGTACGACGGCCCGGTCCGTGCCGCCGATCAGGTCGCGGAGGACCTCGTCGGCCTCCGGGGTGCCGGGGGCGATGCCGCGCCGCCGTGCCTGGGTGGCGAGCGACACGAGCCGGCTCATGAACCACAGGGACGAACCGGGCGGGACGTCGGGCCCCCGGTCCGCGGCGTTGAACTCGATCATCTGCCGCATCTGCGCGCGGAAGCCGGGGTCCTGGATCAGCTCGGCGAGCTCCACCCAGGCGTCCACCTGCTCGGGCGTGGGGTCGTCGGGCAGGTGGGCGGCCGCGAAGCGCAGCCTGCGGCGGATGTCAGGGTCGGCCATGTCGATCCCCTCGAAGACCTCCGCCATGAAGTCCTCGACGATCCGCCGCCGTTCGGCCGCCGACAGCCGTGCCAGTCTGTTCACGAGCGTCATCTCCTCCGCGCCGGATCCCCGCTTCGCCACGGTCGACAGCACCGCACGGGTCACCTTGAGCCCCCGGATCTGCGCGTCCAGCGCGACCACGTGCGCGGCCGCGACCTGCGCGACAGTCGTCTCGCCGGCCAGTACCCGGCGGACGTCCGCGAGGCCGAGGCCCAGCTCGCGCAGGGTGCGGATCAGCTCCAGCCGTGCCACGCAGGCCGCGTCGTACAGCCGGTATCCACCCGCGGTCCGGTCGGCCGGGGGCAGGGCGCCCTCGTCGGACCAGTAGCGGATGGTGCGCACGGTGAGTCCCGTGACCCGGGCCAGTTCGCCGATGGTGAGCAGTCCGGTGCGGTCGTCGATCATGCCTGCGAGTCTGGACCCTCCAGCGGGTGGAGACTCAAGGAGCGCGGTGTGACGGACACTCTGGCGGACATCCTCGACGCGGCGGCGCGGGGCGTCTTCCCGCCGGCGGACGGCGGTACGACGATCGTGCCCCAGCCCTCGGCCCGCGACGCCGGGGTTCTCGCCTTCACGGCCCATTCGGTGGTCTTCACGGACGAGGACCCCGACTGGGTGCGCGGCGTCCTCGCCCGTACCGAGTGCGACGCCCTCGCTGCCACGATGAACGCCCGTTTCCTGACGGCCCTGATGGACCGGACGGGGCGTAGGTCCGACACGGTCGACGTGCTGCTGACGGGTGCCGCGCTGCCCGGGGAGCCGCCGGTCGCGCTCAGGGAGGTCGACGACCCCGGGCATCCGCGCGTGGTGTCGGCGCTGCGGCGGCGGGACGGCGTGCGCGTGTGGACGACGGACGGCGGAGTGCTCGTGCTGGGCCGCGGGGTGGCCGGACGCTGGGAGGTCGCCGTCGAGGTGGAGGAGGGGGCGCGGCACCGCGGGGTCGGGCGGCGGCTGGTGTCGGCGGCGCGGCGGCTGGCCGGGGGCGCGCCGGTGTGGGCGCAGGTGTCGGCGGGGAACGCCCGCAGTCTGCGGGCGTTCCAGGCGGCCGGGTACCGGCCGGTGGGCTCGGAAGTGCTGCTCGTCCCCTCAGCGGGGTCTCACCGGAAGATGCCGGTGTGGCCGAGCGAGTAGCGGCCGGGCTGTGGGTAGACGGCGAGGCCGTGCGGGCCGCTGCCGACCGGGATCCGGGCGAGCTGGATGCCGGTGCGGGTGTCGACGGCGTACACCTCGGCGTCGTAGCGGCCGGACAGCCACAGCACCTTGCCGTCGGCGGAGACGCCGCCCATGTCGGGGCTGCCGCCGTCGGGCAGCTTCCACTTCTTGGTCAGTTTGCCCTGGGTGAAGTCGAAGACGGAGATGGTGCCCTCGCCGCGGTTGGTCACGTACATCTCGCGGGAGTCGCGGCCGACGTAGAGGCCGTGGCAGCCCTTGCCGGTGGGCATCAGGGTCGGCTCGGTGAAGGTGTCGCCGTTCAGGACCCACATGCCGTGGGCCATCATGTCGGCGATGTAGAACCTCTTGCCGTCGGGTGAGACCTTCACGTCCTGCGGCATGGCGCCCTCGAACGGCAGCCGTTGCTGCCCGACGACCTCCATCTTCTCGGTGTCGACCTTGAGCAGTTCGCCGCTGAACTCGCAGGAGACGATGAAGTAGCGGCCGTCGAGGGAGAAGTCGGCGTGGTTGACGCCGTAGCAGGAGACCGGGACGGTCTTCTTCACCTTCATGGTGTGCGGGTCGCGGAAGACCAGTTCGCGGTCGAGGGAGGCCATGACGACGGCGTATCTGCCGTTGGGCGTGAAGTAGAGGTTGTAGGGGTCGTGGACCTCCACGTCCTTGCCCGCCTTGCCGGTCTTCGGGTCGATCGGGGTGAGGGTGTGGCCGCGGTTGTTGTTGACCCAGAGCGTCTTCAGGTCCCAGGAGGGCACGACGTGCTGGGGCTGCCGGCCCACGCGGATCGTCTCGATGACCTCGTAGGTTTTCGGGTCGATGACGGTGACCGTGTCGGACTCGGTGTTGGGGACGTAGACCCGGGACGGGAAGTCCTTGACGACGGGGGACAGCTTGCCCGGGCGGTCGGCGGCGTACACGTCCTCGGGGTCCAGGACGGGCGGCATGCCCGGCAGGCCGTTCACGGGCTTCTTCTCCGGCGGGGCGGGCACGGCGGCCTTGGTGCCGCGCGCTTCGGAGGTCCGTTCCCCGCTCCCGGTGCCGCAGGCGGAGAGGACGGCGAGGGCGGCGCCCGCGACCAGGGCGCTCTTGACGAGATGGCGGTGCATTGCACCATTTAATGGGCGCCTCGCAGGGAAACCGTTGATTCGGCCGTCCGGCGACCGGGTGAGGCATCAGAAGGGCCCTAGCGGTCGGCGACCCGCATCTCGAACCAGGTCGTCTTGCCCCGGGGCAGCAGATCGACCCCCCAGCGGTCGGCCAGCTTGTCGACGAGGAACAGGCCCCGGCCGCTGATGTCCATCTCCTGGACCGGCATCAGGCACGGCAGCCCGCGCGAGGGGTCGCGGACCTCGACGCGGATCCAGCCGCGGCGCCGGTGCAGACGCAGCCCGAAGACGCGGGCGCCGGTGTGGCGTACGGCGTTGCCGACCAGTTCGGAGACGAGCAGGACCGCGTCCTCGGTGGTCTTGGGGGTGAGTCCCCAGTGACGCAGGACCACGACCTGGGTGAGGCGTCTCGCGGTGGCCGCGGACTCGGGGCGGGACGGCAGTGGAACCTCTGCCTCCGTCGGGTTGCCGTACAACTCCAGCGCCTTCAGCGCGTGTTCGTCCTCGACGGTCGGCGACCAGCGCGCCGCGGCCGCATGTGCGTGTCCCCGCGGCTGTTCCATACCCTCCAGCCCCGCCATGCCCCCATCATGGCTGCCCGGGGCGCCCGGCGGGGCCGTTCCCGGGGAATACGCCCCGGGGAACGGGGGATGAACGAGTGGCCGTCCGTCATATGCCAGCGGCACTTCGGAGTCTCCGCCACCCCAGCTGACCTGCCGGAACGTCTCATTCCGGGGCAATCGACGGACTCTTCCGTTCCGGCACGCTTAAGGCTGTCTTAAGGTTGCCATAAACCGCCCCATCGAGGGACCCGGGTCAGACACCGTGTCAATTGCAAGCCCCTGGAGGGATGTTCAGAGGAACTTCGCCTTGCCCGGGCCCTCCTCGACGAAGCTGCGCATCCCGCGCTCGCGGTCCTCGGTGGCGAACAGGCCCGCGAACCAGTTCCGTTCGACGGTGAGGCCCGTGTCGATGTCCGTCTCCAGGCCCGTGTCGATCGACTCCTTGGCGGCGCGCAGCGCCAGCGCCGGGCCCTGCGCGAGCTTCGCGGCCCAGGCGTGTGCCTGCGCGTACACCTCGTCGGCGGGGACGACCCGGTCCACCAGGCCGATCTCTCGGGCCTCGTCGGCCTTCACCATGCGGCCCGTGAAGATGAGGTCCTTGGCCTTGGAGGGGCCGACCAGACGGGCCAGGCGCTGGGTGCCGCCGGCGCCCGGGATCAGGCCGAGCAGGATCTCCGGCTGGCCGAGCTTGGCGTTCTCGCCGGCGATGCGGAAGTCCGCGCACAGGGCGAGTTCACAGCCGCCGCCCAGCGCGTACCCCGTCACGGCCGCGACGACCGGCTTGGGGATCCGGGCCACCGCCGTGAACGAGTCCTGCAGGGCGCGGGCGCGCAGGACCATCGCGGTGTGGTCCATCGCCTGCATCTCCTTGATGTCCGCGCCGGCCGCGAACACCTTCTCGCCGCCGTAGAGCACGACGGCCCTGACGTCCTCGCGGCGCGTGGCCTCCTCGGCCAGTTCCTTCAGCCGGTCCTGCGTGGCGATGTCCAGCGCGTTCATGGGCGGGCGGTCGAGACGGATCGTGCCGACGCCTTCAGCGACTTCGAGAGAGACGGTCATAGGCAGCAGGTTAACGGGGGCTAACGCGAAAGAGCCCGGTGCGGTGGGTCACACCGGCCGGGCTCCTCATGGCGTGCAGGAAGGAGGACTACTTCTTCCACTTCTCCCAGGACATGTTCCAGCCGTTCAGTCCGTTGTCCGGGTCGACGATCCGGTCCTCGGAGTTCTTGACGACCACCACGTCGCCGACCATCGAGTGGTTGAAGAACCACGCGGCCGCCACCTTCTTGTCCCAGCCGCCGCGCACGTCGCGCAGGCCGATGCAGCCGTGGCTGGCGTTGTAGTTGCCGAAGGCGCCGCTCGCCCAGTAGTTGCCGTGCAGGAAGGTGCCGGAGGTGGTCAGGCGGACGGCGTGCGGGACGTCCTTGATGTCGTACTCGCCGCCGTAGCCGACGGTCTCGCCGTTCATCCGGGTCACCGTGAGCATCTCGCTGATGACCATCTGCCCGTTCCAGGTCTCCATGCCGGGCTTGCCGGTGGTGACCGGGATGGTCTTGAAGAGCTTGCCGTCGCGCATGACCTTCATCGTGAGCTTCTTGGCGTCGACGACGGAGACCTGGTTGCGGCCGATGGTGAACTTCACCGTCTTGTCCTGCTCGCCGTAGACACCGGAGCGTCCCTCGACGCCGTCGAGGTTCAGGTCGACGGTCACCTTGGTGCCGGGCTTCCAGTACTTCTCGGGGCGGAAGTCGAGACGGTCGTTGCCGAACCAGTGGCCCTCGACGTCGACGGCCGGCTCCGTCTTGATGCGGATGGCCTGCTCGACGTCCTCGGGGTTGGTGATGCCCCGGTCGAAGCGGATGGAGAACGGCATCCCGACGCCGACCTTCGAGCCGTCCTCGGGGGTGAAGGTGCCGGTGAAGGTGTTCTCCGGGGTCAGCGTGGTGAAGCCGGCGTCCTCGGCGGCCGTGCGGCCCTCGGAGTCCTTGGCGACCGCGTGGACCGTGTACTTGGTGGCGCCGGCCAGGTGGGTGGACGGCGTCCAGTTGGCGCCGTCCCCGGATATCGCGCCGTCGACCTTGTTGCCCTTGGCGTCCTTGACCTCGACCTCGGTCAGCTTCCCCTTCTCGGCGGTCACCTTCAGCGCACCGCTCGTGTCGACGGACTTGGCGCCGTCCTTGGGGGTGATGCCGATGACCGCCTCGGACTGCTTGCTCCGCGCGGCGCCCGAGTCCTTGCCCTTGCCGTCGCCCTCGCCGGAACCGGAGCCGGTCCCCCCGCCGCCGCACGCCGTCACGGCGAGAAGCAGCACGCCGATCGCCGACGCGAGCATTCCGTTCCTGCGCCCAACCGACGCCCCCGATATCGGTCGCCCGTTCACGTCTTTCTCCCCTCCCAGGGCCTGGTCAGGCCCGCACCCCGCGCGTCCTGCGCGCGTCGGCGAATAGTAACCACAGGGTGCACGGCCCCGGAGGCCCGCGATTGTCACTGTTCGGTCCCAACAGATCGCCGGCTCAACCCGCCCCCTTGTCGGGCTACTTCAGCGCACTGCCCGCCTTCCACGCATTCCAGTCCATATTCCAGCCTCCGAGCCCATTGTCGGGAGAGACCTTTTTGTCATTGCTGTTGACGACCTCGACGACGTCCCCGATGAGGCTGCGGTCGAAGAACCAGCCGGCCGGGGTGTCCGAGCTGCCGCCCTTCACGTCGCGCAGCCCGATGCAGCCGTGGCTGACGTTGGTCCGGCCGAAGACGCTGTGGTGGGCCCAGTAGTTGCCGTGCAGGAAGGTCCCGGAGTCGGTCAGGCGCATGGCGTGCGGGACGTCGGGGATGTCGTACTCGCCCTTGCCGTCGCGCTTCTTGAAGCCGACCGTGGCGCCGTTCATCCGGGTGACGTCGAGCATCTCGGTCACCACCATCTTGCCCTTGTACGTGGTGTTGCCGGGGGCCCCGGCCGTGACGGGCACGGTGGCGAGGGGCTCGCCGTCGCGCCGGACCTCCATGGAGTGCGCGGCGGCGTCGACGATGGAGACCTGGCTGCGGCCGACGGTGAAGGAGAACGTCTTGCGCTGGAGGCCGTAGACGCCGGGGGCGCCCTCGACGTCGCGCAGGTTCAGGGCGACGGTGACCTGGGTGCCGGGTTTCCAGTAGTCCTCGGGGCGGAAGTCGAGGCGGCTCCTGCCGAACCAGTGCGGGCGGATCTCGACGGCCGGGCGAGCGGTGACCCGGATCGCGCGTTCGACGGCGGCCCGGTCGGTGATCTGCCGGTTGAACTCCAGGGAGACGATCATGCCGGTGCCGACCGTGGCGCGGTTCTCCGGGGCGACGTAGCCGATGAAGCGTTCCTCCGGAACGTAGGTGGTGAAGGTGGTGTGCCGGGCGGAGCGGCGTCCGCCGCCGTCCACGGCCACGGCGTCGATCGTGTACTTGGCGGCCAGCGCGAGCCGTTGGTCGTCGGGTTCCCAGGTCAGGCCGTCGGCGGAGAGGTGCCCGGGCACCGGGGACTCCTGCGCGTCCTGCGACCTGACGACCCGCACCTTCTCCAGCCGGCCGTCGGGCACGCGCACGCGCAGCTTCTTCCCGGGGCGCACTCCCCTGCTGCCGTCGTCGGGCGAGACCTTGATGACGTCCTCGGGCGCCGGGGGCGCGCCGAACGCCCCGGCGATCCCTCCCGCGTCGTCCGAGGTACAGCCCGTGGCTCCGGCGAGGAGCCCTGCCCATGTCACTACGGCGGCCAGCGCGGCCCTCGCGCGCCGCGCGCGCCCTTGTACGTGCCTCACGCGGTGCCCAACGACCGGTCGTGTCCCCGGGAAACGACCATGCCCGCCCCCGGGGAAACGTGAGTGCGACCCACGCTCTGGGCAGAACAGTGGGGAGGACGACGCGCAGGGGAGCCGCGACCCGGGCCGCAGCACTGGCCGCACCCCTCTGTCCCCCGTCGTCCCATGAGCCGGTGGGAGGCTGACAGGTGTCCAGCGCAGCCGAGCAGGAGGCGGTGGCCGGTCATCGGGCCACCGGGAACGGGCGCCAAGCCGCCGCCGTGAACGGCGCACGACGGGCCGCGCCGCCGCCCACCGTGCCCGCGTGGCCGGGCGCGCCGACGCCGCTGGGCGCCCGGTTCCGGGTCGGCCCGGACGGGGTGGCGGGCACCAACTTCGCGTTGTGGGCGGGCGGGGCCGAGGGCGTCGAGCTGTGCCTGTTCGACGAGGCCGGCAAGGAGTCGCGGGTCCGGCTCGCCGAGCTGACGCACGAGATCTGGCACGGCTTCGTCCCCGGTGTGCTGCCCGGGCAGCGCTACGGCTACCGGGTGCACGGCCGCTGGGACCCGTGGACCGGCGCCCGCTGGAACCCGGCGAAGCTGCTCCTCGACCCGTACGCGCGGGCGGTCGACGGCGCCGAAGGAAATGACTACAGCAGTCTGCCGCCGGAGGTGTACGGGCACGTCCGCGACTGGCCGCAGCAGCATGTCGCCGACACCGTGCGCGACGACCGGGACTCGGCGCCGCACGTCCCGAAGGGCGTCGTCGTGCACGATGACGACGACTGGGCCGACGACCGCCGCCCGAAGACGCCGTGGGCGGACTCGGTGATCTACGAACTGCACGTCAAGGGCTTCACACAACTCCACCCGGGCATCCCCGAGGAGCTGCGCGGCACCTACGCCGGCCTCGCCCACCCGGCCGCCATCGAGCACCTGGTGAAGCTGGGCGTGACGGCGGTGGAGCTGCTGCCGGTGCACCAGTTCGCCCACGAGGACCACCTGCTGCGCAGAGGCCTGAAGAACTACTGGGGCTACAACTCCATCGGCTACTTCGCCCCGCACGCGGCGTACGCGGCCTCCGGGACGACGGGGCAGCAGGTCGGCGAGTTCAAGCGGATGGTGCGCGCCCTGCACGCGGCGGGGATCGAGGTCATCCTCGACGTGGTCTACAACCACACCGCGGAGGCGGGCGAACTGGGCCCGATGCTGTCCCTGAAGGGCATCGACAACCGCGGCTACTACCGCCTCCAGGACGACGCCCGCCGCTACGCCGACTACACCGGCTGCGGCAACACCCTGCACGTGGTCCAGCCGCACGTGCTGCGGCTGATCACGGACTCGCTGCGGTACTGGGTGACCGAGATGGGCGTGGACGGCTTCCGCTTCGACCTGGCGGCGGCGCTGGCCCGTTCCATGCACGACGTCGACATGCTCTCCCCGTTCCTCGCGGTGATCGCCCAGGACCCGGTGCTGCGCCGGGTGAAGCTGATCGCCGAGCCGTGGGACGTGGGCTCGGGCGGCTACCAGGTGGGGGCGTTCCCGCCGCTGTGGACGGAGTGGAACGACCGGTACCGCAACGCCGTGCGGGACTTCTGGCGGCACGCGCTGCCGGACGTACGGGAGATGGGCTACCGGCTGTCGGGCTCCAGCGACCTGTACGCCTGGGGCGGGCGCAGGCCGTACGCCTCCGTCAACTTCATCACCGCGCACGACGGGTTCACCCTGCGCGACCTGGTGAGCTACGAGCGCAAGCACAACGAGGCCAACGGCGAGGGCAACCGGGACGGCACGGACGACAACCGGGCCTGGAACGGCGGCGCCGAGGGCGGGACGGACGACGAGGGCGTACGGGCGCTCAGGCGGCGGCAGCTGAGGAACCTCCTGACCACCCTGCTGCTGTCGACGGGTGTGCCCATGCTGGTCGCGGGCGACGAACTGGGCCGCACCCAGCGCGGCAACAACAACGCCTACTGCCAGGACAACGAGATCAGCTGGCTGGACTGGGAGCTGCTGGAGGACCCCGGCTGGCAGGCCCTGTTCGCGCTGACCTCCCGGCTGATCGCGCTGCGCCACCGGCATCCGGTGCTGCGGCGCCGGGCGTTCTTCTCGGGCCGGGCGCAGACCGCCGACGGGCTGCGCGACCTGGCCTGGTTCACGTCGCGGGGCACGGAGATGACGGAGCAGGACTGGTACGCGCCCGCCGCCACGCTGGGCATGTACCTGTCCGGCCGGGACATCCCGGGCCGTGACGAGCGCGGGGAGCAGATCCTCGACGACAGTTTCCTGGCCGTGCTGCACGCGGGCGAGGGGCCGGTGGACTTCCGGTTGCCGGGGCCGCCCTGGGCCGAGCGGTACGAGGTCGTCGTCGACACGAGCCTGGAGGAGCAGGGAGAGGCTCCGGGCGTGGAGCACCGGGCGGGTGCGGAGATCACGATGCCGGCGCGGGCGGTGCTGCTGCTGCGGGTGGCGGACTGAGGCATCGTTTCACCAACGGGGCGGAGGGCGGCGCCGGACGGGACTCCGTGAAAGCAAGCCGGGCATCCCCCTCCGATGGGTACGGCGGGTCCGGGCCGGCCCGTCGGAACCGCAGGTCGTAGGACCAGGGACCGACCCGGTTCCGGCGGAAACTCGCTGGGCAGTGTCAGTGGCGATCCGTAGGCTCGCTGCTGATGGCCACGACACCCGCCCCCGCCCAGGACCGTTCCACCGTAGGCACGCTGCTGCGGCTGTGGCCGTATGTGCGGCCCGTGCGGGCGCGGCTGTCCGGTGCCGCGTGCGTCGCGATACTCGCCTCCTGCGTGGGCCTGGTCATCCCGCTCGTCCTGAAGTGGATGGTGGACGGCCCGATCGCCCACCGGGACCCGGCCGGAGTGTGGCTCGGCGCGCTGTACCTGCTGCTGCTCGGCTTCACGGAGGCCCTGCTGTTCGGGCTGCGGCGGTTGCTGGTGGCCCGTCCGCTCTCGCACGTCGAGGCGTCGATGCGGGCGGCTCTGTACGGGCACCTCCAGCGGCTGCCGGTGGCCTTCCACGACCGCTGGGCCTCGGGGCAGTTGCTGTCCCGGGCGACGACGGACCTGATGCTGCTGCGTCAGTTCCTCGCCTTCCCACTGACGTTCCTCCTGGTCAACGGCGTGACGATCCTCGTGGGCGTGGTCATCATGCTGCTCCAGGACTGGACCCTCGGGCTGGTCATCCTCGGGCCCGCCATCCCCCTCATGGTCACCTGCATGGTCTTCGAGAGGCGCTACGCCAAGCTGGCCCGGCGCGCGCAGGACCAGGTCGGCGATCTGACGACGGTCGTCGAGGAGAGCGTCCTCGGCATCCGCATCATCAAGGGCTTCGGCCGCCACCGCAGCCAGGCGCGGGCGTTCCGGGACCTGTCGCAGACACTGCGCGGCACGGAACTGCGCAAGGCGCGGCTGCTGGCGACGATCTGGGGCGTCATCGTGACGCTGCCCGAGGTCGCGATCGGCGCGGCGCTGGTGGTGGGGGTCGTCCAGGTGGCCGACGGGGCCCTGTCGGCGGGGACGCTGGTGGCGTTCCTGTCGACGGCGCTGGCGCTGCGGTGGCCGGTGGAGTCGATGGGGTTCCTGCTGGCGATGAGCCAGGAGGCGGCGACGGCGACGGAGCGGTACTTCGAGGTCATGGACGAGGAGGTGGAGGACGCCACCACCGCCCCGGGCACCGCCTCCACCACCGGCACCGGTCAGTCGGGGGACCGGGGGCTGCGCTTCCACGCCGTCGGTTTCCGCTACCCCGACGCTCCCGCCGGCACCCCGCCCGTCCTCCAGCACATCGACCTGCACATCCGGCCGGGCGAGTCCATGGCCCTGGTCGGCGCCACCGGCAGTGGCAAGACCACCCTCACCGCACTCATCCCCCGTCTCTACGAGCTCACTTCGGGCCGCATCACGCTCGACGGCGTCGACATCACGGAGCTGTCCGGACAAGCGCTGCGCGCCAAGGTCGCCGTGGCCTTCGAGGAGCCCACGCTGTTCTCGGCCGCGGTCGGCGACAACGTTCTCATGGGGGCGCGGGACACCGCCGGGAAGGCGGACCTGGAGCGGGCGCTCGCCGTCGCCCAGGCCGACTTCGTGCACGCCCTGCCCCAGGGGACGGACACCCAGGTGGGCGAGCAGGGCCTCAGCCTCTCGGGTGGTCAGCGCCAGCGCCTCGCGCTCGCCCGGGCCGTCGTCGGGCAGCCGGAGTTCCTCGTCCTGGACGACCCGCTGTCGGCCCTGGACGTGCACACCGAGGCCGCCGTCGAGGCCGCCCTGCGGCAGGTCCTCGCGGACACCACCGCCCTGATCGTGGCGCACCGCCCGTCGACCGTGCTGCTCGCCGACCGTGTCGCCCTGCTGTCCGGCGGCCGGATCGCCGCGGTCGGCACCCACCACGAACTGCTGCGTACGAACGCCGAGTACGCGCATCTGATGTCAGGGGAAGAGGAGGGCGCACGATGACGGCGGCCACCAGCGCACCGGCCGGCGACAAGCCCGACGGCCAAGCGGGCGGCCAAGCGGGCGGCCAACCGAGCGGCCGGACCGACGACCGGCCCCTCGTCCCGGGCGACCCCTTCGACCGGGACGTCCTGCCCACCCCGCCGGGCGCCACCGGAGCCCTGCTGCGCTCCCTGCTCGCGCCGCTGAAGGCCCGGGTCACGGTCACGACGCTCCTGCTGCTGCTCCAGCAGGCGGTCGTGCAGGCGGGCCCCCTGCTCGTGGCGTACGCCATCGACCGTGCCGTACCGGCGTTCCGGGCGCAGGACCACGGGCCGCTGATCGCGGTGGGCGTCGGCTATCTGGCGTGCGCGCTGGCCGCGGGCGGGCTGCAGTTCGCGTTCGTCGCCGCGGCGGCCCGGGTCAGCCAGGACGTGCTGCTGGACCTGCGCGGCCGGATCTTCCGCCACGCGCAGGCGCTGAGCGTCGACTTCCACGAGCGCTACACCTCGGGCCGGCTCATCTCCCGCTCCACGACCGACGTGGAGTCGCTGCGGGAGCTGCTGGACGAGGGCCTCCAGGAGCTCGTGACGGTCATCCTGTCCTTCGTCTACATCTCGGCCATGCTGCTCTGGCTGGACCTGGGCCTCGGGGGCGTGGCGGTGGCGTCCCTGGTGCCGCTCCACGCGCTGGTGCGGTGGTACCAGCGGCGGGCCGGGCGGGTGTACCGGGCCCGCTCGACCGCCATCGCGGCCGTCATCGTCAAGTTCGTCGAGACCATGAACGGCATCCGGCCGGTGCGCGCCTTCCGCCGCGAGGCCGCGGGCGACGCGGACTTCGGCGCACTCAACCGGCGGCACGAGAGGACCAACGGGGACGCGCTGCTGGAGATGGCCCGCTACGTCACCGGCTCGCGGCTCGTCGCCAACACGGCGGTCGCGGCGATCGTGCTGTGGGGCGCCCACCGGGTCGCGGACGGCACGCTGGCCCTCGGTGTGCTGGCCGCGGCCGTGCTGTACCTGCGGCGCCTGTACGACCCCATCGACCGGCTCGGGATGTTCCTCAACTCCTATCAGTCGGCGGCGGCCTCCCTGGAGAAGATCGCCGGGCTGCTCGCCCAGACCCCGTCCGTCCCCGAGCCGGCCACGCCCCGGCGGCTCCCGCCGCTCGCGGGCGAACACCCCGGCCGCGGGGTGGTCTTCGACGGCGTCCGCTTCGGCTACCGCACCGGCGGCGAGGTGCTGCCCGCGTTCGACCTCACCCTCCCGGCCGGACAGACCGTCGCGGTCGTGGGCTCCACGGGCGCCGGCAAGTCGACGCTGGCCAAGCTGCTGGCCCGGTTCTACGACCCCTCCGGCGGCCGGGTGCTGCTGGACGGCGTCGACCTGCGCGACCTCGCCGTGCCCGAGCTGCGGCGCGGGGTGGTCATGGTGACGCAGGAGGCGTTCCTGTTCTCCGGGACGGTCGCCGACAACATCGCGATCGGCCGCCCGGACGCCACCCGCGAGGAGATCGAGCAGGCGGCGAAGGAGATCGGCGCGCACGACTTCATCAGCAGCCTGCCCGACGGTTACGACACCGACGTCCGCAAGCGGGGCGGCCGCATCTCCGCCGGGCAGCGGCAACTGGTGGCGTTCGCCCGGGCGTTGCTGGCCGACCCGGCGGTGCTCATCCTCGACGAGGCGACCAGCTCGCTGGACGTCCCCGGGGAGCGTGCGGTGCAGCGGGCCATGACGACGGTGCTGAAGGGCCGTACGGCAGTGGTCATCGCGCACCGGCTGTCGACCGTCGAGATCGCGGACCGGGTCCTTGTGATGGAGCACGGCCGGATCGTGGAGGACGGCCGGCCGGCCGAACTCATCGGGGGCACGGGCAGGTTCGCGGATCTGCACCGGGCCTGGCGGGACAGTCTGGCGTAGGACGACGACGGCAGAGGGCGGGCGGATGATCGACGCGTACGAGGACCCCGGCACACCCGACCACCGCGGCGGCGCCCGCTACCTGTGGTGGCTGGTCGGCCGGCAGCCGGGGCGGTGCGCTGCGGGGGCGGTGTTCGGCACGGTGTGGATGGTGCTGCTGGCGGCGACGCCGTACCTGATGTCCCGGGCGATCGACGACGGCCTGGAGCCCGGCGACATGAGCGCGCTGACGCTCTGGAGCGGCGCGCTGTTCGCGGTGGGCGCCTTCAACGCCTGGCTGAGCATCATGCGGCACCGCACCATGACCCGGGTCCGCATGGACGCCAACTTCCGGACGGTGAAGGTGGTCGTCGGACAGGCGGTGCGGCTCGGCGCCTCGCTGCGGCGGCAGGCGGGCGCCGGGGAGGTCGTCACGATCGGCGTGGGCGACGTGCAGACGGTCAGCCAGTCGCTGACGGTCGTGGGGCCCGGGATCGGCGCGGTCGTGGGGTATCTGGTGATCGCCGTGCTGCTGGTGTCGGTCTCGGGGGTCGTCGCGCTGGTCGTACTGCTCGGCATTCCGGTGCTCGCCCTGCTGGTCGGGCCGCTGCTCGGCCGGTTGCAGGGGTCGGAGGCGGAGTACCGCGAGCGGCAGGGCGTGCTGACCGCGCGGATCGGCGACCTCGCCGGCGGCCTGCGGGTCCTCGCCGGCCTGGGTGGCAGGCAACTCGTGGCGGACGCCTTCCGGCAGGACTCGGGGCGGCTGCGTGAGCAGGGGTACCGGGTGGGGGCGGTGACCAGCTGGGTGCAGGCGCTGGGCATCGGACTGCCGACCCTGTTCCTGGCGGTGGTGACCTGGCTGGCGGCCCGGCTCGCGGCGCAGGGCGACATCACCGTGGGCCAGCTGGTGTCCGTCTACGGCTATGTGGCGGTGCTGGTGTGGCCGGTGGCCTTCCTGGTCGAGTGCGGCTACCAGGTCAGCCGCGGCGTGGTGTGCGCACGCCGGGTCGTGCGGTTCCTGCGCCTGGAGCCGATGGCCGACTCGGGGACCCTGGACGCCCCGCCGGAACCGTCCGCCCTGTACGACCCGGAGTCCGGGGTCCGCATCCTGCCGGGCCGGCTGACGGCCCTGGTGGCGGAACACCCCGCGGACGCCACGACGGTGGTGGAGCGCCTCGGCCGCTACGCCCCGTCGGGCGCGACGTGGGGCGGCAGACGCCTGGACGACATCGCCCTGAGCCAGATCCGGTCGCGCATCCTGGTGGCGGATCACGAGGCGGACCTGTTCGCGGGCTCCCTGCACCACATGATCGGCACTCAGGGCACGCCCCGAGCGGCCTCCCCACACCACCAGGCACTCCAAAAGGCGCTCCACACAGCCGCGGCAGAAGACATCGTCCAAGCCCTCCCCCAAGGCCTCGACACCCCCATGGACGCCCAGGCCCGCAACCTCAGCGGCGGCCAGCGCCAGCGCATCCGCCTGGCCAGAGCCCTCCTCACCGACCCGGAGATCCTCCTGGCCGTCGAGCCCACCTCGGCCCT
The DNA here is from genome assembly GCF_014701095.1 of Streptomyces tuirus. Classification (NCBI taxonomy): domain Bacteria; kingdom Bacillati; phylum Actinomycetota; class Actinomycetes; order Kitasatosporales; family Streptomycetaceae; genus Streptomyces; species Streptomyces tuirus. The sequence goes on along the minus strand of NZ_AP023439.1, from coordinate 5,303,060 downwards.
GGACGCCCACACCGAAGCCACCGTCGCCGCCCGGCTGAGGAAGGCGAGGGAAGGCCGCACCACGGTCGTGACCACCACCTCCCCCCTCGTCCTGGACCGCACGGACACCGTCCACTACCTCAAGGACGGCAAGGTCGCAGCCTCCGGCACCCACCACGAACTGCTCGCCACCACGCCCGGCTACCGGGCCCTCGTCGCGAGGGACACCGAGGAGGTCCTGGGATGAACCGCGCACACCTGCCCGTCGCGGAACGGGCCGACGTCAGGCGCGCCCTGCTGGGTCTCGTCCGGGCCGACGCCCGCGCCTTCGGTGTCGTCCTGGGCCTGAACGCGCTCGCGGCCGTGGCCGGGCTGGCCGGGCCGTGGCTGCTCGGCCGGATGATCGACGACGTGCGGGCCGGGCGCGGAACGGCGGCCGTGGACCGGCTGGCCCTGCTCCTGCTGCTGTCCGCCCTCGCGCAGGTGCTGCTGGCGCGCTGGGCCCGGTACGTGGGGCACCGTTTCGGGGAGCGGACCCTGGCCAGGGTGCGGGAGCGGTTCGTGGACCGGGCGCTGACGCTGCCCGCTTCGGTGGTGGAGCGGGCCGGCACCGGTGACCTGACGGCCCGCGGTACGGCGGACGTGACGACGGTCGGCAACACCCTGCGGGACGCCGGTCCCGTCCTGCTGGTCAACCTGGTCCAGGCGCTGTTCCTGATCGTCGCGGTGTTCCTGCTGGACCCGCTGCTGGGCGCCCTCGCGCTGCTGACGCTGACGCCGATCTGGATCGCGCTGCGCTGGTATCTGCGCCGGGCCCGGGACGGGTACCTCGCCGAGGGCGCCGCCACCTCGGACGTGGCGGAGATCGTGGCGTCCACGGCGGCCGGGGCCCGCACGGTGGAGGCCTTCGGGCTCCGGGAGCAGCGCACGGCCGCGAGCCGGGACGCCCTGGAGACCTCCCGCCGCACCCGCTTCTACACGCTGTTCCTGCGCTCGGTGTTCTTCCCGGTGATGGAGACGTCGTACGTCCTCCCGGTGGCCGGGGTGCTGGTGATCGGCGGCGCGCTGCACGCGTCCGGCTCGATGAGCCTCGGAGCGGTGGTGGCGGCGACGCTGTATCTGCACCAGCTGAGCGCACCCCTGGACGAGGTCCTGGTGCGGATCGAGCAACTCCAGTCCGGCGGCGCCTCCTTCGCCCGGGTGGAGGGGCTCGCCCGGGCCCCGCAGGCACCCGGCGAGGGCGACTGTCCGGATCCCGACGGCGACCGGATCGACGTCACCGGGGTGCGCTACGCGTACGACGGGGGCGTGGAGGTGCTGCGCGGCGTCGATCTGACGGTGCGGCCCGGGGAGCGGCTCGCCCTGGTCGGGCCGTCCGGCGCCGGCAAGACCACGCTGAGCCGGCTGATGGCGGGCATCGACGCACCGACCGCGGGCTCGGTGACGGTCGGTGGTGTGCCGGTCGCCGGGCTGGGGCCGGAGCGGCTGCGCCGCCAGGTCGTCCTGGTCACCCAGGAGCACCACGTGTTCCTCGGCTCGGTCCGCGACAACCTGCGCATCGCCGAACCGTCGGCCGGGGACGAGGAGTTGTGGGACGCGCTGGCGGTGGTGGGCGCCGACGCGTGGGTGCGGAAGCTGCCGCAGGGGCTGGACACCCCGCTGGGGCAGGGCGGTTGCCGTACGGCCGGTTCACAGGCCCAGCAACTGGCCCTGGCCCGGGTGGTGCTGGCGGACCCGCACACGCTGATCCTCGACGAGGCGACCGCGTTGCTCGACCCGGCGACCGCCCGGCACACCGAGCGGGCCCTGGCCGCCGTCCTCGAGGGGCGCACCGTCATCGCCGTCGCGCACCGGCTGCACACCGCGCACGACGCCGACCGGGTGGCCGTGATGGAGGACGGCCGGCTGACCGAACTCGGCACGCATGACGAACTGGTGGCGGCCGGCGGGGCCTACGCGGCACTGTGGCACTCCTGGCACGGGGATCTGCCGGAGGACAGCACAGCGCCCGCATAGCGGCTCTGCCCACGGACAACACAGCGCCCGAGAGCAGTCCTGCCCACGGACTACACAGCGCCCGCAGAGCGGTTCTGCCCGCGCAGAGCGAAGCGTCCGCATCGCCACGTATCCGTATAGCGAACACGAACTTCCGGACAACGAACCGTTTCCGGCCATAGTTTTGACGCGGTCCTGACAGAAAGCGCGCTCCCCTGCCACGCTTCCGACGACTGCTCCACAGGAACCCCACAGCAACACCTCCACCTCCCCAGGCCGGGCGACCCCCGGTCCCGCAGAAGGAGTCAGTGTTGAGAAGCAGTTCCTCGCGAAGAGGCATCTCCCACAGACGCACTCCCCACACCCCCCGCCGCACCGCGGCCGTGGCCCTCTTCGGCGTCGCCGCGCTGATGGCCGCCGCCGTCCAGGGCGGCTCCGCCGCCGCGGCCCCCGGGACACCGCCGGCCGCGAGCAAGGCGATCCCCGGCTCGGAATCGGTCAGGCTCAGCCCCGCCCAGCGCGCCGAGCTGATCCGCAAGGCCGAGGCCGGCAAGGCGCAGACCGCCCGGGACCTCGGTCTCGGCGCCAAGGAGAAGCTGGTCGTCCGTGACGTCGTGAAGGACGCCGACGGCACGGTGCACACCCGCTACGAGCGCACCTACGACGGCCTGCCCGTCCTGGGCGGCGACCTCGTCGTCAAGGCCGCCAAGTCCGGTGCGACCAAGGCGGTCGTCAAGGCGACCCGCGCCGCCATCAAGCCGGCCACCACCACCGCGGCCGTCCCCGCCACCAAGGCGGAGAAGCAGGCGCTGGCCGCCGCGCAGGCGGACGACACCAAGAGCGCCGACGTCGACAAAGCCCCGCGCAAGGTGATCTGGGCCGCGAGCGGCAAGCCGGTCCTCGCCTACGAGACCGTCGTCGGCGGCCTCCAGAAGGACGGCACGCCGAACGAGCTGCACGTCGTCGCCGACGCGGCCACGGGCGCCGAGCTCTACGAGTACCAGGGCATCGAGACCGGCACCGGCAACACGATGTACAGCGGCACGGTGACGCTCGGCAGCACGCAGTCGGGGTCGACGTACAACCTCACCGACGGTGCGCGCGGCGGCCACAAGACGTACAACCTCAACCGCGGCACCTCCGGCACCGGCACCCTCTTCTCCGGTCCCGACGACGTGTGGGGCAACGGCAGCCCGTCCAACGCGGAGACCGCGGGCGCGGACGCCCACTACGGCGCCGCGCTGACGTGGGACTACTACAAGAACGTGCACGGGCGTTCGGGCATCAAGGGCGACGGCGTCGGCGCCTACTCCCGGGTCCACTACGGCAACAACTACGTCAACGCCTTCTGGTCCGACAGCTGCTTCTGCATGACCTACGGCGACGGGTCGGGCAACACCCACCCGCTGACGTCGATCGACGTGGCCGGTCACGAGATGACCCACGGCGTCACGTCCAACACCGCGGGCCTCGTCTACAGCGGCGAGTCCGGCGGCCTGAACGAGGCCACCTCCGACATCTTCGGATCGACGGTCGAGTTCTACGCGAACAACTCCTCCGACGTCGGTGACTACCTCATCGGCGAGGAGATCGACATCAACGGCGACGGCACGCCGCTGCGCTACATGGACAAGCCCAGCAAGGACGGCGCGTCCAAGGACAGCTGGTACTCGGGCATCGGCTCGATCGACGTGCACTACTCGTCGGGCCCGGCGAACCACTTCTTCTACCTGCTCTCCGAGGGCAGCGGCACCAAGACCATCAACGGTGTCACGTACAACTCGTCCACCTCGGACGGCCTTCCGGTCACCGGCATCGGCCGGGACAAGGCGGAGAAGATCTGGTTCCGCGCGCTCACCACGAAGTTCACCTCGAACACCAACTACGCGGGCGCCCGCACCGGCACCCTCGCGGCCACGGGTGAGCTCTACGGCACGGACAGCGCCGAGTACAAGGCGGTCCAGGACGCGTGGGCGGGCATCAACGTCGGTGAGCGCTCCGGCGGCGGGGGCGGCGGCGGCACGTCCTTCGAGAACACGGCCGACGTGGCGATACCGGACCGGGGCGCGGCGGTCACCTCGTCGGTCACCGTCTCCGGCCGGACGGGCAACGCGCCGTCCAACCTCCAGGTCGCGGTGAACATCGTCCACACGTACATCGGTGACCTCAAGGTGGAGCTGGTGGCCCCCGACGGCACGGCGTACACGCTGAAGGGGTACGGCACCGGCGGCAGCGCCGACAACATCAACACCACGTACACGGTGAACGCCTCCTCCGAGGTGGCCAACGGCGTGTGGAAGCTGCGGGTGCAGGACAACGCGGCCATCGACACCGGCTACATCAACAGCTGGAAGCTGACGTTCCCGTAGACCGGTAGATCCGTGGATCGGTGATCCGTGGACCCGGAAATCCGCAGGCCGCAAGGGCCTCAGAGTCAGGGCGCCGCCCCGGTGGGTTCGAATCCCCCGGGGCGGCGTCCGTTTCACCTGCCCTCGCGTACATCTGGCCGTCGAATTCCGGCCAACATCACGCTTCACTCCTGACATGTACGCGTCTCTAATGCCACTGTTCCCCCACGCCGCACAGCACCGCAGCACTTCCCCCACACCGAGGAGCTCGTGTGTCCACTTCTGTCTACGCGCGTCAAAAGCGCGCCACGCTCGCCATCGCCACCGCCGTCGCCGCAGGCGCCCTGCTCACCACCGGTCTGACCTCCGGCAGCAGCGCCGCCGCGGAATCCGCGAGCAAGCCGGCCCTCGCCGCCGCCCCGGTCCTGCTCTCCGCGCCGGCCCGCACCGCGCTCATCCAGGAGCAGCAGGCGGACGCCGCCGGGACCGCCGACGAGATAGGCCTCGGCGCCCAGGAGAAGCTGGTCGTCAAGGACGTCGTGAAGGACGCCGACGGCTCGGTCCACACCCGCTACGAGCGCACCTACGCGGGCCTGCCGGTCCTCGGCGGCGACCTCGTGGTGCACCAGTCGAAGTCCGGCGCGGCCAAGGGTGTCACCAGAGCCACCAAGGCGGCCCTGAAGGTCGCCTCGCTCAAGCCCGAGGTCACCGCCGCCAAGGCGGAGAAGCAGGCCGTGACCCTCGCCAAGGCGGCCGGATCGGCCAGGACCGAGGCGAGTTCCGCTCCCCGCAAGGTGATCTGGGCCGCGAGCGGCAAGCCGGTCCTCGCCTACGAGACCGTGGTCGGCGGCCTCCAGGAGGACGGCACCCCGAACGAACTGCACGTCGTCACCGACGCCGCCACCGGCAAGAAGCTCTACGAGTACCAGGGCATCGAGACCGGCACCGGCAACACCACCTACAGCGGCTCGGTCACGCTCAGCACCACCAAGTCCGGGTCGACGTACAACCTCACCGACTCCACCCGCGGCGGCCACAAGACGTACAACCTCAACCGCGGCACCTCCGGCACCGGCACCCTCTTCTCCGGCTCCGACGACGTGTGGGGCAACGGCAACCCGTCCAACGCCGAGACCGCCGCCGCCGACGCGCACTACGGAGCCCAGATCACCTGGGACTTCTACAAGAGCGCCTTCGGCCGCAACGGCATCCGCAACGACGGCAAGGCCGCCTACTCGCGCGTCCACTACGGCAACGCCTACGTCAACGCCTTCTGGTCCGACAGCTGCTTCTGCATGACCTACGGCGACGGTGCGGGCAACACCAACCCGCTGACCTCGCTCGACGTGGCCGCGCACGAGATGAGCCACGGCCTGACCTCGGCCACGGCGGGCCTGAACTACAGCGGCGAGTCCGGAGGTCTGAACGAGGCCACCTCCGACATCTTCGGCGCGGGCGCCGAGTTCTTCGCGGGCAACTCCTCCGACGTCGGTGACTACCTCATCGGCGAGGAGATCGACATCAACGGCGACGGCACGCCGCTGCGCTACATGGACAAGCCCAGCAAGGACGGCGCGTCCAAGGACAGCTGGTCCTCCAGCCTCGGCGGAGTGGACGTCCACTACTCCTCCGGTCCCGCCAACCACTTCTTCTACCTGCTGTCCGAGGGCAGCGGCTCGAAGACGATCAACGGCGTGACCTACAACTCGCCCACGTCCAACGGCTCCACGGTCACCGGCATCGGCCGCGCCAAGGCGCTGCAGATCTGGTACAAGGCGCTGACGACGTACATGACGTCGACGACCAAGTACGCGCAGGCCCGCACCGCGACCCTGAACGCGGCCTCGGCGCTGTACGGCGCGTCCAGCACCGAGTACAAGGCGGTCGCGTCCGCCTGGTCCGCCGTGAACGTCGGCTGATCGAGGCTGACCGATCCACGACCATGGGCGGTACCCGGATCCGAAGCGGGTCCGGGTACCGCCCTAGTCTTGGGGACCGTGTCTTCTACGGATTCGCAGGACTTCACCTACGCCGATGTCGGCGCCACCCGTGACCAGGGTTTCTGCCCTCCGGGCTTCCATCCCATGACCGTACGCACGCGCCTGGGCGAGGGCGAGGAGGTCTTCCGCCGGGCCTCGGAGGCCGTCCTCACCTGGGAGATGCACCGGTCGATGGGCGTCGGCCTCGACGCGAGCGCGGAACGAGCCGCCCCCGGCGTCGACGTCACCGTCACCCTCGCCGGCATGATCAAGGCCCCCTGCCGGGTGGTCTGGACGGTCGAGGAACCCCGCCGGGCGGGCTGGGCCTACGGCACGCTGCCCGGCCACCCGGAGACCGGCGAGGAGTCGTTCATCGTGGACCGCACGGGAGACGGCACGGTGTGGCTGACGGTGAACGCCTTCAGCCGGCCCGCCAAGTGGTACGCCAAGGCGGGCGGCCCGGCGACGAGGGCTTTCCAGCACGCGTACGCCCGCAGGTGCGGCAACGTCCTCCGGGACCTCGCGACGCAGGGTGGTGACGGTACCTAGGGGCGCGGGGGCCTCAGCCGACACTCACCGCATCAACAACCCCGCAGCCTCCACCAGTTCCTCGGAAGGCCCGGCCACGAGCCCCAACTCCGCGCTGGAAGCCACGAGCCGATGCGCCGGAAGGATCCGCACCGTGTACCCAAAAGGCCCGGTGCGATCCAGCGACAAGGGCCCCTCATAGACCCAGCGCCCCTCCTCGTCGGGGGAGCCCACCGGCTTCAGGGGAACCACCGTCGCGTCACCGATCCAGTCCTCCTCGTCCACCCGCCCCGAGACGACCTGCACCTCCACGTCGTCCGGCCCGAGCTCCCCGAGCCCGACCCGCACCCGGAGCCCCAGCGTCGTACCGAGCTCCGCCAGCGCGGCCACCGCGGACGTCTCCACATGGTCGACCGTGACCTCCGCCCAGGCCGCCCGCACCCGCCCCTTCCACTCGGCGAGCTCCCGCGCCGAGTCCGGCCCGAGCGAGCGGTGGGCGAGCGCGGCCGGCGCGTAGAGCCGCTCGACGTACTCGCGGACCATCCGTCCCGCCAGCACCTTCGGCCCGAGTTGGCTCAGCGTGTGCCGGACCATCTCGATCCACCGGTCGGGCAGCCCGCTGCGCCCGCGCTCGTAGAAGCGGGGCGTCACCCGCTGCTCCAGCAGGTCGTACAGCGCCGCGGCCTCTATGTCGTCGCGATGGTCGGGATCGGTCCCCACGCCGTCCGCGGTCGGGATGGCCCAGCCGAAGTCGGGCTGGAACCACTCGTCCCACCAGCCGTCGAGGACGGAGAGGTTGAGACAGCCGTTGAGCGCGGCCTTCATCCCTGACGTGCCGCAGGCCTCCAGCGGCCTGAGCGGGTTGTTCAGCCAGATGTCGCAGCCGGGGTACAGCTTCTGCGCCATCGCCATGCCGTAGTCCGGCAGGAACACGATCCGGTGCCGCACCCGCGGGTCGTCCGTGAACCTCACCAGCTCCTGCACCAGCCGCTTGCCGCCGTCGTCCGCGGGATGCGCCTTGCCCGCCACGACGATCTGGACCGGCCGCTCGGGGTGCAGCAGCAGGTCCATCAGCCGGTCCCGGTCGCGCAGCATCAGCGTCAGGCGCTTGTACGAGGGGACGCGCCGGGCGAAGCCGATGGTGAGGACGTCCGGGTCGAGGACGCCGTCGATCCAGCCCAACTCGGCCGTGTGCGCCCCGCGCTGCCGCCAGGAGGCCCGCAGCCGCTCGCGCACCTCGGTCACGAGCTGCTCGCGCAGCACCCGCCGGAGGTCGAAGATGTCCTGGTCGGGGATGTCGGCCACGGTGTCCCAGCGGTCCGAGCCGCCGACGGTCAGCGCGTCCTCGGCGCGCTGCACGCCGATCTGGCGGGCGCCGAGCCGGAACACCTCGGGGGCGACCCAGGTGGGCGCGTGCACCCCGTTGGTCACGGACGTGATGGGCACCTCGTCGGCGTCGAAGCCGGGCCACAGGCCGGCGAACATCTCGCGGCTGACGTTGCCGTGCAGCAGGGAGACGCCGTTGGCGCGCTGGGCCAGCCGCAGGCCCATCACGGCCATGTTGAAGAGGTTGGGTTCCCCGCCGGGGTAGGTCTCCATGCCGAGCCGAAGGACGCGCTCGACGTCGATGCGCGGCAGCTCGGCGTCGGGGCCGAAGTGGCGGGCGACCAGCTCGCGGTCGAAGCGGTCGATGCCGGCCGGGACGGGCGTGTGGGTGGTGAAGACGGTCCCGGCGCGCACCGACTCCAGCGCGGAGTCGAAGTCCAGCCCGTCGGCGCACAGTTCGGCGATGCGCTCCAGGCCGAGGAACCCGGCGTGCCCCTCGTTGGTGTGGAACACCTCCGGCGCGGGATGGCCGGTCAGCCGGCAGTACGTCCGTACCGCCCGGACACCTCCTATGCCGAGGAGCATCTCCTGGAGCAGCCGGTGCTCGCTGCCGCCGCCGTAGAGCCGGTCGGTCACGCCGCGCTCGCCGAGGTCGTTCTCCTCGACGTCGGAGTCCAGCATCAGCAGCGGGACCCGGCCGACCTGCGCGAGCCAGATCCGGGCGCGCAGTTGCCTGCCGCCGGGCAGGGCGAGGGCGACCTGGGCGGGGGTGCCGTCGGGCTCCTCCAGCTGGACGACGGGCAGCTCGTTGGGGTCGAGGACCGGGTAGTGCTCCTGCTGCCAGCCGTCCCGGGACAGGGTCTGGCGGAAGTAGCCGTGCCGGTAGAGCAGGCCGACGCCGATCAGCGGGACGCCGAGGTCGCTGGCCGCCTTGAGGTGGTCGCCGGCCAGGATGCCGAGGCCGCCGGAGTACTGGGGCAGGGCGGCGGTGATGCCGAACTCGGGTGAGAAGTAGGCGATCGCGGCGGGCAGTTCGTCGGGCTGGGTCTGGTACCAGCGCTCGCCGGTCGTGTAGTCGTGCAGATCGCCGGCGACCGCGGCGAGGCGGCGCAGGAACGGGCGGTCCCCGGCGAGCTCCGCCAGCCGCGCGGGTGGCACGCTGCCGAGCAGCCGGACGGGGTCGCCGCCCGAGGAGGCCCACCGCTCGGGGTCGACCGACTGGAACAGGTCACGGGTCTCCGCGTGCCACGACCAGCGCAGGTTGCGGGCCAGATCGCTGAGCGGCCGGAGGGGTTCGGGGAGAACGGGTCGGACGGTGAATCGACGGATCGCCTTCACGGGTTCCACCTCGGCGCGTTCGCTGGATTTCGCAGGGCTTCGACGACGTCTCCTATGACAGTACCGGCGTCGGCGCCCGCTCCGCTGAGGCTCCGCCACCCGACCCCCGATCGGCCTGAACCGCACCATCCGCGGATATGGCCGATTCCGCACCCATAGGCGTCCTTGTGGTGCTTCACACGCCACGAGAGGCTGCCTGTGGCGTACCGGCCCGCGCCCGCCGCACGCGGCTCCGCGCGGCGGCCGTACGCCGAGTCGAGGAGGGGAACTCGGACCATGGCTCGGACGCGCGAGCGGCGTCTGCGCCGGGCGGGGGGCCTGACGGCGGCGATCTGCGCCGCGGTGTTTTCGGCCACCACCCTGCCCGCGCACGCCGTATCGGAGGGGCGGATAGTCGGCGCCGGATCACCCGGCTCCGTGCACGGAAGTTATCTGGTGACACTGAAGGAGGGCACGCGGGCCCGGTCGGCGGCCGGAAGGGACCTCGCCGAACAGCACGGGGCGGAGATCAGCCACACCTACGGCACGGTCCTGAACGGCTACGCGGTGCGGGCGGGCGGGAGACAGGCCGCGCGACTGGCCGCCGACCCCCGGGTCGCCTCGGTCGTCCAGGACACCCGCGTGCGACTCGACGGCACGCAGCGGAACCCGCCGTCCTGGGGGCTCGACCGGATCGACCAGCCGAGGCCGCCGCTGGACCGGAGCTACACCTGGCCCGGGTCGGCCGGCGCGGGGGTGACGGTGTACGTGATCGACACCGGCGTCCGCACCACCCACGAGGAGTTCGCCGGGCGGGCGGGCCACGGCTGGGACTTCGTGGGGAACGACCGGGTCGCCTCGGACGCCAACGGCCACGGCACCCATGTCGCCGGCACGGTCGCCGGCACGTCCTTCGGCGTCGCGAAGCGGGCCCGGATCGTCTCCGTGCGCGTCCTCGACGCAGCGGGCGGGGGCACCACGGCCCGGGTGATCGCCGGGATCGACTGGGTGACCCGGCACGCGAGGAAGCCCGCGGTCGCCAACCTCAGCCTGGGCGGCCCGCGCAACGACCGGCTCGACGCCGCCGTGCGCGCCTCCATCGCCTCCGGCGTCACCTACACGGTCGCCGCGGGCAACGACGGCAGGCCGGCCGGCCTGTACTCCCCGGGCGGCGTCAAGCAGGCCGTCACGGTCGGCGCGACCGGCCGCGGGGATAAGAAACCGGCCTTCTCCAACGACGGTCCGGCGCTCGATCTGTTCGCCCCGGGCGTCGGAATCACCTCCGCGTCCGCCGCGAGCGACCGGGCGCGGGCCACCTTTTCGGGTACATCGATGGCGTCCCCGCATGCCGCGGGCGCGGCCGCGCTCTACTTGGCCGATCATCCCAAAGCGACTCCGGCCCAGGTCGGGGCGGTCCTGACCACCACGGCGGCGGCCGGGAAGGTCTCCGGCCGGGGTGTCGGTTCACCGGACAAGTTGCTGCGGGTGCCGCGCGCGTAGGGCGAAGGAGCAGTCATGCCAGGGGGCCGGCCTCGTCCATCGCGGACGAGGCCGGTCTTGTGTGTCGACATACGCGTGAGTAGTTAACAAAGTGCCGGATTGCCCACCCGAATAGGGTGGGAAGGCTCCTGCGGGTACCCCTCTCAGGAGCACCACGCAGGACCCACCTCCCCACAGACATCCGCCTACCCACGTTGACGCGGACAGGAGCGGTCATGCCCGCCAAGCACCATTCGCCAGCACCCCCCAACCGCCGCACCACCGGGGCGCGCGCACCCGGCGGCGAAGCACGCCCCGCGCGCCCGGGTGACGACGGTTCACCGGCCTCGCCACCTCCACCGGTGGACGAAGCGACCGCCGTGGGGCGCATACCCGTACTGGATGTCCGCCCGGTGGTCCAGCGGGGACGCCGGCCGGCCAAGGCCGTCACCGGCGAGACCTTCGAGATCTCGGCGACCGTGTTCCGGGAGGGGCACGACGCGGTGGCCGCCAATGTCGTGCTGAAGGACCCCGAGGGCCGTCCCGGCCCGTGGACGCCGATGCGCGAACTCGCCCCGGGTACGGACCGGTGGGGTGCGACGGTCACCGCCGGGGAACCCGGACTGTGGACGTTCACCGTCGAGGCATGGGGGGACCCGGTCGCCACCTGGCGCCACCACGCCGAGATCAAGATCCCGGCGGGCATGGACACGGACATCGTCCTGGAGGAGGGTGCGCGTCTGTACGAGCGGGCGGCCGCGGGCGTGCCCGAGGAGGAGGGACTGCGCGACGTGATCCTCACCGCCGTCGACGCCCTGCGGGACGAGGACCGCCCCGCGGCGGCTCGTCTGGCGGCGGCGCTGACGCCGGAGGTGGACGCGGTCCTGGAGCGGCATCCGTTGCGGGACCTGGTGACCAGCAGTGAGCCGCTGCCGCTGCTGGTGGAGCGGGAGCGGGCCCTGTACGGCTCGTGGTACGAGTTCTTCCCGCGTTCGGAGGGCACGCCCGAGCAGCCCCACGGCACCTTCCGCACCGCCGCCCGCAGGTTGCCGGCGATCGCGGCGATGGGCTTCGACGTGGTCTACCTGCCGCCGATCCACCCCATCGGGACGACGTTCCGCAAGGGCAGGAACAACACTCTCTCCCCCGGCCCGGACGATGTGGGGGTGCCGTGGGCGATCGGTTCGCCGGAGGGCGGGCACGACGCCGTGCACCCCGACCTGGGCACGCTGGAGGACTTCACCCGGTTCGTCGGGCGGGCGCGGGAGCTGGGCATGGAGGTGGCGCTGGACTTCGCGCTGCAGTGCTCACCGGACCATCCGTGGGTGCAGAAGCATCCGGAGTGGTTCCACCACCGCCCCGACGGCACCATCGCCTACGCGGAGAACCCGCCGAAGAAGTACCAGGACATCTACCCCATCGCCTTCGACGCCGACATGGACGGTCTGGTCGCGGAGACGGTGCGGGTGCTGCGGCACTGGATGGACGCCGGGGTGCGGATCTTCCGGGTGGACAACCCGCACACCAAGCCGGTGGTGTTCTGGGAGCGGGTGATCGGCGAGATCAACCGCACCGACCCCGATGTGATCTTCCTGGCCGAGGCGTTCACCCGGCCGGCGATGATGCACACCCTGGCCCAGATCGGCTTCCAGCAGTCCTACACCTACTTCACCTGGCGCACCTCCAAGCAGGAACTGACCGAGTACCTGACGGAGCTGTCGGGTGAGGCCGCCTCCTACATGCGGCCCAACTTCTTCCCCAACACCCCCGACATCCTGCACGCCTACCTCCAGCACGGCGGCCGTCCCGCCTTCGAGGTCCGGGCCGTGCTCGCCGCGACGCTGTCACCGGCCTGGGGCATCTACTCCGGCTACGAACTGTGCGAGAACACCCCGCTGCGCGAGGGCAGCGAGGAATACCTCGACTCGGAGAAGTACCAGCTCCGGCATCGCGACTGGGCGGCGGCCGAACGCGAGGGCCGCACCATCACCCCGCTGCTCACCCGCCTCAACACCATCCGGCGGGAGAACCCCGCCCTCCAGCAGCTGCGCGACCTCCACTTCCACCACGCCGACCAGGAGGCGGTGATCGCCTACTCGAAGCGCAAGGGTTCGAACACGGTTCTGGTGGTCGCCAACCTCGATCCCCACCACACCCAGGAGGCCACGGTCTCGTTGGACATGCCGCAACTCGGCCTGGACTGGCACGAGTCGGTGCCGGTGCGCGACGAGCTCACCGGCGAGACCTACCACTGGGGCAGGGCCAACTATGTGCGCCTCGAACCGGGCCACCGGCCCGCGCACGTCTTCACGGTTCTGCGACCGTCCACCCCGGAGATCGGAGGGTCACCCACAACATGATCGTCAACGAACCCGTTCCGGACACCTTCGAGGACACCCCTGCCAGGGACCGTGACCCGGAGTGGTTCAAGCGCGCCGTCTTCTACGAGGTGCTCGTCCGCTCCTTCCAGGACAGCAACGGAGACGGCGTCGGCGACCTCAAGGGCCTGACCGCGAAGCTGGACTACCTCCAGTGGCTCGGCGTCGACTGCCTGTGGCTGCCGCCGTTCTTCAAGTCACCCCTGCGCGACGGCGGCTACGACGTCTCCGACTACACGGCCGTGCTGCCCGAGTTCGGCGACCTGGCCGACTTCGTGGAGTTCGTCGACGCCGCCCACCAGCGCGGCATGCGCGTGATCATCGACTTCGTCATGAACCACACCAGCGACCAGCACCCCTGGTTCCAGGAGTCGCGCAAGGACCCCGACGGCCCCTACGGCGACTACTACGTGTGGGCCGACGACGATAAGCAGTTCCAGGACGCGCGGATCATCTTCGTCGACACCGAGGCCTCCAACTGGACCTACGACCCGGTCCGCAAGCAGTACTACTGGCACCGCTTCTTCTCCCACCAGCCGGACCTCAACTACGAGAACCCGGCCGTGCAGGAGGAGATGATCTCCGCCCTGAAGTTCTGGCTGGACCTGGGCATCGACGGGTTCCGGCTGGACGCGGTGCCGTACCTGTACCAGCAGGAGGACACGAACTGCGAGAACCTCCCGGAGACGCACGACTTCCTGAAGCGGGTGCGCAAGGAGATCGACGCGCAGTACCCGGACACGGTGCTGCTGGCGGAGGCCAACCAGTGGCCCGAGGACGTCGTCGACTACTTCGGCGACTACCCGAGCGGCGGCGACGAGTGCCACATGGCCTTCCACTTCCCGGTCATGCCGCGCATCTTCATGGCCGTACGCCGCGAGTCGCGCTACCCGGTGTCCGAGATCCTGGCCAAGACCCCGGCCATCCCCTCGGGCTGCCAGTGGGGCATCTTCCTGCGCAACCACGACGAGTTGACGCTCGAGATGGTCACCGACGAAGAGCGCGACTACATGTGGGCCGAGTACGCCAAGGACCCCCGCATGCGCGCCAACATCGGCATCCGCCGCAGGCTCGCACCCCTGCTGGACAACGACCGCAACCAGATCGAGCTGTTCACGGCCCTGCTGCTGTCGCTGCCGGGCTCGCCGATCCTGTACTACGGCGACGAGATCGGCATGGGCGACAACATCTGGCTCGGCGACCGGGACGCCGTGCGCACGCCGATGCAGTGGACGCCCGACCGCAACGCGGGGTTCTCCTCGTGCGACCCGGGACGGCTGTTCCTGCCCACGATCATGGACCCGGTCTACGGCTACCAGGTCACGAGCGTCGAGGCGTCCATGGCCTCGCCGTCCTCGCTGCTGCACTGGACCCGCCGCATGATCGAGATCCGCAAGCAGAACCCGGCCTTCGGGCTCGGCTCGTACACCGAGCTGCCGTCGACGAACCCGGCGGTGCTGGCGTTCCTGCGCGAGTACGAGGACGACCTGGTGCTGTGCGTCAACAACTTCTCGCGGTTCGCGCAGCCCACGGAGCTGGATCTGAGCGCCTTCGAGGGGCGGCACCCGGTGGAGCTGTTCGGCGGGGTGCGCTTCCCGGCCATCGGCGAGCTGCCATACCTGCTGACCCTCGGGGGCCACGGGTTCTACTGGTTCAGGCTCCGCAGAGAGACCATGTGAGGCCTGAAAAGGCCTGTTGAGGCCTGACCCGCGGGGCGGGCCGCAAACCCCGGCGGCGGGGCGTTTCCTCCGCCCCGCCCGGGGCACGCATCAGTAACACCCCGCCCACCCGCGTGAGCCGGAGGGGCGCCGTCCGGGGCCGGTTGCAGGCGCCCGGAGGCGCACCAAGAATGGGTGAAAGGACGCGACGCCATGTCGGAAGCCGTCACACGCACCGTCACCACCCCGCCCGGCCTCCTTGCCTCCCTCGACCCGCTGCTGCGGGAGTGGCTGCCGCGGCAGCGCTGGTTCGCGGGCAAGGGGCGGCCGGTCACCGGGTTCACGCTGGTCGAGGCCACCGAGCTGCTCCCGGCCACGTCCAAGCTGGGCCTGTACCACCTGCTCGTGCGCGCCCATCAGCCCGTCGGGCCGTCGTCCCACGGGGCACCCGGCCACCCCGGTGACTGCTACCAGCTGCTGATAGGCGTGCGCGAGGCGCTGCCGCCTCGGCTGGCGCCCGCGCTCATCGGACACGTGCCGACGGGGCCGCTGGCCGGCCGGACGGTCTACGACGCCCTGCACGACACCAGGCCCTCCGAGCTGCTCCTGGAGGCGCTGCGCAGCCAGGCCCGGATCGGCAGGCTCCGCTTCGAGCGGGACCCCGGCCAGGACATCCGCTCCGGTCTCGTGCCGCGCGTGGTGACCGCCGAGCAGTCCAACTCGTCGGTCGTCTACGGAGATACGTTCATTCTGAAGCTGCTCCGGCGGATCGTGCCCGGGGTCAACCCCGATCTGGAACTGCCGCTCGCGCTGGCCCGCGAGGGCTGCCCCCGGGTGCCCGCGCCGACGGCCTGGATGGTCGCGGACATCGCCCCCACGGCGGACCCGGTCCTGCCGTCGGGTGCGGCGGACCTGGCGGGCCAGCCGTACGTCCTGGGGGTGCTGCAGCCGTTCCTGCAGGGCGCCTCCGACGGCTGGGAGCTGGCGCTGCGGGAGCTCGCCAAGGGTGAGGACTTCGGCGCCGCGGCACGGGCACTGGGGCGGGCCACCGCCGAGGTGCACACCGCGCTGGCCCGGGCGTTGCCGACCGTCACGCTCGGTCACATGCAGCTCCAGCTCATGGTCGACGGCATGATCGAGCGGCTGGACGCGGCCGTCCAGGCGGTGCCCGCGCTGCGGCCGTACGCCGGCGGGCTGCGCTCCGCGTTCACGGCGCTGGGCGATCTGGCCGCCGAGGGTCGCACGTGGACCGCGCAGCGGGCGCACGGCGATCTGCACCTCGGGCAGTGCCTGCGCTCGCCGTCCGGCGAGTGGTGGCTGATCGACTTCGAGGGCGAGCCGGCCCGGCCGCTCGCCGAGCGGCGCATGCCGCAGCCGGCCGTGCGGGACGTCGCCGGCATGCTGCGGTCCTTCGACTACGCGGCGCGCTCGGTCGATCCGCCCCAGCCGGACTGGGCCGAGACCTGCCGCTCCGCGTACTGCGCCGGCTACGCGGAGGCCTCCGGCCTCGATCCGCGCACCGACCCGGTGCTGCTGCGGGCCTATGAGACCGACAAGGCGATCTACGAGGTGGTGTACGAGGCCCGGCACCGCCCCGACTGGCTGCCGGTGCCGCTGGCCGCCATAGACCGGCTCGCCTCGACCGGCCACCTGACCTGACCGACCATTCCTCGCCCTGGAGGCTCCGCCCGTGACCCCCCGCCCTGAGTCCAGCGGTTCGCGTCCCAAGGGGACCGCCGGGGAGAAGATCCCCGAGCAGCCCACGGCCGCCCAGCAGAAGAGCGCCGCGAAGAAGACGGCGGTGCCCAAACAGGCAGCGGCGAAGAAGGCGGCACCGGCGAAGGCGACCGCCAGGAAGGCCACCGCCGGGAAGACCACCGTCGGCAAGACGGCGGCCAAGAAGGCGGCGACGAAGAAGACCGCCGCGAAGAAGACGGCGGTGGAGCAGCCGACGCCAGAGGCGGCGACGGCCGGGACGGCGACGGTGAAGAAGGCCTCCGCCAAGAAGACGGCGGTCGAGCAGCCGACGCCAGAGGCGGCGACGGCCGGGACGGCGACGGTGAAGAAGGCCTCCGCCAAGAAGACGGCGGTCGAGCAGCCGACGCCAGAGACGGCAACGGTGAAGAAGGCCGCCGCGAAGAAGGCCGCGGTCAAGAAGTCGGCGGCCAAGAAGGCCACGAGGGTCAAGGCGACGGCGGGCAGGACCACTGCGGTGAAGGCCGCGGCGGCGAAGTCCACGGCTGCGGAATCCGTCGCCGACGAGGCAGCGGCCGCGAAGTCCCCTGCGGCTAAGACCCTTGGGAAGAAGACTGCGGCGAAGAAGACCGCGGCGAAGAAGGCTCCGGCCAAGAAGGCGCCCGCCAAGAAGCCCACCACGGCCAAGACGACCGTCGGCGAGGCCACCGGCGCCGGGGCCACCGGCGCTGGGGCCACCGCCGCTGGAGCACACGCCGCTGAGGCACCCGGCGCTGGCGCACCCGCCGCTGGAGCACACGCCGCTGAGGCACCCGGCGCTGGCGCACCGGCCAAGAAGGCCGCCGCCAAGAAGACCACCCCCGCCAGGACCACGGTCGCCAAGGCCGCCGCGAAGAGGACCGGCGCCGGCGCGGCGCCCGCGGGCAAGCCCGTCGCGAAGAAGAGCGCGGCCAAGAAGAGCGCGGCCAAGAAGGCCCCAGCCCGCAAGGCTCCCGCCACGCAGGCCCCCTCCGGGCAGGCACCCCCCGAGAAGGCACCCCCCGAGAAGGCCCCCACCGGGCAAGCCACCGCCGAGAAGGCCCCCACCGGGCAAGCATCCCCCGATAAGGCCCCCACCGGGCACGCACCCGCCGGGAAAGCCGCTTCCGTACAGGTCGCTCCGCCGGAGGTGGAGGTCGCCGTCTCGCCCGCCGTCGACGCGGTGGACCGGGAGCGGCTGCTCGGCGGCACGCACCACGCCCCGCACTCCGTGCTCGGCGCGCACCCCGTGCCCGGCGGCGTCGCCTTCCGGGCGCTCCGTCCGTACGCCCTGTCGGTGACCGTCGTCTCCGGGGAACTGCGGGCCGAGCTGCACGACGACGGGGACGGGTTCTTCTCGGGGCTGCTGCCGCTGCGGGAGGTCCCGGCGTACCGGCTGGTCGTGGAGTACGAGGGGACGGTCCTGGAGACCGAGGACGCGTACCGCTTCCTGCCCACGCTCGGCGACCTCGACCTGCACCTGATCGGCGAGGGCCGGCACGAGGAGCTGTGGACGGCGCTGGGCGCCCACCCGACGGTCCACCAGGGCGTGACCGGCACCCGGTTCGCGGTGTGGGCGCCGAACGCGCAGGGCGTGCGCGTGACCGGCACCTTCAACTTCTGGGACGGCACCGGGCACATCATGCGGTCGCTGGGCTCGTCCGGGGTGTGGGAGCTGTTCCTGCCGGACGTCGGCGAGGGCGAGCTGTACAAGTTCGAGATCACGCGCCCCGACGGCTCGAAGACGCTGCGCGCCGACCCGCTGGCCCGCCGCACGGAGGTGCCGCCCGCGACCTCGTCGGTCATCACCTCCTCGGAGTACGAGTGGGGCGACGCGCAGTGGCTGGCCCGGCGTGCCGAAGTCCCGGCGCACGAGGCACCGTTCTCGGTGTACGAGGTGCATCTGCCCTCCTGGCGACCGGGTCTGACGTACCGCCAGCTCGCCGAGCAGCTGCCCGGGTACGTGAAGAACCTGGGCTTCACGCACGTCGAGCTGATGCCGGTCGCGGAGCATCCGTTCGGCGGCTCCTGGGGCTATCAGGTGACCGGCTTCTACGCGCCGACGGCCCGGCTGGGCACGCCGGACGACTTCCGGTACCTGGTCGACTCGCTGCACCGGGCCGGCATCGGCGTCCTCATGGACTGGGTGCCCGCGCACTTCCCGCGCGACGACTGGGCGCTGGCCGAGTTCGACGGCAGGCCCCTGTACGAGCACGAGGATCCGCTGCGGGCCGCGCACCCCGACTGGGGCACGCTGGAGTTCGACTTCGGGCGCAACGAGGTGCGCAACTTCCTCGTGGCCAACGCCGTGTACTGGTGCGAGGAGTTCCATATCGACGGCCTGCGCGTGGACGCCGTCGCCTCGATGCTCTACCTGGACTACTCGCGCGAGCCGGGCCAGTGGACGCCCAATGAGCACGGCGGGCGGGAGAACCTGGACGCGGTGGCGTTCCTCCAGGAGATGAACGCGACGGTCTACCGCAGGGTGCCCGGCGTGGTCACGATCGCCGAGGAGTCCACCGCCTGGGACGGCGTCACCCGCGCCACCCACCACAAGGGCCCGAGCGGCTTCGGCGGTCTCGGTTTCGGGCTGAAGTGGAACATGGGCTGGATGCACGACTCGTTGCAGTACATGAGCCACGAGCCGGTGTACCGCAAGTACCACCACGGCGAGATGACGTTCTCGATGGTGTACGCGTACAGCGAGAACTACGTGCTGCCGATCTCCCACGACGAGGTCGTGCACGGCAAGCGGTCCCTGGTGTCGAAGATGCCGGGCGACTGGTGGCAGCAGCGCGCCGGGGTGCGGTCCTACCTCGGCTTCATGTGGGCCCATCCGGGCAAGCAACTGCTGTTCATGGGCCAGGAGTTCGCGCAGGGCGCCGAGTGGTCCGAGGCGCACGGCCCGGACTGGTGGCTGCTGGACCCGGGGTACGGGGCGGAGCCCGACCACCGGGGTGTGCGGGACCTGGTCCGCGACCTGAACACCGTCTACCGGGCGACCCCCGCGCTGTGGCGCCTGGACACCGACCCGGCCGGTTTCGAGTGGATCGTCGGGGACGCCGCCGACGACAACGTCCTCGCGTTCCTGCGGCTGGACCCGGAGGGCGTCCCGGTGCTGGCGGTGTCCAACTTCGCGCCGGTCACCCGCCAGGACTACCGCCTGGGCGTCCCCGACGACGTCCCCGCCTGGCACGAGGCGCTCAACACCGACGCGGCCCGCTACGGCGGCAGCGACGTCACCAACCCCCACCCGGTCAAGCCCGAACCCCAGTCCTGGCACGGCCGCCCGGCGAGCATCCGCCTGACCCTGCCGCCCCTGGCGACGGTGTGGCTGCGGCCGGCTTAGGGGGCCGGCCGGGCGACAGAGAGCTCAAGGAGCGTTTGGGGGGCGGCTCGTCCGGCCGCTCCCGTCAGCGCTGGCGCGAGGTGCTGTGACACGGCTGTGACCGGAGGAGTGGCCTCCGCCACAGCCCGCGCGGTGGGGTCCTGGTGGGGTGGCGGCATGAATACCGTCGCCCTCGCCTCGCGGGTCCCGCCGTGCTGATGATTGCGGTCCCCGTGGCCTGTGCCGTCGGCGCGCTCATCGCCGGGCTGGGTGTCGTCGCGATGGCGTTTCCCGGGCGGCCGGAGCCGTGGCCGGACCAGCTGATGCGCCGGGCGGGGGCGACGGCCGCGTGGGCGGCGGCGACCGTGTACTCGCTGGGCCTGTTCGGCGTGCTGGCGTCGGAGCACGCGTTCGGTGACGGTGCGGACTCCATCCCGGCCCCGGCCTGCCGCGACGGCTTCGACGAGGCCACCAGGGAGGGGCTGACCCATCACCGGTCCTCGTACCTGCCCCTGCGCTTCGACTGCGTCCGCGGCGACGGCTCCGTGTACTCCAGCGACCCCGACTACGGCTGGATGAACGGGGCGAGCGCCGCACTCGCCCTGGGCGCCGCGCTGCTCTTCATCGGCGCGGGTTACGCGGCCGAACTGCGCGCCCGGAAGGCCGCGAAGACGCCATGACGCTGCTCGCGGTGTTCGTCGGGCTCGTGGTCGGGTGGGTCGCGCTGCGGGGGCTGCTGGCGCATCCGCTGCTGCCGCTGTGGGTGCGGACGGCGGTCTTCTGGTCGGTGCCGCTCGGCGCCGCCACCTGGCTGGTGATCATGACGGCGGACGACGCCTTCCTGTTCCCGGAGACCGCGCCCTGCCCCAGGGAGCCGTATCAGGAGGGCGTCATGGGGAGCGGGAAGGTGACGGGCGTCTCCACCCCGTTCCCGCCGCGGGCCTACTGCGTCTGGGAGGACGGCACCGTCTACGACCTCGCGCCCGGCGCCGAGTTCCTGTTCTGGGTCTTCTTCGCCCTGACGGTCGTACCGCTCGGGGCCGGGCTGTGGCACGCGCTGCGGGATCCGAGGTCGCTCCTGCGGTAGGCGGTGGGCGGGCCCCGTACCCGGCCGGGTACGGGGCCGCTCCGCTACGCGAAGGCGTCCGCCAGGGGCTTCGGCAGCTCGCCGGTGTGGAGCACGCCCAGCCGCTGGGTGGCCCGGGTCAGGGCCACGTACAGATCGCTGGTTCCGTACCGGCCGGGTTCGGCCACGAGGACGGAGTCGAACTCCAGGCCCTTGGCCTGGCGCGGGTCGAGCAGGACCACCGTCTGCGTGAGGTCGGGTTCGGCCCCCGCCGTCACCCCGTCCAGCCGGGCCGCGAGGGAGCGGTGGAGGTCGCGCGGCGCGATCACCGCGAGCCGCCCCTCGGCCGGGATGAGCTCCCCGACCGCCTTGGCGACGGCGCCCGGGAGGTCGTCGGTGGCGCGTGCCCAGGGCCGTACGCCGGTGGAGCGGACCGAGCTGGGCGGCTCGAACTCCGGGTGCTCGGCGCGTACCACGGCCGCGGCTACGTCCATGATCTCGGCCGGGGTGCGGTAGTTGACGCCCAGCCGGGTGTGCTCCCAGCGGTCCTCGACGTACGGGGAGAGGATGCCCGACCAGGAGCCGACCCCGGCCGCCTCCGCCGTCTGGGCCGGGTCACCGACCAGGGTCATCGAGCGGGTCGGGCTGCGCCGCATCAGCAGCCGCCACGCCATTGGCGACAGCTCCTGCGCCTCGTCGACGATGATGTGCCCGAACGCCCAGGTGCGGTCGGCCGCCGCGCGTTCGGCGGCGCTGCGGTGGTCGTCCTCCTCGTGCCGCTCGGCGAACCGCTCGGCGTCGATGATGTCGTGCGCGGACAGCACCTCGGAGCTCTCGGGGTCGTCCTCCTCCTTGTCCTCGAACTCGTAGGTCCGGGACGCGTACGACACCTCCAGCACGCCCTGCGCGTAGGCGATCTGCTCCTGGCGCTCGCGCGCGGCACGCTCCCGGGCCAGCCGGTCGTCGTCGCCGAGGAGTTCGGCGGCCTCGTCGAGCAGCGGCACGTCCGCGACGCTCCAGCGCCGGGTCACCGGGCGGCGTACGGCCTCGGCGTCCTCGGCGGGCAGGAACCCCTCGGGCGCGGCGAGGAAGTCGGCGACGAGGCGCTGCGGGGTGAGCACCGGCCACAGCTGGTCGATCGCGGACCAGACGTCGGGGTTCTCGGCGAGGTCGTCGCGGATCTGGGTGATGTCGCTGGGGTCGAGCAGGCTGGATCCGTCAAAGGGGTCGGTGCCGATCCGCTCGGCGTACAGGTCGGTGAGGGCGTTGAGGATGTAGCCCTCGAAGTGCTCGCGGGCGGCGTTGTGCGGCAGCTTGGCGGCGCGGGTGCGCTCACGGGCGACGTTGACCAGGCCGTCGTCGAGCATGAGGACCTCGCGGTCGTGCTCGATGGCGATCACCGGGTCGGGCAGCGCCTGCCGGGAGCGGACGACGTCGGCGAGGACATCGGCCATGTCGGCCCGGCCCTTCACCGCGGCGGCCTCGGGCGTGTCGGTCGCGCTCGCCTTCACCCCGGGAAACAGCTCGCCCACGGTCGCGAGGAGCACACCGGTCTCACCGAGGGAGGGCAGCACCTCGCCGATGTAGCCGAGGAACGCCGGGTTGGGTCCGACGATCAGCACGGCCCGCTTGGCGAGCAGTTCCCGGTGCTCGTAGAGCAGATAGGCGGCGCGGTGCAGGGCGACCGCCGTCTTGCCGGTGCCCGGGCCGCCCTCCACGACCATGACGCCGCGGTGCGGGGCCCGGATGATGCGGTCCTGGTCGGCCTGGATGGTCCGCACGATGTCGCTCATGCGGCCGGTGCGCGCGGAGTTGAGGGCGGCGAGCAGCACGGCGTCGCCCGTCGGGTCCTCGTGGCCGGTGCGGGTCGCGTCGCCGAGGTCGAGGATCTCGTCGTGCAGATGGGTGACCCGGCGGCCGTCGGTGGCGATGTGCCGCCGGCGCCTGAGGCCCATCGGGGTGTGGCCGGTGGCCAGGTAGAAGGGGCGGGCGACGTCGGCCCGCCAGTCGATGAGGACGGGCGTGCGCTCCGCGTCGTCGGTGCGCAGGCCGATGCGGCCGATGTGGTGGGTGGTACCCGAGGTGAGGTCGATCCGGCCGAAGCACAGGGAGCCGTCCACCGCGTTCAGCGCGGCGAGCAGCCCGGAGCGCTCGGCCACGAGGATGTCCCGCTCGAGTCTGGCCTGCATGGGGGTGTTGCCCTGCGCGAGCGCGTCCGTGACGGAGGTCTCGGCATCGCCGCGCAGCGCGTCCACGCGCGCGTACAACCCGTCGATGAATTCCTGTTCCTGTCGCAATTCATCGTCCGGAAATTCGGTGTTTGACAATTCCGCTCCCGCCCGGATATACTGTGCTCACTGAACTTCACTGTGGCTTCAATGGAGTTCGATCCATGTGAAGTCACGAACAGACAAATATACGCAAGGAAATCCCCCGAGTGCAATTGCTCGGGGGATTTCCTGTATCCGGGCCGTGCTCCGCGCTCGCGCTCACAGCACGTCGGAGAGCTCCTCCAGCCGGTCGCCCTCCTCGGAGGCGAGGGCCCTGTGCACAAGTCCCGCCTGCCGAAGGCGAACGGCGGGACTTCGCGGGCACGGGCTAGCGGGCCCCGGCGGATTCCAGTTCCTTGTTCTCGGCCGCCGGCTCGTCCACCGGCTTCTTGCCGGGCAGGAGCAGTGCCACCACCACCGTGCCGATGCCCAGGATCACGGCCCCGATCAGGCTGGTGTGGGCGACCGCGTCGGAGAACGCGGATCCGACCGCGTCGGCCATCTGCCGGGCGCCGCCGCCGAGCTGCTCGGCCTGGGTCCGGAGCCGCTCCGCCTGCTGGGGGTCGCCGGTGTGCGCGGCCTGCTCGGCGAGCTGCCGGGCCTTGTCGCCGATGCCGTGGGCGACGGCGTATCCGGCCCCGACGGAGTCCTGGGCGGTGGACAGGGAGCCGGCGGGGAGCTTGCTGCCGGCCGTGGCGTCCGAGAGGTGGCCGGAGTACGACGTCGCCAGCAGCGAGCCCAGGATGGCGATGCCCAGCGAACCGCCGAGCTCCAGCGACGTGTCGTTCACCGCGCCGCCGACGCCCAGCTCCGACTCCGGGAACGCCCCCATGATCGCGTCCGTGCAGGGCGAGAGCGCGAGCCCGATGGAGAGGCCGAGGACGACCAGCGGCGCGACGAAGTCGCCGTACGACGCACCGGCGTCGACCCGGGTGAGCAGCGCCAGGGCCGCCGTGCCACCGACCATGCCGGCCGTGACGGTCCACTTCATGCCGACCCGGGGCGTGAGGAAACCGGTGAGGGCCGACCCGACGAACACGGCGCCGGCCAGGGGCAGCATCCGCAGACCCGTGTCCAGGGCGTCGTAGCCGAGGACGAACTGGAGGTGCTGCGTGAGGTAGTAGAAGGCGCCGAAGACCGCCAGGAAGAACAGGGCGACGGCGAGGTTGGAGCCGGCGAAGCCGCGGTGGGTGAAGCGGCGGACGTCGAGCAGCGGGCGCGGGTGGCGCAGCTCCCAGACGACGAAGGCGACGAGCGCGACGCCGGCGACGACCGCCGCCGTGACGGCCTTGACGCCCCAGCCGAAGTGCGGCCCCTCGATGATCATGTAGACCAGCGCGGCGATCCACACCACCGACAGCAGTCCGCCGCCGTAGTCGATGCGCCCGCGGTCCGCGGCCTTGGACGGCGGTACGAGGACGAAGGCGCCGAAAACGGCGAGGAGCGCGATGGGGACGTTGATGAGGAACGTCGACGACCAGCCGTGGTTCTCCAGCAGCGCGCCGGCGACCAGCGGTCCGGCCGCGATGGCGAGACCGGCCGTGGCGGTCCACAGGGTGATGGCCTTGGCGCGTTCGGCGCGCGGGAAGGTCGAGGCGAGGAGGGACAGCGTGGCGGGCATGATCATCGCGGCGCCGGCGCCCATCACGGCCCGTGCGGCGATGACCGTCGTGGAGCTGTCGGCGAGATACCCGAAGACGGAGCCGCCCGCGAACACGACCAGCCCGAGGACGAGCGCGCCCCGGCGGCTGTACTTGTCGCCTATCGCGCCGAGCAGCAGCATCAGCGCGGCGTAGGGGACGGTGTAGCCGTCGATCACCCACTGCAGGTCGGCGCTGTTCAGGCCGAGGTCCGCGGTCATGTCGGGCGCGGCGACGGTGAGGGCGGTGTTGGCCATCACGATGATCAGCAGGCTGAGGCAGAGCACGAGGAGCGCCCACCAGCGGCGTGCGTAGGGGCGGTCCATCCTCTCGGCCGGTTCATTCATGACGAGTCGCATGGCGGGGGTTGCCTTCCCGGCTTGATTTGCACATGGCTGTGCATTTACACAACGATGTGCAATCTACGCCGTTGCACAGCACTGTGCAAGTCGATCCGGGAAGGGCACAATGGCGTCCATGACCACGGGTACCAGCCGCGCCGACGCCAACCGCCGCCGCATCCTCGACGTCGCCCTCGCCGAGCTGCTGCGCGACCCCGACGCGTCCATGGACCAGATCGCACGGGCCGCGGGCGTCGTACGGCGGACGGTGTACGGGCACTTCCCGAGCCGCGAGGCGCTGATCAGCACGCTCGTCGACGAGGCCGTGGAGGCGCTGTCGGCCGCGCACGCGGCGGGCCGCGAGGACGTGCGGGACCCGGCGGAGGCGGTGGCGCGCTCGGTGCTGGCGGTGTGGGCGATCGCCGACCGCTACCGGCTGCTGGTCGCGCTCGCCCAGCGCACGGTCACCATGCAGGGCATCCGGGAGCGGCTCGCCCCGGTCCGGCAGGAGAGCATCGGGCTGCTGCAGCGCGGGCTGGACGAGGACGTCTTCAGCTCACCGCTGCCGGCTCCGGCCCTGGCGTATGTGCACGAGCAGACGCTGTTCGCGGTGATGGAGGCGGTGAACGACGGCCTGCTGGCAGCGCGAGAGGCGGGCCGCTGCGCCGCGGTCACCGTTCTGACCGCGGCGGGCGTGCCCGCCTCCGAGGCCACCGAACTGGTGGCGAAGCTGGACGCTTGATCCGTCTGTGTGCTGTGAACCGGGCGGCTGAGCGACGGGGGGACACCCAGCCGCCCGGATTCTCACGGGAGCGGCGCGGCCGTCAGGCCTTCGCCAGCTCCTTCTCGCCGCCCTGCTCGGGCGCCTCGACGTGCTCCTCGGACGGGCCGTCGTGGCCGTCGTCCAGCAGGGTCTTCTCGTCGAAGGGCAGCCGACCGGCGAGGACCTGGTTCACGCGGTCCTTGTCGATCTCCTTGGTCCAGGTGCCGATCAGCACCGTGGCGACGGCGTTGCCCGCGAAGTTGGTCAGGGCGCGGGCCTCGCTCATGAAGCGGTCGATGCCGACGATGAGGCCGATGCCGTCCACCAGGGCCGGCTTGTGCGACTGCAGGCCACCGGCCAGAGTCGCGAGACCGGCGCCGGTGACACCGGCGGCGCCCTTGGAGGCGACCAGCAGGAAGAGCAGCAGCGGGATCTGCTCAGCGATCGACATCGGCGTACCCATGGCGTCGGCGATGAACAGCGAGGCCATGGTCATGTAGATCATGGTGCCGTCGAGGTTGAAGGAGTAGCCGGTCGGGACGGTGATGCCGACCACCGGCTTGCTGACGCCCAGGTGCTCCATCTTCGCGATGAGCCGCGGCAGCGCGGACTCGGAGGAGGACGTGGACAGGATCAGCAGGAACTCCCGGCCGAGGTACTTGAACAGCGTGAAGATGTTCAGGCCGGAGATGGCGCGCAGCAGGGCGCCGAGCACGATGAAGACGAACAGGAAACAGGTCACGTAGAAGCCGAGCATCAGCACGGCGAGGCTCTTGAGCGCCTCCAGGCCCGCGGAGCCGGTGACGGCGGCGATGGCGCCGAAGGCACCGATCGGCGCGGCCCACATGACCATCGCGAGGATGCGGAAGACGAGCCGCTGGATGTGCTCGATGCCGCGCAGGACCGGCTGGCCGGCCGAGCCCATGCCCTGCAGGGCGAAGCCCGCGAGCAGGGCGATCAGCAGGGTCTGCAGGACCGACTCGTTGGTGAATGCCGAGACGATCGTGGTCGGGATGATGCCGAGCAGGAACTCCGTGGTGTCCTTCGCCTCGGTGTCGATCTGCGCGTGACCGGCGTCCTTGACCGCGTCGGTCACCGCGAGGCCGGTGCCCGGCTCCAGGATGTTGCCGACGACCAGGCCGATGCCCAGCGCGACCAGCGACATCACCATGAAGTAGCCCAGGGCGATACCGCCGACGGCACCGACCTTGGCGGCCTTCCGTACCGAGCCGATACCGAGCACGATCGTGCAGAAGATGATCGGCGAGATCATCATCTTGATCAGGGCCACGAAGCCCGTGCCGATCGGCTTCAGCTCCTGCGCGAACTCCGGTGCGGCCAGTCCCACCGCGATACCGGCGGCGACCGCGATGATCACCGCGATGTAGAGGTAGTGCGTGCGGTCCCGCTTGGGTTTGCGTGCGGCAGGTGCCGTATCGGCTGCGCTGGTCACGGCGGCCCTCCTTGACGACGTCGTCGGCATCACCGGCGTGCGGCTCACGTCCGGAAAAGACTCCGGGAGGCCCGGCAAACGCGGAGCGGGGCTCCCGGAGATGCGTTATAGGGAATGCCGTGACTATGTCCTGCTCTGTGAGCGCGGTCACCCTTCCGTTCATTTAGTTCACAATCAGCCACGGTGCAGACTGACCGCATGCGCTTCACCGTCCCCCGTCCCCGCAGCCTGGCCGGCCAGCTCTTCGCCATGCAGGCCGTCCTGATAGCGGTCGTCGTGGCCGGATACGCGCTGTTCACCTATGTCAGCGACCGCAGCCAGGCCGAGGAGGCCGCGGCGCGCCAGGCCCGGGCGGTGGCCCGCTCGGTGGCCGATTCCCCGTCCGTACTGGCCGCGGCCCGCGGCGACGACCCGACCGCCGAGCTCCAGCCGTACGCGCTGAAGGTGATGCGGGACACCGAGGTCGACTTCATCACGATCATGGATCCCCGGGGCATCCGCTGGACGCACCCCGACCCCCGGCAGATCGGCCAGACCTTCCGGGGGCACACCGAGCGGGCCCTGAAGGGCCAGACCTTCACCGAGACCTACACCGGCACGCTCGGCCCGTCGGTCCGCGCCGTCACCCCGATCCAGGACGGCAGCAGGGTCGTCGGCCTGGTCAGCGCGGGGATCCGGGTCGAGCAGATCACCCAGCGGGTCCAGGACCAGCTGACGGCCCTGCTCGGCGTCGCGGCCGGGGCGCTGGTGCTGGGCGCGGTCGGCACGTACGTCGTCAACGCCCGGCTGCGCCGCCACACCCACGGCATGAACGCGACCGAGCTCAGCCGCATGCACGACTACCATCAGGCCGCCCTGCACGCCGTGCGCGAGGGGCTGCTGATGCTGGACGGGCAGTACCGTGTGGCGCTGATCAACGACGGAGGTCGGGAGTTGCTCGGCGTGGCCGGGGACGTGGTGGGCAGGTCGGTGGCGGAGCTGGGGCTGCCGGCCCCGCTGACGGGTGCCCTGCTCGCCTCGGAGCCCCGGGTCGACGAGGTGCATCTGACGGCGTCCCGGGTCCTGGTGATCAACACCTCGCCGGTGTCGGGCGGTGAGCGGCGCGGCACGGTCGTCACTCTGCGCGATGTCACCGAACTCCAGTCGCTGATGGGCGAGCTGGACTCCGAGCGGGGTTTCACACAGGCGCTGCGCTCACAGGCGCACGAGGCGGCGAACCGGCTGCACACGGTCGTCTCGCTGATCGAGCTGGGCCGGGCGGAGGAAGCGGTGGAGTTCGCGACGGCCGAGCTGGAGCTGGCGCAGGCACTGACCGACCAGGTCGTGGCGGCGGTGAGCGAACCGGTGCTGGCGGCGCTGCTGCTGGGCAAGACCGCCCAGGCGAACGAGCGGGGCGTGGAGCTGGTGGTGTCGCAGGACAGCAGCCTGGACGACGGCCTGCTGCCCGAGACCCTGCCGGCGCGGGACCTGGTGACCATCCTCGGCAACCTGATCGACAACGCCGTGGACGCGGCGCAGGGCAGCGCCCGGGCGCGGGTGACGGTGGCCGC
Source organism: Streptomyces tuirus (assembly GCF_014701095.1). Lineage (NCBI taxonomy): Bacteria > Bacillati > Actinomycetota > Actinomycetes > Kitasatosporales > Streptomycetaceae > Streptomyces > Streptomyces tuirus. The sequence goes on along the minus strand of NZ_AP023439.1, from coordinate 5,273,949 downwards.
GTACACCAGGAACCCCTGCGACGCCCCGGAGCTGGTGCTGCGGGTCTCGGACACGGGCCCGGGCGTGGACCCCGAGCACGCCGAGGCGGTCTTCCAGCGGGGCTTCTCGACGAAACCGGCGGGCCCGGCCGGCCGGGGTCTCGGGCTGGCGCTGGTCCGGCAGGCGGCCCAGCGGCACGGCGGCTCCCTGACGGTGGCGGAGGCCGACGGGGGCGGGGCGGAGTTCGCGGTACGGCTGGCGCTGGGTGAGGCCGGGGCGGCGGACGCGGGCGTGGCATCCGCGGCCCCGGTGGCCAGAGGCGCTGGAGGCGACGCATGACGAGCAGCGAGAAGGCCATCCGCGTCCTGGTCGTGGAGGACGACCCGGTCGCCGCCGACGCGCACGTACTGTACGTGGGCCGGGTGCCCGGCTTCGTGGCCGTGGGCAAGGCGCACTCGGGTGCGGAGGCCCGCCGGGCCCTGGAGCGCACCCCGGTCGACCTGCTCCTGCTCGACCTGCATCTGCCGGACGTGCACGGCCTGCAACTGGCCCGGTCCCTCAGGACGGCCGGCCATCACGCGGACGTGATAGCGGTGACGTCGGCGCGCGACCTGGCCGTCGTCCGCGAGGGCGTCTCGCTCGGGGTCGTGCAGTACGTGCTGAAGCCGTTCACCTTCGCGACCCTGCGCGACCGGCTCGTGCGCTACGCCGAGTTCCACGCGGCGGTCGGCGAGGCGAGCGGCCAGGACGAGGTGGACCGGGCGCTCGGTGCCCTGCGCGCACCGGGCCCGGCCGCGCTGCCCAAGGGTCTCAGCGCACCGACGCTGGAGCGGGTGACGGTCGCCCTGCGCGACAGCGCGGAGGGCCTCACGGCCGCCGGCGTCGCGGAATCCGTGGGCATCTCCCGCATCACGGCCCGCCGTTACCTGGAGCACCTGGTCGACGCGGGCCGCGCGGCGCGCCGCCCGCAGTACGGCACCGTGGGGCGCCCGGAGTTGCAGTACCGCTGGGTCACGGGCCAGTGACGGTTCACCGGTCGCCGATCAAACCCCCGCACACGCATTGACCTGACTAGACCACTCAACTTAGGTTCACGACGCAGCCGTCCCGGCCACAAAGAAGTGCGCCCGTAGGAGGTCGTTGCCGTGCGCCCCACCGCCGCTCTCACCCCCCTCGTCGCCCTGGCCGTCGCCGCAACCACGCTCACCGCCTGCGGGGGCGGATCCGGCAGCGACCCGGACACCGTGAAGGTCTCCTTCAAACAGTCCACGGACAACTCCGTGAAGGTGATGGACACCTATCTCGCGGACATCACGAAGCAGTTCGAGAAGGCCCACCCCGGCAAGAAGGTCGAACTCGTCCCCATCAAGGCCCCGGACTCGGAGTACTACACCAAGCTCCAGCAGATGCTCCGCTCCCCCAAGACCGCCCCCGACCTGGTCTACGAGGACACGTTCCTCATCAACTCCGACATCACCAGCGGCTATCTGAAGCCCCTCGACCCCTACCTCGCCAAGTGGCCGGACTGGAACAGGTTCATCGACACGGCGAAGGCGGCGGCCCAGGGCGAGGACGGCAAGACGTACGGCGTCCCCGACGGCACCGACACCCGCGGCCTGTGGTTCAACAAGGACATCTTCGAGAAGGCCGGCCTCCCCGCCGACTGGCAGCCCAGGACCTGGAACGACGTCCTCACCGCCGCCCGCACCATCAAGAAGAAGGTCCCCGACGTCATCCCGCTCAACGCCTACACCGGCAAACCGGTCGGCGAGGCGGCCACCATGCAGACCTTCGAGATGCTCCTCTACGGCACGGGCGACGGCCGTACCGACCCGCTCTACGACAAGACCTCCAAGAAGTGGATCGCCGGCGGCAAGGGCTTCGAGGACGCCCTCTCCTTCGTCGAGACGGTCTACAAGGAGAAGCTCGGCCCGGACGTCTCGGACGCCCTCGACCCGAACGTCATGACCCGGGTCCGCGGCGAGTGGCTCCCGCAGGGCAAGCTGGCCATCGCCCTCGACGGCTCCTGGCTCCCCCAGGACTGGCTGCCCGGCAGCGGCCACGAGTGGCCCGAGTGGTCGAAGACGCTGGGCCTGGCGGCCATGCCCACGCAGAACGGGCAGGCGCCCGGCAAGGTGAGCATGTCCGGCGGCTGGACCTGGTCGATCCCCGCCAAGGCGGGCAACCCCGACCTGGCCTTCGAGTTCGTCAAGACGATGCAGACCAAGGCCAACGCGCAGAAGTGGTACGTCGCCAACTCGGGCATCGCGGTCCGTGAGGACGTCGCCGAGGACCCCGCCTACGTCGACGCCCAGCCCGGCATCAAGTTCTTCACGGACCTGGTGGCGACGACGCACTACCGCCCCGCCTACCCGGCCTACCCCAAGGTCTCCACGGCCATCCAGGAGGCGATGGAGGGCGTGACCACGGGCGACACGTCGGTGGCGGAGGCGACGAGCTCGTACACGGACGCGCTGAAGGACGCGACGGACAACCAGGTGGTCGAACGGTGAGCGAGGACCTCCGGGCATGACCACCACGGCACCCCGCCCCCGGCTGACCAAGACCCCCGACGCCGAGCACCCGGTACACGGCCCCCGCCTGCCGGTGCGGATCCTGCCCCTCACCCCCGCGATCGTCCTCCTGCTGCTCTTCCTCGCGGGCCCCATCGCCTACTGCGTCTACATCGCCTTCACCGACCTCCAGCTCACCGGCCAGGCCCAGGAGTCGTTCGTCGGCTTCGACAACTTCACCCGGGCCTTCGGCGACGAGGCGTTCCTGAACGCCGTATGGCTGACCCTGGTGTTCACCGTCCTGTCCTCCCTGATCGGACAGAACACGCTGGGTCTCGCCCTGGCGGCACTGATACAGCGCGCGTCGAAGCCGGTGCGCACCCTGACCGGCGGCATCGTGGTCACGGCGTGGGTCCTGCCGGAGGTCGTCGCCGGCTTCCTCCTCTACGCCTTCTTCCGCCGCGAGGGCACCCTGAACGCCATCCTGGACTGGCTCCACCTGCCCTCCCAGAACTGGCTGTTCACCCTCCCGATCCTGGCGGTGTCCTTCGCGAACGTCTGGCGCGGCACCGCCTTCTCGATGCTGGTCTACTCGGCCGCGCTGAACGAGATCCCCAAGGAGATCACCGAGGCGGCGGAGGTCGACGGGGCAGGAGGCCGGCGCCGCATGTGGCACATCACGCTCCCCATGATCCGCCGCTCCATCGCCACGAACCTGATGCTCAACACCCTCCAGACCCTCTCCGTCTTCGGCCTGATCTGGGTGATGACGAGAGGCGGCCCCGGCGGCAGGTCCCAGACCCTGCCTCTCTTCATGTACGAACAGGCCTTCCAGAACAGCCTGATCGGCTACGGCACGGCGGTCGCCCTGCTCCTGCTCCTGGTCGGCTCGCTCTTCTCCCTCCTCTACCTGCGCCTGCTGCGAACGGAGGTCTGACGCGCATGACCTCCCGCCGCACGACACGCCGCCTGGCCGCGGACGCGGGCCTGCTGATGGTCGCGGCGGCCTTCGTCCTCCCCCTCGCCTGGGTGGTCCTGTCGGCCCTGGACCCGCACGCGAACCTGAGGGTGAAGACCCCCGACGCCCTGACCCTCGACAACTTCGACGCGATCCTCACCCCCGAGATCACCTTCACGCCGCTGCTCAACAGCCTGCTCCTGTGCGGCGGCGCGACCCTGCTCACGGTGGTCTGCGCGGCCCTGGCCGCCTACCCGCTCTCGCGCTTCCGCTCCCGCTTCAACCGCCCCTTCCTCCTCACGATCCTCTTCGCCACGAGCCTGCCCATCACGGCGATCATGGTTCCGGTCTACGCGCTCTTCGTGCGGGTGGACCTGATCGACACCATGCAGGGCACGATCCTCTTCTTCGCCGCGTCCCAACTCCCCTTCGCCATCTGGCTGATGAAGAACTTCATGGACGGCGTACCGAGAGAACTGGAGGAGGCGGCCTGGACCGACGGCGCCTCGGCGTTCCAGTCCCTTCTCCGCATCGTCCTGCCCCTGATGGGCCCGGGCGTGTCCGTGGTGACGGTGTTCTCCTTCGTCATGATGTGGGGCAACTTCTTCGTCCCCTTCATGCTTCTGCTCACCCCCGACCAGATGCCGGCCTCGGTCAGCATCAACGACTTCTTCGGCAACCGCGGCATGGTGGCGTACGGCCAGCTGGCAGCGTTCTCCATCGTCTACTCGACCCCGGTGATCCTCCTGTACGTCCTGATAGCCCGCCGCCTGGGAGGCGGCTTCGCCCTGGGGGGCGCGGTCAAGGGCTGAACAGCGCGACGGCGGAGGCGATGGGTCCGCAGCCCGGACGGGAACGCTCCCGCACCCGCGTACGGCGAGAAGGGGCCGTGCCGGGGGGTGTCCGCCCGCAGAGGTTGGCGCGTCAACGGACAGTCGGTCGGTATGAAGCTCCATCGCGCCGTTGCGAGGACGGACACCCCCCGGCGCGGCCCCGACCCACCACCCGCCGGTCAGGCGGGATTGCGCCGCAGGTTCTCCTCCTTCACCCGCCCCAGCGAGGTGTCGACCACGACGTACTGCTCTTCGATGTCCGCCCACACGCGCGACACCTGAGGCGCCCCGTCCGGCCCCACCGCCGCGAGGAGACGCCCGCACATATGCCCGTTGAGCTTGCCGTTCACGGGAGTCACCGCCTTGCCGGGCCCATGATCACCGGACCCGGCGCCACCCTCGCCCCGCCCGCACCCCGGCCGACAGACGATCTTCACCCCCGGTCGAACCCGCCGGTAGCCGTAGCTTCCTACAATCCGTGTTCCTGGCCGAACAGACCGTAGTCAGCCCACCCCCGCCGCCCTAGCTTGTGGGCCGTGCGCCGACCTTCAGCCCGACCGAGCCAGCCCCCACCCCTTCTTCCACCCCCGTCCGCCCCCACGACCCCGCCCTTCAACGCCCCCGCCGCCCGCCGGCTGCGCGCGGCCCTCGGCATGGCCCCCGAGCACGTCGCCTACGGCATGCGCGTCTCGTACGGGCACCCCCACATCACCCCGGACCACGTGATCGCCTGGGAACGCGGGGCCGCCGCCCCGACCAACTCCGAACTCACCGCGCTCGCGGGCGTGCTGTGGTGCTCACCCGCCGAACTCATCGGCCGACCGCGCACCCTGCGCGAACACCGCATCGCCCGCTGCCTAGCCCCGGAGGACGTGGCCCGGAGCGTGGGGCACGACGTGCTCGCGTATCTGCACATGGAGGAGACCGACTCCTGGCGCGGCACGGACCGCCAGTCCGCCGCCCTGGCCGATCTGCTCGGGCTCGGCCTGCCCGACTTCGTCACGGTCACCGGCCGCGACGGCAGACTCGGCGGTCTGCTGCGCAGTGCGGCCACCACCCGCTGGCAGGCCTACGTCCGCCCCGTGGCCAAACTCGTGCCCCTGGACCGGCGGTTCCTGGAGGACGCCCTGCAAGGACTGCACGAGGACTACCAGGGGCACATGGCGGCCACCCTGAGCTGGGGCGGCGGCAGCGGCGACGCGGGCGACGCAGGCCAGGACTTCCTCGACCGGATCGTGGAGCACTTCTGGACGAAACTCCAGGACGACACCGACCTGGAGGCCGGCTAGAAGACCGACTCGGCCTCGTCCATGCGGTCCTTCGGCACCGTCTTCAGCTCGGTCACGGCCTCCGCGAGGGGGACCATCACGATGTCCGTCCCACGCAGGGCGGTCATCCTGCCGAACTGCTCCTGGTGCGCCGCCTCCACCGCGTGCCAGCCGAACCGCGTGGCGAGCACCCGGTCGTAGGCGGTCGGGACACCACCGCGCTGGACGTGGCCGAGGATGACCGGCTTGGCCTCCTTGCCCAGGCGCCGCTCCAGCTCGTGGGCGAGGGCGGTGCCGATGCCCTGGAAGCGCTCGTGGCCGAACTTGTCTATGGCGCCCTTGTTGTAGTCCATGGAGCCGTCGGCGGGGTGGGCGCCCTCGGCGACGCAGACCACCGCGAACTTCTTGCCGCGGGAGAACCGCTCCTCGACCATCTTCACGAGGTCGGCCGGGTCGAACGGCCGCTCCGGCAGGCAGATGCCGTGCGCGCCGGCCGCCATGCCCGACTCCAGGGCGATCCAGCCGGCGTGCCGGCCCATGACCTCCACGACCATCACCCGCTGGTGGGACTCGGCGGTGGTCTTCAGCCGGTCCATCGCCTCGGTGGCGACACCCACGGCGGTGTCGAAGCCGAAGGTGCGGTCCGTGGAGGAGATGTCGTTGTCGATCGTCTTCGGGACACCCACGACGGGCAGGCCGGCGTCGCTCAGCATGCGCGCGGCCGTCAGCGTGCCCTCGCCGCCGATCGGGATGAGCGCGTCGATGCCGAACTCGTGGATCATGTCGGAGGCGTTCTCGCAGGCCTCGCGCAGCCGGTCGCGCTCCAGCCGGGACGACCCGAGGATGGTGCCGCCGCGGGCCAGGATGCCGCTGACGGACTCCAGGTCGAGGTTGCGGAAGCGGCCGTCGAGCAGGCCGGCGTAGCCGTCCTCGAAGCCGATGACCTCGTCGCCGTAGTTGTCGACCGCCCGGTGCACGACCGACCGGATCACGGCGTTCAGGCCGGGGCAGTCGCCGCCTGCGGTGAGAACTCCGATACGCATCGTGCTGTGTCTCCTGCTCGCTGTTGACACCGGTGAGCCACTGCCGATTGTTTCACGCTCCACAGCCCGCCGCGGAACCCCTGGCCTGACGGGCGCCTTATCCAGCGACAGAGGTATTGTCAAGAGGGTTCTGCTCACCTCGGTGGGCGATTTTTGTGCCCCCGGCTGGACAGCGGTGGGTGTGAGGCCTGCGCCCCCCATCGAGACGAAACGGAGAGCGCGCGTGACCCGCAGCGTGTACGTGACCGGCATCGACCGCGGCGACGGACGCCAGGTCGTCGAACTGGGGGTCATGGAGCTCCTCACCCGGCAGGTCGACCGGGTCGGTGTGTTCCGCCCCCTGGTCCACGACGGACCCGACCGCCTCTTCGAGCTGCTGCGCGCCCGCTACCGGCTCACCCAGGACCCGGCGACCGTCTACGGCATGGACTACCACGAGGCGTCCGCCCTCCAGGCCGAGGCCGGCACCGACGAGCTGGTCTCCACCCTCGTCGACCGCTTCCACCGGGTCGCGCGGGACTACGACGTCGTCCTGGTCCTCGGCACCGACTACGCCGACACACAGCTGCCGGACGAGCTGTCGCTCAACGCCCGGCTGGCGAACGAGTTCGGCGCGTCCGTGATCCCCGTCGTCGGCGGCCGCAAGCAGACCGTCGAGTCCGTGCTCGCCGAGACGCGCAACGCCTACCGCGCCTACGACACCCTGGGCTGCGACGTCCTCGCCATGGTCGCCAACCGGGTGGCCCGCGAGGACCGCGACGAGATCGCCGGCCGGCTCGACTCCCGGCTGCCCGTGCCCTGTTACGTCCTGCCCGACGAGCCCGCCCTGTCCGCGCCGACCGTCTCGCAGATCGGCCACGCCCTCGGTGCCGAGGTGGTGCTGGGCGACGACTCCGGGCTCGCCCGGGACGTGCTCGGCTTCGTCTTCGGCGGCGCCATGCTGCCGAACTTCCTGGGCGCCCTGACCCCGGGCTGCCTCGTGGTCACCCCGGGCGACCGGTCCGACCTGGTCGTCGGCTCGCTCGCCGCGCACAGCGCCGGCACCCCGCCGATAGCGGGCGTGCTGCTCACCCTGGACGAGGTGCCCGGCGACCACATCCTCACCCTCGCCGACCGCCTCGCCCCCGGCACCCCGGTCCTGTCGGTGGCCGGCACCAGCTTCCCCACCGCCGAGCAGCTGTTCTCCATGGAGGGCAAGCTGAACGCGGCCACCCCGCGCAAGGCGGAGCGGGCCCTCGGCCTGTTCGAGCGGTACGCCGACACCGCCGGCCTCGCCCGCCGCGTCTCCGCGCCGAGCAGCGACCGCGTCACGCCGATGATGTTCGAGCACAAGCTGCTGGAGCAGGCCCGCTCCGACCTGCGCCGGGTCGTCCTGCCCGAGGGCACCGAGGAGCGGGTGCTGCACGCCGCCGAGGTGCTGCTGCGCCGGGGCGTGTGCGAACTGACGCTGCTCGGCCCGGTCGACCAGATCCGCAAGAAGGCCGCCGACCTCGGTGTCGACCTCGGCGAGTCCCAGCTGATCGACCCGGCCACCTCCGAACTGCGCGACACCTTCGCCGAGAAGTACGCGGCCCTGCGCGCCCACCGGGGCGTCACCGTGGAGCTCGCCCACGACGTCGTCTCCGACGTGAACTACTTCGGCACGCTGATGGTCCAGGAGGGCCTCGCCGACGGCATGGTGTCGGGCTCGGTGCACTCCACGGCGGCGACGATCCGTCCGGCGTTCGAGATCATCAAGACCAGGCCGGACGCCGGCATCGTCTCGTCCGTCTTCTTCATGTGCCTGGCCGACAAGGTCCTCGTCTACGGCGACTGCGCGGTCAACCCGGACCCGAACGCCGAGCAGCTCGCCGACATCGCCATCCAGTCGGCGACCACGGCCGAGCAGTTCGGCGTGGAGCCGCGGATCGCGATGCTGTCGTACTCCACCGGGACCTCGGGTTCCGGAGCCGACGTCGACAAGGTGCGCGAGGCCACCGAGCTGGTACGCGCGCGCCGGCCCGACCTGAAGATCGAGGGCCCGATCCAGTACGACGCCGCGGTGGAGCCGTCGGTCGCGGCGACCAAGCTGCCCGGCTCCGAGGTCGCCGGGCAGGCGAGCGTGCTGATCTTCCCCGACCTGAACACCGGCAACAACACCTACAAGGCCGTACAGCGCTCGGCCGGCGCGATCGCCGTCGGCCCGGTGCTGCAGGGTCTGCGCAAGCCGGTGAACGACCTGTCCCGGGGCGCCCTGGTCTCCGACATCGTGAACACCGTCGCGATCACCGCGATCCAGGCCCAGACGCCCGCCCCGTCCCCGAGCGAGAAGGCGACCGCCCAGTGAGCCCCGCCCGTGTCCTCGTCCTCAACTCCGGCTCCTCGTCGCTGAAGTACCAGCTGCTCGACATGCGCGACAGCAGCCGGCTGGCGGTGGGCCTGGTCGAGCGCATCGGCGAGCAGACGTCCCGGCTGAAGCACACCCGGGCCGGCGGCGAGAGCCGGGAGCGCGGCGGTGCGATCGCCGACCACGACGCCGCCCTGAAGGCCGTGGCCGAGGAGCTCGCCAAGGACGGCCTGGGCCTGGACTCGCCCGAGCTGGCCGCGATCGGGCACCGCGTGGTGCACGGCGGGAAGTTCTTCACCGAGCCGACCGTCGTCGACGACGCCGTGCTCGCCGAGATCGAGCGGCTCATCCCGGTGGCCCCACTGCACAACCCGGCCAACCTCACCGGCATCCGCACCGCCCGGGTGCTGCGGCCGGACCTGCCGCAGGTCGCCGTCTTCGACACGGCGTTCCACACGACCATGCCGGAGTCGGCCGCCCGCTACGCGATCGACGTCAAGACCGCCGACGAGCACCGCATCCGGCGCTACGGCTTCCACGGCACGTCGCACGCCTATGTCTCGCGGGCCACCGCCGCGCTGCTGGGCAAGGACCCCTCCGAGGCGAACGTGATCGTGCTGCACCTGGGCAACGGGGCGTCGGCGTCGGCCGTGCGGGGCGGTCGCTGCGTGGACACTTCCATGGGGCTGACGCCTTTGGAGGGGCTCGTGATGGGTACGCGCTCCGGAGACATGGACCCGGCCGTCATCTTCCATTTGATGCGTGTCGGTGGAATGTCCGCCGACGAGATCGACACTCTTCTCAACAAGAAGAGCGGTCTGATCGGTCTGTGCGGTGACAACGACATGAGGGAGATCCGCCGCCGCGTCGACGAGGGCGACGAGCAGGCCGAGCTGGCGTTCGACATCTACATTCACCGGCTGAAGAAGTACATCGGCGCCTATTACGCCGTACTCGGACGGGTGGACGCGGTCGCCTTCACGGCCGGTGTGGGCGAGAACGCGGCTCCTGTGCGGGCTGCCGCCCTGGCGGGGCTGGAGGAGCTGGGCCTTGCGGTGGACGGCGAGCGCAACGCCGTACGCGGCGACGCGGCACGGCTGATCTCGCCCGAGGGCGCCCGGGTCGCCGTGGCGGTGGTGCCCACTGACGAGGAATTGGAGATCGCGACACAGACCTACGCGCTGGTAATTGGTTCGGGGAATCACACCTGAGCGGCATGCCGCCCTTTTGTATTTTCCGCCAGACGGAATATTCCGCTGCGAAACAAACCGATAGGATCGCCCCATGCGCCGTTCGAAAATCGTCTGTACTCTCGGCCCTGCGGTCGACTCCCACGATCAGCTTGTCGCGTTGATCGAAGCCGGCATGAACGTGGCCCGCTTCAACTTCAGCCACGGCAGCCACGCCGAGCACCAGGGCCGGTACGACCGGGTCCGTGCCGCCGCCAAGGAGACCGGCCGGGCCATCGGTGTCCTCGCCGACCTCCAGGGCCCGAAGATCCGTCTGGGGACCTTCGCCGAGGGTCCCGTGGAGCTGGTGCGCGGTGACGAGTTCACCATCACCACCGAGGACGTCCCGGGCGACAAGACGATCTGCGGGACGACCTACAAGGGTCTGCCCGGCGATGTCAGCAAGGGCGACCCGATCCTCATCAACGACGGCAACGTCGAGCTGAAGGTCACCAAGGTCGAGGGCTCCCGGGTGAGGACGATCGTCATCGAGGGCGGCGTCATCTCCGACCACAAGGGCATCAACCTGCCCGGCGCGGCCGTCAACGTGCCCGCGCTGTCCGAGAAGGACGTCGACGACCTCCGCTTCGCCCTGCGGATGGGCTGCGACCTGGTCGCGCTGTCCTTCGTCCGGGACGCCAAGGACGTCCACGACGTGCACCGCGTCATGGACGAGGAGGGCCGCCGCGTCCCCGTCATCGCCAAGGTGGAGAAGCCGCAGGCGGTGCAGAACATGGAGGACGTCGTGATGGCGTTCGACGGTGTGATGGTCGCCCGCGGTGACCTGGCCGTCGAGTACCCGCTCGAGAAGGTCCCCATGGTGCAGAAGCGCCTGATCGAGCTCTGCCGTCGCAACGCCAAGCCGGTGATCGTGGCGACCCAGATGATGGAGTCGATGATCACCAACTCCCGTCCCACCCGCGCCGAGGCCTCCGACGTGGCCAACGCCATCCTGGACGGCACCGACGCGGTCATGCTGTCGGCCGAGTCGAGCGTGGGCGCGTACCCGATCGAGACCGTGAAGACGATGTCGAAGATCGTCACCGCGGCCGAGCAGGAGCTGATGTCCAAGGGCCTGCAGCCGCTGGTGCCGGGCAAGAAGCCGCGCACGCAGGGCGGTTCGGTGGCCCGGGCCGCCTGCGAGATCGCCGACTTCCTCGGCGGCCGGGGCCTGGTGGCCTTCACGCAGTCCGGCGACACCGCCCGCCGTCTCTCGCGCTACCGCGCGGCGCAGCCGATCATCGCCTTCACCACCGACGAGGGCACCCGCAACCAGATGGCGCTGAGCTGGGGCGTGGAGCCGTACGTGGTGCCGTTCGTGAACAGCACGGACGAGATGGTCGACCTCGTCGAGCAGGAGCTGGTGAAGCTGAACCGCTTCAACGAAGGCGACATCGTGGTCATCACCGCCGGTTCGCCCCCCGGCGTGCCCGGCACCACCAACATGGTGCGGGTCCACCACCTGGGCGAGGCCAAGGGCTGATCCGTCCACGGGCCGTGAAAGCCCCTGGACGCCACCGAGGGCGCCCCCTGGATTCCAGGGGGCGCCCTCGGTGTGTGCGGCTCGCGAACGGGCTGTGAGGGGCGCTCAGCCGGTGACGAAGTTGTGCAGCCCCGGCACGTGCAGCGTCCCGCCGAACTGGCCGGCCTGCTGGACCTTCACGTTGGTGAAGTAGATCAGCGGGATGTTCAGCGGCGGCGGGTGCTCCGGGTCGAACGTGATCGGGATCAGCCCGAGCAGGTTGCCGGAGATGCTCTCCGTGTACATCACGGTGTCGCCGTTGCGGATCGTGGACGTCGAGCCCTTGGCCGCCTGCACGTGGTAGGTCTTGCCGGACTGCTTGTCCTGGACGGTCTGGTGCAGGTCGCCGATGTCGGTGCCGCCGGATATGACGTACTTCAGCACCTTCTTGACGGAGCCGTTGGCGGTCCGCACCTCGACGACGCCCTTGTAGTCGGCGCCCTTCAGCGTCAGCGAGCTGGCGTTGAGGAACCACGGGTCGTCCGGCAGCGGCACCTTGTTGTCGACACCGCCCTCGGCGTCGGTGGCGGCCGGGCAGTCGTCGGCGTCCGTGGTGGCGCTCGGGGAGGGGCTGGGCGAGGCGGTGGCCTCCTCCGCCTTCTCCGCCGCGTCCTCGGCCGCCTTCTCGACGGCCTTGGTGGTGTCCTCCGCCGTCTTGCCGGTGTCCTTCACCGGGTCGGACGCCTTGCCGGTGGTGTCCTCGACGGTGTCCTCGACCTTGCCGGTCGTGTCCTCGGCGGCGTCGGAGGCGTCCTCGGCCGGCTTCTCGGCGCTCTGCGACGCCGACACGGACGGGGTCGGGGTCGGGCTGGGGCTCGCCCCGTCCTCACCCTTCCCGCCGTCGAAGATGCCGCCGATCGCGTCCCCGATGCCCTCCAGGATGTTGCCGGGGCTCTCGGACGGCTCGGGGGACGGAGTGGCGGCCGCGTCGTCGCCGCCTGCGTCGGGCGCGCTCGTGGACGGGGTCGGCTTCGGCTCGGCCTTGTCGTCGGAACCTGAATCCGACGAAGAGGAACCGCCGTTGTTCGCCTCCGTACCACCCGAGGGGGACGGCTTCGGGGCGGTGTCGCCCTGGTCGTCCTTCTCGTCCGTCGCGCCGTCGCTCGCCGAGGGGGACGGCGTGGGCGAGGCGGACGCGTCACCCTTGGAGTCCTTGTCGGAGTCCTCCAGGGCCGCCACACAGTCCTTGTACTCGTCGGCCGTCAGGCTCTTGGAGGTCGGCGCCGCCGGGGTGTCGCTGTCGGCTATGGCGAGCGTCGATGTGAAGCCCATGCCCATGAGCACCGCCGTCGGCATCGCCGCCATGGCTATCGCCTTGCCGGCCGGCCTGTTGAACCTGGTGAACAGCGGCTTCTTGGGAGCCGCGTGGCGCGGCCCGGTTCTCACACGGGATGCCTCCACATCAGCCCCGTGGGTCACCTCGTCAGCCGGCACTGTGCCTCCCGTTCGCCCCGTTGGCCGGGTTCGTTCCTGACAGATCGTTCGGCTCATCCACCCCGTCCACGGGCCGCAGCTCCGTGGTCTCGTGGTCCGTGGCCTCGGGAGTCCCGCCCGTGCCGGTGCTTGCCATCGCGGCGGGCTGTCCCGCGGGACGTCCGCCCGGCGCCCAGGCCACGGCCATCGCCCCGCCCACGAGGGCGAAGAGGAAGCCGATGAGGAAGCCGCCGAGATTGGACACGGGAATGGACACCAGCGCCAGCAGGATCGCCGCGACTCCCGCGAAGACGCGGACGTGCTTCTGGAACCAGAGGCTCACGCCCAGTACGACGAGCAGCACGCCGATGATCAGGGACCCGGCACCCGCGGTGGTCGCCATCGCCAGCGTCAGGTGACCGATCTGGAGATTCGCGTACGGGAAGTAGGCGATGGGCAGTCCACTGAGGAGGACGAACAGCCCGGCCCAGAACGGCCGCTCACCCCGCCAGGCGCGGAACTGCTGCCTCCGGAGGGTCAACTGGCCGGTGGCGGCAGGAGTCTCGGCGCTCATGGAAAAACAGCTCCCTGGTACAGCGTTGCTGTGGTGGTGATGTGGGCCCCGCGTGAAGGCGCGGCCGGAAGGTGGACGGGCGGGGGCGCCACCGGCTCCCCCGCCCGTCATCGAGTGCTTAGTAGCACTCCTTGACACCCGTCGACAGCGACATCTTCAGGCCGCTGAGCTTGAAGGTTCCGGCGGTGGTCGCCCACGCCGTCTGCTTCACGTCGGTCAGGGTCGCCTTGTCCGCCTGCTGGGCGAAGCCGTACGGGTTGGCCGACTCGCCCTTCCGCATGGCCGGGCCCTTGTTGGCGTCCTTGGCCGCCACACCGATGTCGATGTTCTCGAACGTCGCATCGGCGCTGAGGTCGGCGACGTCGATGTAGAGGTTCTGGGCCTCCACCGGCTTCGCACCCTGACCCGCACGCAGGATCAGGCTGACGTTCCCGAGCACCGGAATGTTCGGGGTGACGACCGACTGGCACAGGTTCTTGATCGTCGCCTGCTTGAACGACGAGACGGCGACCGGGTGGACGGCCTTCTTGCCGTCCATCGTGTATCCCTCATCGAGGGCGCCGTACTGCGAGAAGCCCGTGCCGACGAGCTGGTCGGTCGTGACCTTGAACGACTGCCCGGAGACACTGAACGACGCGGCGAGAGCGCCCTGCGCGAGGGCGACACCTATCGCAGCCGTGGCGGCGACGCTGGGCACCATGACCACAGCGAACCGCTTCCATCTGGTCCCGCCACGCACCTGGGACTCCATATTTCCTCCTTCTCGGACGTACATCTCCTGTCCTGGCTCGCCCCGATTGGCGGCTCAGCCGGGCAGGGATGGGAGAAGTGCTACGTCCTCGGGAAGGAGAGCGCCTGCACTCGGCGGCGCAACTGCGCCCGAATCACCGGCGATCACCCCCGAGCGACAACCACTGGTCGCGCCTGACACGCATCACGCACAACCCTGCTGGACAGGCTTCGCCGGAAGGGCGAAGACCCCCCTGTCCAAGAGCCGGCGCCACTGCCGCCGGCTCTGCTCGGTGGGGACCCAGGTTGTCCGCGACCCAACCGGCTGCCGGGGTACGGGAATGGACCGAGCGTGGCCGATCGTGGTGCATTCTCGCCGCCCGCACAAGGGGGTTCGTTACTGGCTAGTAACGGCCGGATAACCGAACAACGACCCATAGGTCTCGGCCGGCCACACAGGGTGCTGCCGGGGGGCGGTACAAAGCTGTTGATCGATGGACAGAATCCGACAGATCAACGTCCATGACTTACTCGCAGTAACAGCGGCCGCGATTACCAAGTTTTGGTAAAGCGCGGCCGCAGTGACCCTCTGTCGGCAGAGTTTTCACGCGGGCACCACAGGCCCGCGCGTTTAACGACTGGTCAGAACAGGGCGCGCGCCAGAGCCCTGCGCGCCGCGATCACACGGGGGTCGTCGGGCCCGACGACGTCGAACAGCTCCAGCAGCCGCATCCGCACGGTGTCCCGGTCGTCACCCACCGTGCGCTGCACGGTCTCGATGAGCCGGCCGAAGGCGTCCTCGACATGGCCGCCCACCAGATCCAGATCGGCGGCGGCGATCTGCGCCTGCACGTCGGCCGGCTTCTCGGCCGCGTCCCGGCGCACCTGCTGCGGGTCGAAGCCCTGCACCCGCTGGAGCAACTCGGCCTGCGCGAGACCCAGTTTGGCCTCCTCGTTGCCCGGGTCCTCGTTCAGCACGTTCTTGTACGCCTGGACGGCACCGGCCAGGTCGCCCGAGTCCAGCGCCTGCACGGCGGCCTCGAGGAGCCCGTCGTACGGACCGGCCGGCTGCTCGGCGGCCGCCGCCGGGCCGCCGCCCGGCTCGGCCTCGGGGTCGACGGTGAGACCGGTCAGACCGAAGCGCTGCTCGCCGACCTGCACCAGCTGGTCGAGCGTCTGGCGGATCTGCGCCTCGCCCGCCGCCCCCTGGAAGAGCGGCAGCGCCTGCCCCGCGACGACCGCGAACACCGCGGGGATCCCCTGGATGCCGAACTGCTGCATCAGCATCTGATTGGCGTCGACGTCGACCTTGGCGAGCAGGATCCGGCCGTTGTACTCGACGGCCAGCCGCTCCAGGACCGGGCTGAGCTGCTTGCAGGGCTCACACCACTCGGCCCAGAAGTCGATGACGACGGGCACTTCGGCGGAGCGCTGCAGGACGTCCCGCTCGAACCCCGCCTCGTCGACGTCGATGACGAGATCGGCCGGGGAGATCGCCCCCGTCCCGCCCTCCCGGGCTGCTTGCGCGCGCGCCTGCTCCGCCTTCGCCTTGGCCTCCTGGGCCGCCTTCACCGCGGCGAGGTCGACGACTCCGCTCATGGACATGTTCCGTGGCTGCATACGCCTATACTCCCCCGTCCCGCGCGCGTGTGAAAAACGGTGTGAAAAGCCGGGCCGGTCCGTGCCCTTCGGCGCCGGGTCCCCACCCACGCCGCGTGTGGCAAGGCCCGTGTACGTCCGTCACGGGCTTTCGCTACGAGTCGTAGCGTAATGCCACGCCGGGGCGCCGGGACACCACCTCCCGGTGATCTCCCTCACGGGGCCGCGCGGGAACCGCCGGTTTATGGTCGGGTACATGCACAGTCGCAGCCCAGCCGTCCGTTCCGGGCGCCCGCGCAGCGCCGAGGCGGACACGGCGATCCTGGCCGCGACCCGTGAGGCGCTGGTGGAGCTGGGCTGGTCCAAGCTCACCCTGGGAGACGTGGCGACGCGCGCCGGCGTCGCGAAGACGACGCTCTACCGCCGTTGGGCGGGCAAGAACGAACTGGTCGTCGACGCCGTGGCCGAGCTGTTCGACGCGCTGGAGCTGCCCGACTGCGGCTCGCTGGCCGCCGACATCGAGGGCGTGGTGCTGCAGTTCGCCGCGATCCTCGCCCTGCCGGAGGCGAGGAGCGGCCTGATGGCGGTCGTGGCGGAGGCCACCCGCGACGAGGCCCTGCGTGAACGCATCCGCGCGTCCGTGGTCGACCGCCAGAAGCGGCTGGTCCTGGAGGGCCGCGCACGGGCCCAGGCGCGGGGCGAACTCCCGGCGGAGGAGGACCCGGAGTCGGCCGCCCGCACGGTGGACCTGATCTTCGACATGGTGGCGGGCGCGGTGGTGCACCGCACCCTGGTGAGCGCGGAACCGGCCGACGAGGAATGGGTCCGCGGCTTCACCAGGGTGCTGTTGCAGGGGCTGGGGTCGTAGGCCGTCAGAAGCCGGCCGGCTCCGTGTACACCCCCCACTCGTCCCGCAGCACGCCGCAGATCTCCCCGAGCGTGGCCTCCGCCCGTACCGCGTCCAGCATCGGCTCGATCATGTTGGCGCCGCCGCGGGCGGCGGCCAGCATGGCGTCGAGCGCGGTGCGCACCGCGGCGTCGTCCCGGGCCGCCTTGCGCCCGCCGAGCACCCGGACCTGCTCGCGCTCCACCTCGTGGCTGACGCGCAGGATCTCCAGGTCACCGGTGACCGACCCGTCGTGACAGTTCACGCCGACGACCCGCTTGTCGCCCTTCTCCAGCGCCTGCTGGTAGCGGAACGCCGACTCGGCGATCTCCCCGGTGAACCAGCCGTCCTCGATGCCGCGCAGGATGCCGGAGGTGACCGGGCCGATGGGGTGCCGCCCGTCGGGGTGCGCCCGCAGCCCGCGCTCCTTGATCTGGTCGAAGATCTTCTCGGCGTCCGCCTCGATCCGGTCGGTCAGCTGCTCGATGTACCAGGAACCGCCCAGCGGGTCGGCCACGTTGGCGACGCCGGTCTCCTCCATCAGCACCTGCTGGGTGCGCAGCGCGATCTCCGCGGCCTGTTCGCTCGGCAGGGCGAGGGTCTCGTCGAGGGCGTTGGTGTGCAGCGAGTTCGTCCCGCCGAGCACGGCCGCCAGTGCCTCCACGGCCGTCCGTACGACGTTGTTGTACGGCTGCTGCGCGGTGAGGGAGACCCCCGCGGTCTGCGTGTGGAAGCGGAGCCACTGGGCCTTCTCGGACGTGGCGCCGTAGACGTCTCGCATCCAGCGGGCCCAGATCCGCCGGGCCGCGCGGAACTTGGCGATCTCCTCGAAGAAGTCGACGTGCGCGTCGAAGAAGAAGGACAGACCGGGGGCGAAGACGTCCACGTCCAGCCCGCGCGACAGACCCAGCTCCACGTACCCGAAGCCGTCCGCCAGCGTGTACGCCAGCTCCTGCGCGGCCGTCGCCCCGGCCTCGCGGATGTGGTAGCCGGAGACGGACAGCGGCTTGTACGCGGGGATGCCGGCCGCGCAGTGCTCCATGAGGTCGCCGATGAGCCGCAGGTGCGGCTCGGGCTGGAAGAGCCACTCCTTCTGGGCGATGTACTCCTTGAAGATGTCCGTCTGGAGCGTGCCGTTGAGGACGGACGGGTCGACGCCCTGCCGTTCGGCGGCGACCAGGTACATGCAGAAGACGGGGACGGCCGGGCCGCTGATGGTCATCGACGTCGTGACGTCACCCAGCGGGATGTCCTTGAACAGGACCTCCATGTCGGCCGCCGAGTCGATGGCGACGCCGCAGTGCCCGACCTCGCCGAGCGAGCGCGGGTCGTCGGAGTCGCGGCCCATGAGCGTCGGCATGTCGAAGGCGACGGAGAGCCCGCCTCCGCCGTTGCGGAGGATCATCTTGTAGCGCTCGTTGGTCTGCTCGGCGTTGCCGAACCCGGCGAACTGCCGGATGGTCCACGTCCGCCCTCGGTAGCCGGTCGCGTACAGGCCGCGGGTGAAGGGGTACTCCCCGGGCCAGCCGATCCGGTCGAACCCGTCGTAGGTGTCACCGGGCCGCGGCCCGTACACCGGATCCACGGGGTCGCCGGAGAGCGTGGTGAAGTCGGCCTCGCGCTTGCGTGCGGCGTCGTACCGGGCCTGCCAGCGGCGGCGGCCCTCCTCGATGGCGTCAGCGTCCATACCCTCGAATTTACTTGGACGTCCTAGTAAATGTCGATGGCTGACGGCAGTGACCTGGCGAACGGGTGAGAACGACCGCCGCACGCACGCGTGCGGCGGTCCGGGGGCGCCTAAGCCTTGACCGTCGCGGGCGCGTCCTGGGCGAGCCGGCCCTCCAGCTCGTGGCTGATCCTGCGCTCCACGAAGAACGCGGCCGTGGGGATCGTGCCGGCCAGCAGCACCCACAGCTGCTTCTTGACCGGCCACTTCGCCTTGGAGCCGAGGTCGAAGGCGAAAACCAGGTAGACGACGTACAACCAGCCGTGCGCGATGCTGACCACCTGGGTGAAATCAGCCGCGCCGCCCAGGTGCAGGACGTACTTGCCGATCATGCCGAGGGTCAGCGCGACGAGCAGCACACCGGTGACGTAGGCCATGACCCGGTAGCGGGTCAGCACGCTCTTCTTCATGCCGTCGAGCGTAACGACCCGTTCCGGGGGATCTTGCCCCGGGTCACTCCTCCTCGAAGTCACCGGCCGAGACGCGCAGCGGCCGCAGCATCGCGAAGATCTCCGCGCACTCCTCGGCGTCGTACGTCCCGAGCCCGAAGTCCATCGCCATCAGGTCCCGGGTGGCCGACTCGACGACTTCGCGGCCCTTGTCGGTGATGCTGGCGAGGGTGCCGCGGCCGTCGTTCGGGTTGGGCCGCTTGGCGACCAGACCCGACTTGACCAGCCGGTCCACGGTGTTCGTCACGGACGTGGGGTGCACCATGAGCCGCTCACCGATCTTGGACATCGGCAGCTCGCCGGACTTGGAGAAGGTGAGCAGCACCAGCGCCTCGTAGCGCGCGAAGGTCAGCCCGTAGGGCCTGACCACCGCGTCGACCTCGCCCAGCAGGATCTGCTGAGCGCGCATGATCGAGGTGATCGCGGCCATGGACGGCACGTTTCCCCAGCGCTGCTTCCAGCGTTCGTCGGCGCGCGCGATCGGATCGAAGGAGAGACTGAGCGGCTTCGGCACGAACCCGACCTTACCGGCCGGTCACATGGCGGTCAGCCCTGTCTCGCCCTTCGGGCGGGCGGGGTCGGGTGCGTGTGCGGGGCCGCTACTCGGCGAGGTGCCGCTCCACGGTCTCCACCTTGGACGTGAGGCCGTCCGTCACGCCGGGGCGGATGTCCGCCTTGAGGACGAGGGAGACCCGGGGTGCCCGGCGCTCGACCGCGGCGACCGCGCGCCGGACGACGTCCATGACCTCGTCCCACTCTCCTTCGACGGACGTGAACATCGCGTCGGTGCGGTTCGGCAGCCCCGACTCGCGCACCACCCGCACGGCGTCGGCGACGTACTCCCCCACGTCCTCGCCGACCCCGAGCGGCGTCACGGAAAAGGCGACGATCACGCGCCCACCACGTCTTCCTTGCGGGCCCGGGAGGCGATAACCGCGTCCTCGGCCTCACGCCGCAGCATGCGCTCGGCGAAGAACCCGCCGGCCGGCAGCACCGAGAGGACGAAGTACAGCCCGGCCGTCTTCAGCGACCACTTCGCCCGGTTCCACGCGTCGGCCCAGAAGATCACGTACAGCACGAACAGGGCGCCGTGCACCGCGCCCATCACCGGCACGGCGTTGAACTCCGTGGTCCGCTTCAGCACCGAGCAGACCAGCAGGAGGAGGAAGGAGATCGCCTCGGGGGCCGAGACCAGGCGGAGGCGGCGGATGGCGGTGGCGGTCTTGAGGTCCACGGGTCACCTTCGGTGTGGAGAGAAACAGTTTGTGAACACGCGCACAAGCGTCCCGCCCATTGTGGCAAACCGCCCGGGCCCCCGGCCCCCAGGGGTGCGCTCAGGGACGTTCTCCACCCACGGGCCCTGTCCCGGGGGCCGGACCTGCGGCTACCTTCCAGTCGTGGCGATGTTCCGACTTCAGAGCAGCAAGGTGCTCGCCGTCGACATGACCGGGGATGCCGTGAAGGCGAAGAACGGCTCGATGGTCGCGTACGACGGGGAGATGGCCTTCAAGAAGCTCAGCGGCGGCGGTGAGGGCATCCGGGGCATGGTGACCCGGCGGCTGACCGGTGAGCAGATGACGTTGATGGAGGTGAAGGGGCGCGGGACCTGCTGGTTCGCGGACCGCGCCTCCGAGATCAACCTGGTCAGCGTCCAGGGCGACAAGCTCTACGTCGAGTCGAGCAACCTGCTCGCGACCGACGGCGGGCTGCGCACGGGCACGGAGTTCACGGGTCTGCGCGGCGCCTCGCAGGGCAACGGGCTGTTCACGACGACCGTCGAGGGCCACGGCCAGGCGGCGATCATGTCGGACGGCCCGGCGGTGGTGCTGCGGGTGAGCGCGCAGTACCCGCTGACCGTCGACCCGGGGGCGTACGTGGCGCACCAGGGGAATCTGCGGCAGTCCTTCCAGTCCGGTGTGACGTTCCGCACGCTGCTCGGAGAGGGCGGCGGCGAGGCCTTCCAGATGCGGTTCGAGGGGGACGGGCTGGTGTACGTGCAGCCGAGCGAGCGGAACACGATCGCGGGAGACGTGTGAGATGGCCTTCCGGGAGATCAACGGGAAGATGGTCGAGGCGACGGTCGTGCCGGGACAGCGGCTGTTCAGTCAGCGTGGCGCGATGCTCGCGTACAAGGGCGAGGTGTCGTTCACGCCCAGCATGGCGGGCGGCCAGGGCGGGCTCATGTCGATGATCGGCCGCCGGGTGGCGAACGAGGACACCCCCCTGATGTCCGTCGAGGGCAGCGGCACGGTCCTGTTCGGGCACGGCGGGCACCACGTCCAGGTGATCCGGCTCTCCGGCGACACGCTGTACGTGGAGGCGGACCGCCTCCTGGCCTTCGAGGGCACGCTCCAGCAGGGCACGATGTTCCTGGGCTCGCAGGGGGGCGTCATGGGCATGGTGCGGGGCCAGGTCAGCGGCCAGGGGCTGTTCACGACGACGCTGAAGGGCCACGGAGCCGTCGCGGTCATGGCGCACGGCGGCGTCATCGAGATCCCGATCAGCCCGCAGCGGCCGGTCCATGTGGACCCGCAGGCCTACGTCGCCCACCACGGCGACGTCCGCAACAAGCTGTCCACGGCGCTCGGCTGGCGGGACATGGTGGGCCGCGGCTCGGGCGAGGCCTTCCAGCTGGAGCTGAGCGGCAGCGGTGCGGTGTACGTCCAGGCGTCGGAGGAGAAGCTGTGAGCACGTACGGAAGCCCCGGCGCCGGCCCCGTGGTCCTCGACCCGGCGACGCTGCCGGCGGACGACAACGTCAACGCGTACACCTTCTGCGTGGAACTGAAGGGGAGCCAGTGGTTCCTGCAGAAGGGGAAGATGATCGCCTACTACGGGTCGATCGACTTCAACGGCGTCGGACACGGCCGGCTGGACCGTCTCGTCCGCACGTCGTTCCATTCGCCACTGCACGCGAGCGACTGGGTCGTGGCGGAGGGCTCGGGCAAGATGCTCCTCGCCGACCGGGCCTTCGACGTCAATTCGTACGACCTCGAGGACGGCAACCTGACCATTCGCAGCGGCAACCTGCTTGCTTTTCAGCCAACTCTGTCGCTCAAGCAGTCAATCGTGCCGGGTTTCCTGACCCTCATCGGAACCGGAAAGTTCGTGGCCGCGTCGAACGGACCGGTGGTCTTCATGGAACCCCCGATCAGGGTCGACCCCCAGGCCCTGGTCGGCTGGGCCGACTGCCCCTCCCCGTGCCACCACTACGACCATGGGTACATGACCGGCGTCATGGGCGGTCTACGTGCGCTGACGGGCCTGGGCGGGGCCTCCGGCGAGGAGCACCAGTTCGAGTTCGTCGGCGCCGGGACGGTGCTGCTCCAGTCGTCCGAGACCCTGATGGCCGAGCAGGCCACGGGGGCCGTTCCGCACCAGGCCGGGGTGCCCGGCGGCGGAGCGCACAGCCCCCAGGCCGGACAGTCCGGCGTACCGCGCCTTCCCGGACAGCTGGGGGACCTCCAGCGTCGCTTCGGGCTGTGAGCGGTAGTCTGCGGAGTGTGACATCGAACGTCTGCGCACTGCTGTTCGCCAGGCGTGCGCGGTCACACGCCACCCCTCACTAGTTCGCCTTTCAACATTTTAGGTAGACTTCATTCATGGAGACCGAGACGGCCACCCGCTGGCTGACCGAAGCGGAGCAGTGCGCTTGGCGCACCCACCTGGAGGTCAACAGGCTGTTGACGTACCAGCTCGAGAAGGACCTGCAGCCGTTCGGCCTGACAATGAACGACTACGAGATCCTGGTGAATCTCTCCGAGTCCGAGGGCCAGAGGATGCGGATGAGCGACCTCGCGTCCGCCACCCTCCAGTCCAAGAGCCGCCTCTCGCACCAGATCACGCGCATGGAGAACGCGAACCTGGTCCGGCGGGAGAACTGCGAGTCGGACCGCCGGGGGCTCTACGCGGTCCTGACCGACCACGGCATGACGACGATGCAGAAGGTCGCGCCCCACCATGTGGCGTCCGTGCGCAGGCACTTCATCGACCTGCTGTCCCCCGAGGCCCTGACCGAGCTCGACAAGGCCCTCAAGCCCATCGCGGAGCACCTGCGCGGCCAGCGCGGGCGCCCGTAACCGCGGCGCCCGCTACCGCGATCCCCGCTGGACGAGCGGCAGGCGGAGTTCGAACAGGGCTCCGCCTGCGGGCCCCCGTCCTGCCGTGAGCGTGCCGCCGTGCCGGACGGCCACGTCGCGGGCGATGGCGAGTCCCAGCCCGGCTCCGCCGTCGTCGCGGCTGCGGGCCGCGTCCAACCGGACGAACCGTTCGAAGATCCGCTCCCGGTCGTCCTCCGGCACCCCGTCACCGTCGTCGGCCACCCCGACCACGGCCAGGTCACCCTCGCGCCGCACATTCACCGTCACGGCCGACCGGGCATGCCGCTGGGCGTTGTCGAGCAGATTGGCGAGCACCCTCCCCAACTGCCCCCGCGACCCGGCCACCTCCACCCTCTCCGCGTCCACGGTGACAGCCGACCGCCCCTCGGCCTGCTCCCGGGCGAGTCCGGCGAGGTCGACCGTCGCGTCGCCGGGCCGCTCCCCCGCGTCCAGCCGGGCGAGCAGCAGCAGGTCGGCCGCCAGCCGCTGCAGCCGGACGGTGTCCTCCACGGCCCCGTCCAGATCCAGCAGTTCGGGATGCGCGGCGGCCACCTCCAACTGGGTCCGCAGCGAGGCGATCGGACTGCGCAGCTCGTGGGACGCGTCGGCGACGAACCGCCGCTGCCGCTCCACGGATGTCTCCAGCGCCGCGAGCGTCTCGTTGGTGGTGCTGGCGAGCCGGGCGATCTCGTCGTGCGTGTCCGGCTCCGGAACGCGCCGCGCGAGGTCCTCGGACTGGGTGATCGCGGCCATCTCGCGCCGGATCCCCTCCACGGGCCGCAAGGCCCGCCGGGTGACCAGCCAGGTCACGGCCGCGACGACACCGAGCAGCAGCGGGAAGCCGATCAGCATCACCGTCAGCGCGGTCCGCACGGCCCCGTGCTCGGCGGCCAGCGGGGAACCGGCGTAGACCGTGAGGTGCCCCCGGTCGTGGGTCTCCACCTCGACGGCGGCGAACCGGTAGTCCTCCGCGTCCCCGTCGATGGTCGCCGACCCGTTGCTGAAGACGCTCTCCCCGGAGATCTCACCGGCTTCGAGGGACTCGCCCGCGTCGTCGGAGTCGTCATCGTCGTCCCCGGTCGGCTGCACCGCCGGCCGCGGCTTCACCTGCCCGCTGTCGGTCCCGCTGATCTCCTCCAGATCCTCACTGGCCGCGACCAGCCGCCCGTGCTCGTCCAGGACCTGCACAGGCCCGTCGTCGCCGTCCAGCCCCGAGAGCCTGTCGTACGACGTCCCGGCGGCGAGCTCGGAGGCGACCGCCCGCGCGGAGCGCTCCGCCTGCGTGCCGGCCTCGCCGATCAGGTTGGACCGCAGCGACAGCAGCACCGCGGCCCCGGCGGCCACGAGCGCCACCGCGACCACGAGGGTCGCGCCCAGCGTGGCCCGCGCCCGGACGGACCCGAACAGCCGCCTCACGGCGACCGCTCCAGCCGGTATCCGGCCCCGCGCACGGTCCGGATCAGCCCCGCCCGCAGCTTCCGCCGCAGCGTGCTGACGTACACCTCGACGATGTTCGGATCACCCTCGTACGCGAAGTCCCAGACGTGCTCCAGGATCTCCGACTTGGACACCACCTCGCCGGCCCGCAGCACGAGCTGCTCCAGTACGGAGAACTCCTTGGCGGTGAGGGTGATCTCGTCCTCGCCCAGGAACACCCGCCGGGCCGCGGTGTCCACCTTCAGGTCCCCGTGCACATGCACAGGCGAGGCCCCCGCGCCCTGCCCGCGCCGCCGCAGCAGCGCCTTGACCCGGGCGACGAGCACGACGTAGGAGAACGGCTTGGTCAGATAGTCGTCCGCACCGGTGTCGAGCCCCTCGGCCTCGTCGTACTCGCCGTCCTTGGCGGTCAGCATCAGGATCGGCACGTCGTGCCCGGCGGCGCGCAGGGCGGCGCAGACCCGGTAGCCGTTGAGGCCGGGCAGCATGATGTCGAGGATGACCAGGTCGTACGTGCCCTCCGAGGCCCGGTACAGCCCCTCCCGCCCGTCGTGGACGACGTCCACGGCGTACCCCTCGGCCGTCAGGCCCCTGGCGAGCGACAGGGCCAGCCGCTTCTCGTCCTCCACGATCAACAGGCGCATCCGTAAAGAGTGGCAAAAGGAACCTGAAGATCCCTTCAGGGGGCTTCAGGTTCCTCTCAGCCTCCGTCGGCCAGAGTCGAAGACGTCGCAAACAAAACGACTCGGGAGGAATCCGCATGAAGCGCAACATCGTGATCGCCGCTGTGACCGCCGCCGCCCTGATCGGAGGCGGGACGGCCACGGCTCTCGCGACCGCGGGAGGCGACCAGGGCGCGGCGCGGCAGGCGGCCACCACGCAGGCGTCGAACGACGACGACCGGGACGACGACGGCGACCGGGACGACGACGCCGAGAAGACGGTGTCGGCGGACGTGACGGCGTCCGAGGCGATCGCCTCCGCGCTGAAGCACACGTCGGGCACGGTGGTCTCCGCCGAGCTGGACGACGAGGACGACGGCGACAAGGTCGTCTGGACGGTCGACGTCCTCTCGGGCGACAGCACCTGGCACAGCGTGAGCGTCGACCCGGCCAGCGGCAAGGTCCTCGGCTCGCACACCGACGACGAGGACGACACGGCGCAGGTGCGGGCGGCTCTGAAGGGCTCGTCGGTGACGGCCGAGGAGGCGGCGAAGGCCGCCGCCGGCAAGGGCGTGGTGACGTCCGTGGACCTCGACGACGACGGCAAGAACACGTCCTGGGAGGCCGAGACCCGCAAGTCCGGCGGCGCCGAGCAGGACTGGAAGATCGACCTCGCCTCGGGCAAGGTCACGGCGGACGACCAGGACGACGACGAGGACGACGACCAGGACTGATCAGCGGTTGCACCGACCCTGCGTCTCGGGAGGCTCGGCGTCGGTGCTGAGGCGGGGTGGGTCCTCAGCTCGGCGTCTCGGGGTGCTCGGCATCGGCGCTGAGGCCGGGTGGGCTCGCAGCCCGGCGGAACGGGGTGCCGCTGCGCCCACCCGTGCCGCCCTTAGCGGCACGCATGCCCGCAGCTAGCCGCCGGACGGCGCAAGGGGTCGT
This sequence comes from Streptomyces tuirus, assembly GCF_014701095.1. NCBI lineage: Bacteria > Bacillati > Actinomycetota > Actinomycetes > Kitasatosporales > Streptomycetaceae > Streptomyces > Streptomyces tuirus. Next base: position 5,247,758 of record NZ_AP023439.1, on the reverse strand, counting down.
GTCGGGGGGTGTCCGCCCGCAGCGGTTGGCGCGTCAACGGGGAGTTAGTCGGTACGCAACCCCATCGCGCCGTTCCGAGGACGGACACCCCCCGGCGCGGCCCCGACCCACACCCCACGCGAGGGCGAAAGGAACGCGCACCCCACCACCGGCTCAGCCCTCCGTCAACCCGGCCACCAGCTCGTCAGCCGCCCGGTAGGGATCCAGTTCGCCCGCGATGATCCGCTCCGCCAGCGCCCCGAGGCGCCGGTCGCCGTGCAGGTCCCCGATCCGCTCCCGCAGCGCCGTCACCGCGATCGTCTCGACCTCCCGAGACGCCCGCGACAACCGCCGCTCCGCGAGCACACCCCGCTCCTCCATCCACGCCCGGTGCTTCTCCAGCGCCTCGACGACCTCGTCGACGCCCTCCCCGCGCGCGGCCACCGTCTTCACGATCGGCGGACGCCAGTCGCCCGGCCCCCGGGACTCCCCCAGCCCCAGCATGTGGTTCAGCTCGCGGGCCGTCGCGTCCGCCCCGTCCCGGTCCGCCTTGTTCACGACGTACACGTCGCCGATCTCCAGGATCCCGGCCTTGGCCGCCTGGATCCCGTCCCCCATTCCCGGCGCGAGCAGCACCACGGACGTGTCCGCCTGCGAGGCGATCTCCACCTCCGACTGCCCCACACCCACCGTCTCGACCAGGATCACGTCGCAGCCGGCGGCGTCCAGCACCCGGATCGCCTGCGGAGCCGACCACGCCAGCCCGCCCAGATGCCCGCGGGTCGCCATCGACCGGATGTACACCCCCGGGTCCGACGCGTGCTCCGACATCCGCACCCGGTCCCCGAGCAGCGCACCGCCCGAGAACGGGGACGACGGGTCGACGGCGAGCACGCCGACCCGCTTGTCCTGCTTGCGGTACGCGGAGACCAGCGCCGAGGTCGACGTGGACTTGCCGACCCCGGGCGACCCGGTCAGTCCCACCACGTACGCCCCGCCCGTCAGCGGCGCCAGCGCCGCCATGACCTCCCGCAGCTGCGGGGACGCCCCCTCCACCAGGGAGATCAGCCGGGCCACGGCCCGCGGCCGGCCTTCCCTGGCCTGGGCCACCAGGGTGGAGACGTCCTGCATCACAGCTCCGTTCAGATAAGGGACGTACCGATGAGGGACGTACCGGGACTCAGGCCTTGGGCACGCGCACGATCAGCGCGTCCCCCTGCCCACCACCACCGCACAGCGCCGCCGCACCCACACCGCCACCACGCCGCTTCAGCTCCAGCGCGAGATGCAGCACGAGCCGCGCACCGGACATCCCGATCGGGTGACCCAGGGCAATGGCACCACCGTTGACATTCACCTTTTCGGTGGACACGCCGAGGTCCTTCATCGACTGCACGGCCACGGCGGCGAACGCCTCGTTGATCTCGATGAGGTCGAGGTCCGAGACCTCCAGGCCCTCCTTCTTCAGCGCGTGCAGGATCGCGTTGGACGGCTGCGACTGCAGCGAGTTGTCCGGCCCGGCCACGTTCCCGTGCGCCCCGATCTCGGCGATCCACTCCAGGCCGAGCTCCTGCGCCTTGGCCTTGCTCATCACGACGACGGCGGCGGCACCGTCGGAGATCTGCGAGGCGGAACCGGCCGTGATCGTGCCGTCCTTGGCGAAGGCCGGACGCAGCTTCCCGAGCGACTCCGCGGTGGTGTCACCGCGGATCCCCTCGTCCTTGCTGAACAGCACCGGGTCGCCCTTGCGCTGCGGGATCTCGACGGGCGTGATCTCGGCCTCGAACAGGCCGTTCTTCTGGGCGGCCGCCGCCCGCTGGTGCGACAGCGCGGCGATCTCGTCCTGTTCGGGCCGCGCGATGCCCAGGCGGGTGTTGTGCTTCTCCGTGGACGCGCCCATGGCGACGCCCTCGAACGAGTCGGTCAGACCGTCGTACGCCATGGAGTCGAGCATCTCGACGGCGCCGTACTTGAAGCCCTCACGGGACTTCGGCAGCAGGTGCGGCGCGTTGGTCATGGACTCCTGGCCGCCGGCGACGACCACGTCGAACTCACCCGCGCGGATGAGCTGGTCGGCGAGCGCGATGGCGTCGAGGCCCGACAGACAGACCTTGTTGATGGTCAGCGCCGGCACGTTCATCGGGATGCCGGCCTTGACGGCGGCCTGGCGGGCCGGGATCTGCCCCGCCCCGGCCTGGAGCACCTGGCCCATGATCACGTACTGCACCTGGTCGCCGCCGATCCCCGCACGGTCGAGGGCGGCCTTGATCGCGAAGCCGCCGAGGTCGGCTCCGGAGAAGGACTTCAGCGATCCGAGCAACCGTCCCATGGGCGTACGCGCGCCCGCGACGATCACCGAGCTGTTCGCTCCGGAAGTTCCGGACGTTCCAGAAGTCATGAGCTGCGATCCCCTTACCGGCCTGCACAGCCGAGGAGTGAACGAGGGTTTACTTCGAATGTACTGAGTGGCACTCCGTGCCGTCACCGGGCCGTCGGTGTGATCGCGCGCACGTTGCGTAACCACCTCTGGGGCGCTGCACTGAACCCATGCTGACGCGAATCGACCACATCGGAATCGCCTGTTTCGACCTCGACAAGACCGTCGAGTTCTACCGTGCCACCTACGGCTTCGAGGTGTTCCACTCCGAGGTCAACGAGGAGCAGGGCGTGCGCGAGGCCATGCTCAAGATCAACGAGACTTCCGACGGCGGGGCCTCCTACCTGCAGCTCCTGGAGCCGACCCGGGAGGACTCCACCGTCGCGAAGTGGCTGGCGAAGAACGGCGAGGGCGTCCACCACATCGCTTTCGGTACGGCGGATGTCGACGGTGACGCCGAGGAGATCAAGGGCAAGGGCGTACGCGTGCTGTACGAAGAGCCGCGGGTCGGTTCCATGGGGTCACGGATCACCTTCCTGCACCCCAAGGACTGTCATGGCGTACTGACAGAACTGGTCACTTCGGCGCCTGTTGAGTCATCTGAGCACTGACCCTCGTACATAGGGGCCGGTAGGGTTGGGGGCGGTCGCCGCTCAGTCCAGGGTGACCGCGGTCCCGCCGTGCTACGGCAGGACCACCGGGGTCCGGGTTTCGGGGGACGAGCGTCGGGGCAGCAGCCTCTGCTCCGCCGATGATCTGACACCATTCCCCGGGGGCCCCGTTCGGCGGATGGACGGAGCTCGTTCGGTAAGAGTTTCGACCAGGGGACGGATGGGACCGCGCAGTGCGGGGCTACGAGAGCCAGGAGCGAGAGCCGGCGGCTGACGTCGACCACCTCTCTCGGTTCGAAGCCGAGATGAAGCGGCTGAAGACCGAGCGGGAAAAGGCGATCCAGCACGCCGAGGACCTCGGCTACCAGGTCGAGGTGCTGCGCGCCAAGCTGCACGAGGCGCGGCGGACCATCATGACCCGGCCCTCCTTCGAGGGGGGCGACATCGGCTGGCAGGCCGAGCAGTTGCTGCGCAATGCGCAGATGCAGGCCGACCAGATCCGCGCGGACGCCGACCGGGAGCTGAGCGAGGCCCGGGCGCAGACCCAGCGGATCCTCCAGGAGCACGCCGAGCAGGCGGCCCGGCTCCAGGCCGAGCTGCACCAGGAGGCGGTGACCCGCCGCCAGCAGCTGGACCAGGAGCTGTCCGAGCGCCGCCAGACGGTCGAGTCGCACGTCAACGAGAACGTGGCGTGGGCCGAGCAGCTGCGGGCCCGCACCGAGCAGCAGGCGCGCCGGCTGCTGGAGGAGTCCCGGGCCGAGGCCGAGCAGGCCATGTCCACCGCCCGCGCGGAGGCCGAGCGGCTCGCGACGGAGGCCAGGCAGCGGCTGACGAGTGCGGCCGAGGAGGCCCGGGCGGAGGCCGAGCAGATCCTGCGCCGCGCCCGCACGGACGCCGAGCGCCTGCTCAACGCCGCCTCCACACAGGCCCAGGAGGCCACCGACCACGCCGAGCAGCTGCGCACCTCCAGCGCCACGGAGTCGGAGTCCACCCGCCGCGAGGCCCAGGAGCTGAGCAGGGCCGCCGAGCAGCGGATGGCCGAGGCCGAGGAGGCGCTGCGCAAGGCGCAGTCCGAGTCGGAGAAGCTGGTCGCGGAGGCCAAGGAGGCCGCCGCCAAGGCCCTGTCGAGCGCCGAGTCCGCGAACGAGACGCGCACGCGCACCGCCAAGGAGCAGGTCGCCCGGCTGGTCGAGGAGGCCACGAAGGAGGCCGAGAACACCAAGTCCGAGGCCGAGCAGATCGTCGCGGACGCCAGGGCCGAGGCGGAGAAGATCGTCGCGGAGGCCTCCGAGAAGGCCCGCACGCTCACCGCCGAGGAGACCGCGACCCAGCTGTCCAAGGCGGCCAGGACCGCCGAGGAGGTCCTGGACAAGGCGTCGGAGGACGCCAAGAAGACCACCAGGGCCGCGGCCGAGGAGGCCGAGCGGATCCGCTCCGAGGCCGAGGCCGAGGCGGACCGGCTGCGGGCCGAGGCGCACGACATCGCCGAGCAGCTCAAGGGCGCGGCGAAGGACGACACCAAGGAGTACCGCGCCAAGACGGTCGAGCTGCAGGAGGAGGCCCGCCGGCTGCGCGGCGAGGCCGAGCAGCTGCGGGCGGACGCGGTCGACGAGGGCGAGAAGATCCGCGCCGAGGCCCGCAAGGAGGCCGTGGCGCAGATCGAGGAGGCGGCGAAGTCCGCCGAGGAGCTGCTCGCCAAGGCCAAGGCGGACGCGGACGAGCTGCGCGCGACGGCTCAGGCGGACAGCGAGAAGGTCCGCACCGAGGCCATCGAGCGGGCGACGACCCTGCGCCGGCAGGCCGAGGAGACCCTTCAGCGCACCCGGCAGGAGGCCGAGCGGCACCGCGAGGAGGTCGTCGAGCAGGCCGAGGCGCTCAAGGAGGACGCCGAGCGCGCTGCGCGGGAACTGCACGCGGAGACCGAGCGGGCCATAGAGGCCCGTCGGGCGGAGGCCGCCGAGGAGCTGACGCGGCTCCAGAGGGAGGCCGAGGAGCGGCTGACGGCCGCCGAGCAGGCGCTGTCGGACGCCCGTGAGGAGGCCGCGCGGATCCGCCGTGAGGCCGCCGAGGAGAACGAGCGGCTGCGCGCCGAGGCCGCGGAGCGGATCCGCACGCTCCAGCAGCAGGCCGAGGCGGAGGCCGAGCGGCTGCGGGACGAGGCCGCGTCGGACGCGTCCGCCTCACGCGCCGAGGGCGAGGCCGTCGCCGTACGGCTGCGTTCGGAGGCGGCGAACGAGGCCGAGCGGCTGAAGTCGGAGGCGCAGGAGAGCGCCGACCGGATGCGCGCCGAGGCGCAGGCCGCCGCCGAGCGGCTCGGCATGGAGGCCTCGGAGACGCTGGCCGCCGCCCAGGAGGAGGCCAACCGGCGCCGCCGCGAGGCCGAGGAACTCCTCGGCAGCGCCCGGCAGGAGGCCGACCAGGAGCGCGAGCGGGCCCGCGAGCAGAGCGAGGAGCTGCTGGCCTCGGCGCGCAAGCGCGTGGAGGACGCGCAGACCGAGGCCGTACGGCTGGTCGAGGAGGCCGACCGGCGTGCCACGGAGATGGTGTCGGCGGCCGAACAGCACGCCCAGCAGGTGCGGGACTCCGTCGCGGGGCTGCACGAGCAGGCCCAGGAGGAGATCACCGGCCTGCGCAGCGCCGCCGAGCACGCGGCGGACCGTACGCGCCGGGAGGCCCAGGAGGAGGCGGACCGGGTCCGCTCCGACGCCTACGCCGAGCGGGAGCGGGCGAGCGAGGACGCGGGACGGCTGCGGCGCGAGGCGCACGAGGAGACCGAGGCGGCCAAGGCGCTCGCCGAGCGGACGATGTCCGAGGCGATCTCGGAGGCGGAGCGGATCCGCACGGAGGTCGCCGAGCACGCCCAGCGGGCGCGCACGGAGGCGTCGGACGCGATCGCCGAGGCCGAGCAGGCCGCCTCGCGCACCCGGGCGGACGCCCGGGAGGACGCCAACCGCATCCGGTCGGACGCGGCGACGCAGGCGGACACCCTCATCACCGAGGCGCGCAACGAGGCGGAGCGGCTCACGACGGAGACCGTCCAGGAGACCGACCGGCTGCGCATGGACACGGTCGCCGAGGCCGAGCGGGTCCGCTCCGAGGCGGCCGCGGAGGCCGAGCGGGTGCGGGCCGAGGCCGCCGAGACGGTCGGTTCGGCGCAGCAGCACGCGGAGCGCATCCGTACCGAGGCCGCGCGCGTGAAGTCCGACGCGGAGGCGGAGGCGGAGCGGCTCGTCACCAGTGCGCGCGAGGAGGCCGACCGCACGCTGGACGAGGCCCGCAAGGACGCCAACAAGCGGCGCTCCGAGGCGGCCGAGCAGGTCGACAAGCTCATCACGGAGACCACGGCCGAGGCGGACAAGCTGCTGACGGAGGCGCAGCAGCAGGCGCACAAGACCACCGCGGAGGCCGAGTCGCAGGCCGACACGATGGTCGGCGCGGCCCGCACCGAGGCCGACCGGCTGGTGTCGGAGGCGACGGTCGAGGGCAACTCGGCGGTGGAGAAGGCCCGTACGGACGCGGACGAGCTGCTGGTCGGTGCGCGCCGGGACGCCACGCAGATCAGGGAGCGCGCCGAGGAGCTGCGCGACCGCATCACCTCCGAGATCGAGGAGCTGCACGAGCGGGCCCGCCGGGAGTCGGCCGAGGCGATGAAGTCGGCGGGCGACCGCTGTGACGCGCTCGTCAAGGCGGCCGAGGAGCAGCTGGCGAAGGCGCAGGCGAAGGCCAAGGAGATCGTCTCGGAGGCCAACTCCGAGGCGGGCAAGGTCCGTATCGCCGCGGTGAAGAAGGCGGAGGGGCTACTCAAGGAGGCCGAGCAGAAGAAGTCCACGCTGGTCCGGGAGGCCGAGGAGCTCAAGGCCGAGGCGATCCGCGAGGCCAAGCGCACGGTCGAGGAGGGCAAGCGCGAACTGGAGGTGCTGGTCCGTCGCCGCGAGGACATCAACGCCGAGATCTCCCGTGTCCAGGACGTCCTGGAGGCGTTGGAGTCCTTCGAGGCCCCTGCCGCGGGCAAGGACAACGGAGTCAAGGCGGGCGCGACGGTCGGCGCACCCCGTTCGGGTGGCAAGTCTTCGGATAGCTAGCGAAACGGGGCGAATCCGGTGTGTGCTGGGGCCTTTGGCCAAGTCTTTGGCAAGCGATCTCGGGGATAGCCACTCAAAAGGGGTGTCATTTTCCAGATCAAACGCGCATCCGCTCGATGACACACCGTTTCGGCCCCTAGGATTCCACCTATCACCTCACCGGTCTCATTCGACAGGAACCCCATGAGCGACACTTCCCCCTACGGCTTCGAGCTTGTGCGGCGTGGGTACGACCGCGCTCAGGTGGACGAACGTATCTCCAAGCTCGTCTCCGACCGTGACAGCGCTCTCGCCCGCATCACCGCTCTGGAAAAGCGCATCGAAGAGCTCCACCTCGAGACGCAGAACGCCCAGGCCCAGGTCACCGACGCCGAGCCGTCGTACGCGGGTCTCGGCGCGCGCGTGGAGAAGATCCTCCGCCTCGCCGAGGAAGAGGCGAAGGACCTGCGCGAGGAGGCCCGGCGCGCGGCCGAGCAGCACCGCGAGCTCGCCGAGTCGGCGGCCCAGCAGGTGCGCAACGACGCCGAGTCGTACTCGGCGGACCGCAAGGCGAAGGCCGAGGACGAGGGTCTGCGGATCGTCGAGAAGGCCAAGAGTGACGCCGCCCAGCTGCGTTCCGAGGCGCAGAAGGACGCGCAGTCCAAGCGCGAGGAGGCGGACGCCCTCTTCGAGGAGACCCGTGCGAAGGCCGCGCAGGCCGCCGCCGACTTCGAGACGAACCTCGCCAAGCGCCGCGAGCAGTCCGAGCGCGATCTGGCCTCCCGTCAGGCCAAGGCCGAGAAGCGCCTGGCCGAGATCGAGCACCGCGCGGAGCAGCTGCGTCTGGAGGCCGAGAAGCTGCGCACGGACGCCGAGCGCCGCGCCCGCCAGACGGTGGAGACGGCCCAGCGCCAGGCCGAGGACATCGTCGCCGACGCCAACGCCAAGGCCGACCGCATCCGTTCGGAATCCGAGCGGGAGCTCGCGGCCCTCACCAACCGCCGCGACAGCATCAACGCCCAGCTGACGAACGTCCGCGAGATGCTCGCGACGCTCACGGGCGCCGCGGTGGCCGCCGCCGGTACGCCGGCCGAGGACGAGCCGATCTCCCGTGGGGTCCCGGCGCAGCAGTCCCGGTAACAGCCCGGCACACGGAGTCTGAATCTCCGGCAAAGCCCTCTGCCGCTCGGGTGGCAGAGGGCTTTGTCACGTTCTAGCGTGGCGGCATGATTGAGCTCGAGGGGCTGACGAAGCGGTACGGCGAGAAGGTGGCGGTCAACAACCTGTCCTTCACCGTCAGACCGGGCATCGTCACCGGCTTCCTCGGGCCCAACGGCGCGGGCAAGTCCACGACCATGCGGATGATTCTGGGGCTCGACCACCCGACCGCCGGCGACGTCCGTATCGACGGCAAGCACTACCAGCAGCTCAAGGACCCGCTGACGTACATCGGCGCCCTGCTGGAGGCCAAGGCCTGGCACGGCGGGCGCACCGCCTACAACCATCTACTGTGCCTCGCGCAGAGCAACGGCATCCCGAGCAGCCGGGTGCGCGAGGTGCTGGACACCGTCGGGCTGACGGGGGTCGCGAAGAAGAAGACCAAGGGCTTCTCCATGGGCATGGGGCAGCGGCTCGGCATCGCGGCCGCGCTGCTCGGCGATCCGCGGATCGTGATGTTCGACGAGCCGGTCAACGGCCTCGACCCCGAGGGCATCCACTGGATCCGCACCCTGATGAAGTCGCTCGCCGCACAGGGCCGGACCGTCTTCGTCTCCTCCCATCTGATGAGCGAGATGGCCCTGACGGCGGAGCACCTCGTCGTCATCGGGCAGGGCCGGCTGCTCGCGGACACCTCCATGGCGGACTTCATCGACCGCAACTCACGTTCGTACGTCCGGGTTCGCAGTCCGCAGCGGGAGCGGCTGCTCGATGTGCTGCACCAGGCCGGGATCGTGGCCGTGGAGAGCGGCGAGGGGGTGCTGGAGGTGGACGGCGGCAAGGCCGAGCACATCGGTGAGCTGGCGGCGCAGCACCGGATCACGCTGCACGAGCTGAGCCCGCAACAGGCCTCGCTGGAGGAGGCGTTCATGCAGCTGACGGCGGAGTCGGTGGAGTACCACGCGCACAGCGGAACGAGTCCGGCGAGCCCCGGGCCCGCGCGGCAGCAGTGGGGCGACGGCTGGAAGAGGGGCTGAGCATGGCGGTGACACAGGTCGTACGGTCGGAGTGGACCAAGATCCGGTCGGTGGCGTCCACGGTGTGGACACTGTCGCTGGTGGTGGTCGTGACGGTCGCCCTCGGCATGCTGATCTCGGCGCTGTCGAAGAACGAGTTCGACTCGATGAGCGCGCAGGGCCGGGCGGAGTTCGATCCGACGTTCATCAGCTTCGCGGGGATGAGTCTCGGTCAGCTCGCGATGATCGTCTTCGGTGTGCTGGTCGTGTCGAACGAGTACAGCACCGGCATGATCCGCACCTCGCTGGCCGCGGTGCCGCAGCGCGGCGCCTTCCTGTTCAGCAAGATCGCGGTGGCCGGTGGGCTGGCCCTGCTGGTCGGTCTCGTCACCAGCTTCGCCGCCTTCTTCCTGGGGCAGGCGATGCTGGGCTCGCACCGGGCGGAGATCGGCGACCCGGGGGTGCTGCGGGCCGTGCTCGGCGGGGGCCTCTACATGGCGCTGATCGCGATGTTCTCCATGGGTGTGGCGGCGATGCTGCGCTCGCCGATGCTGTCGCTGGGCATCCTGATGCCGTTCTTCTTCCTGATCTCCAACATCCTGGGCAACGTCGACGCGACGAAGAAGGTCGGCCGGTTCCTTCCCGACCAGGCCGGCAGCAAGATCATGCAGGTGGTCCCGCCCATCGACGACGACACCCCGTACGGCCCGTGGGGCGGCCTGGGGATCATGGGGCTGTGGGTGCTGGCGGCGCTGATCGGCGGCTATGTGCTGCTGAAGAAGCGCGACGCCTAGGTGTCGGGGCGGCTGACCTTTACCTCCTCTTGGGCGGAACCGTCAGCGCCTCGATATCCTCCTAACCCTTACGGGGGCGTGTGCCCCGCTGTCCTGAACCTTGCGATGGGTGCGGAGCATGATCGAAGCAGTCGGCCTGACGAAGCGCTACGGCGACAAGACCGCTGTGTACAACCTTTCCTTCCAGGTGCGGCCCGGAGCCGTCACCGGCTTCCTCGGGCCGAACGGCTCGGGCAAGTCGACGACGATGCGGATGATCCTCGGCCTGGACAATCCGACGGCCGGGCAGGTGACGATCGGCGGCTATCCGTACCGCAGGCTGCCCAACGCCGCCCGCCAGGTCGGCGCCCTGCTGGACGCCAAGGCGGTGCACGGCGGCCGCTCGGCCCGCAACCACCTGCTGTCCCTGGCCCAGCTGTCGGGCATCCCGGCCCGGCGGGTGGACGAGGTGCTCGGGGTCGTCGGTCTGCAGGACGTGGCCAAGAAGCGGTCCAAGGGCTTCTCCCTCGGCATGGGGCAGCGGCTCGGCATCGCCGCGGCGCTGCTCGGCGACCCGCAGGTGCTGCTGTTCGACGAGCCGGTCAACGGCCTCGACCCCGAGGGCATCCTCTGGGTCCGCAACCTGATGAAGGCGCTGGCGGCGGAGGGCCGTACGGTCTTCGTCTCCTCCCATCTGATGAGCGAGATGGCGCTGACCGCCGACCACCTCATCGTCATCGGGCGCGGTCAGCTGCTCTCCGACATGAGCGTCACCGACTTCATCTCGGCGAACTCCGCCGACTTCGCGCGCGTGCGCACGCCCGACACCGAGCCGCAGCAGCGCGAGAAGCTGTCGGCCGCGCTCACCGAGTCGGGCGGGCACGTGCTGCCCGAGCAGGACGGCGGGCTCCGCGTGACGGGGCTGCCGCTGCCGCGCATCAGCGACATCGCGCACGACCACGGCGTCCGGCTGTGGGAGCTGTCGCCGCACCAGGCCTCCCTGGAGGAGGCGTACATGCGGATGACGCAGGGCGCCGTCGACTACCGCTCGACGATCGACCAGAAGGAAGGGCTCCAGCAGCCGCTGCCGCCCGGCGTGCAGCCGCCGATGCCGGTGCCCGGGCAGGGCCAGCCGGGCTGGTACGCCCCGCCGCCGCCCCAGCAGGGCGGGCAGCCGTTCCCGGCGCCGCCGCAGGGCGCACCCGGCGGCGCACCGGGCCAGGCTCCGGCGGGCCCCTACGGCGCTCCAGGGGCTCACGGCGCCGCTCCGACCGCCCCTGGCGGCCCCGGCGCGGGAACGCCCAATCCGTACGCCCAGCCGGCGCCTCAGGCGCCCCAGGGCGCCGCACAGCCCGCGCCGCAGCCCTCCGCGGGCCAGGCCGCCCCCGCGCCCGCCTCCCCCGCGCCGCAGGCCCCCGCCGCGCAGCCGGCCGCCCCCGCCCCCTCGCAGCCCGTCCCGCCGGCGCCCGCCGCCGCCCCGACCTCCGACCTGACCAAGCCCGAGGACGCCCGATGAGCAGCCCCCAGCCCCAGATGCCGCAGGCCGCCCCCGCCTGGCAGGCGGCTCCCGGTTCCGCCCCGCACTCCGGCGGCCCCGGCTACACCTCGCCGATCCCGGTCGTGCGCACGCACCTCGGCAACGCCATCGCCTCCGAGTGGACGAAGATCAGGTCGGTGCGCTCCACGATGTGGACGCTCGGCGTGTTCGTCCTGCTCGTCGTCGGCATCGGTCTGCTCACCGGCATCGTGGTGTCGAGCTCCTCCTCGGACCTGTCCGGCGAGAACGCGCTGTCCCTCGGCTTCTTCGGACTGCTGCTCGGCAGCATGTGCATCATCACGCTCGGCGTGCTGACCACGGCCTCGGAGTACGGGACGGGCATGATCCGCACCACGATGGTCGCGTGCCCGAGCCGCGGACGCGTGCTGGCGGCGAAGGCCATCGTGTTCTTCCTGGTCGCGTTCGTGGTGACGCTGGTGTCGGCCTCCCTCGTCGCGTTCCTGCACGTGGCCATGCTGGACGGCAACGGCGCCAAGGAACCCTCGGGCGGCGAGTGGCTGAAGAGCACGGTCGGCATCTCGCTCTACATCGCGCTGCTCGGCCTGGTCTCGCTCCTCATCGGCTCGATCATCCGGCACTCGGCCGGCGCCATCACCATCATGATCGGCACCGTGCTGGCCCCGCTGGTGATCGCGCTGTTCATGTTCTCGGAGTCGCTGCAGGGCGTGCGCGACGCCCTGTTCGAGTACTCGATCCCGAGCCAGCTGAGCGTCTTCTACGCCAACTCCCTCAACACGGCAGGCCAGTCCGGCCCGACCGGCTGGGACCCGCTGTGGATCATCCTCGGCGTCACGGCCGTCGCGTTCGCCGGCGCCTTCGCGCTGCAGGAGAAGCGGGACGTCTGAGTCCGCTCAGAACCTCGGCGCGTTACGGGACCGCTGCACCCCCGGGGTGCGGCGGTCCCGCGCGTTCCAGCAGGCCTTGTGCCAGTGTCTGCGGTCGTCGACGCCCGTGTGCTCGGCCCAGGCCACCACGTGCGGCACCCCGTCCGGGATCAGCTGGTCGCAGCCGGGGCAGCGGTACGACTTGCCCTGCGCGCTCGCGCCGGCCACGTGCCGCACGCTCCAGTTCTCGCCCTGCCAGTTCTGCGAGGACTGCCAGCCCCCGTAACGGCCGGGGCGCTCGCCCTCTGCACTCGAGCCGGACGAAGCGGCGCCCTTGGGTCGGTTGCGACGCGGGGACACGGGACACCTCTCGGAGCTATACAGGAAGCACGGGCCGCATCCAGCCTACGCGGAGCGCACAGGGGTACGCGTACGCCACCAATCGCCCTCTGTGGCCACGCGGGCGCGACGGGCTCACCCGGGTGCTCTCCCCCGGACTCCAGGCGGAACGCCGCATTCTGCAGACAATCCGCAAAATACTCCGCCCGGCCGTGTCCTCGGCACGTGTCAGACGGTTATGCGCTGTGGGGGAGCTCCGTGTCGGAGCCAAGGAAGCAGGAAAGCAATGCGCGTTGGAAGTTTCGTGTTGGCGGCCCAGTTCCCCGGTCAGGGGGAGGGAGAGGCGCTGCACCGGGCGGTCCGCTCGGCCGAGGTGGCCGAGGAGGCCGGGCTCGACACGGTCTGGCTGGCCGAGCACCACTTCGTGCCGTACGGCACGTGCCCGTCCGCCATCACCCTGGCCGCCTTACTGCTGGGCCGCACCCGCAGCATCCGGGTCGGCACGGCGGTCAGTGTGCTGCCCACCGTCCACCCCGTGGCGCTGGGCGAACAGGCCGCGCTGCTGCACCACACCAGCGGCGGCCGGTTCACGCTCGGCGTCGGGCGCGGCGGCCCCTGGGTCGACCTGGAGGTGTTCGGCGCGGGCCTGGAGGCGTACGAGAAGGGGTTCCCGGAGTCCCTGGAGCTTCTGGTCCGGTGGCTGCGCGAGTCGTCCGTGGCAGCCGACGGGGAGCGCTTCCGCTTCCGCGAAGTCCCGGTGGTGCCGCGCCCGTCGGAGGCCCTGACGGAGGGCGCGGGGCCCGAGCTCGTCGTGGCCTGCACCTCACCGTCGAGCGTGCGGCTCGCCGCCGAGCGGGGCCTGTCGATGCTGCTCGGGATGCACGTGGGGGACGAGGAGAAGGCCGAGATGGTCGCGCTGTGGCGGCAGCACGCGCGGGCCTGCGGCCGGACTCCGGAGGAGATCCAGGGTGCGTCCCATGTCTCGGCCGGCGTCTGCCAGATCGCGGACCGGCGGGTCGACGCGGCGGAGACGCTGATGAAGGCGATGCCGGGCTGGCTGAAGCAGGGCCTGGAGGCGCATGTCACGGTCGACGGGCGCACACGCCGGATGCGCGACCCGCTGGCGTACACCGAACTGCTCTGCGGGCTGCACCCGGTGGGCACCGCGCGGCTGTGCGCGGACCGGCTGGCGGCGACCAGCGAGCGGACGGGCATCTCCCGCTTCGCGCTGCTCGTCGAGGGCTCCGGGGACCTGGCGGCGACCGAGGAGAACGTGCGGCGGCTGGGCGCCGAGGTGCTCCCCCAACTCGTGTGAGGGCTTGGTGGACCCCTGGGGGCTTGCCGCTCCGGTACAGAACTGCACCTCCCGCGTACGGAGCGGCAAGCAGTGGCGCCGCGTCAGCAGTCCCGGAACTCGGGTGACTGGTTCAGCACCTGACTGCGGACCGAGGTGAAGCGGTCCAGCTTCTCGTCGACCGAGGAGTCAAGCGGGAACACGGCCACCCGGTGGCAGTTCTGGAAGGCCAGGCGCACACCGAAGTGCCGTTGCAGCGCGCCGCGTATCGCGTCACTCGCAAGCGCACGCAGCAGCTGACCGCGTGCCTGCTCGTCCGGCGGGGGCGTCTGGTTGTCGGCGAACGCGCCGCCGTCCACCTTCAGCTGGGCCACCAGTGAGCTGATCATCTCCCACGCGTAGGGCAGGGAGGTCCGGACGCAGTCGACGAATTCCGCTTCGTCGACCTCGCCTCGCTCGGCCTGTTCGAGTAGGGCCGGTGAGACGTCGAGCGACATGAGTTCTCCTCTCGCACCCCCGACGAGCAGGGGTTGCCTGACAGATAAGGGAGTTCGCGATACCGGACACGCTGCGTACACGCACCGCGACCTCCCGTTCCTACGGTAAGCACCGTACGGTGACCGCACCAGGAAAATGCGCAGATGAGACACTCCCGCTGACCACTTCGTGCACACAATCGGCCATTACTGAACACGTGTTTTCCAGGGCGAATCGCGTGGACAGGTGCCCGTCGAGTAGCGTTGCCGACCATGCGTCTCGTCATTGCCCGCTGCTCCGTGGACTACGCCGGGCGGCTCACCGCCCACCTTCCCTCGGCCCCGCGCCTGATCCTGGTGAAGGCGGACGGCAGCGTCTCGATCCACGCCGACGACCGGGCCTACAAGCCTCTGAACTGGATGTCGCCGCCCTGCACGTTGAAGGAGGGCACCGGCGAGGAGGAGGGCGTCTGGACCGTCGTCAACAAGGCGGGCGAGAAGCTCATCATCACGATGGAGGAAGTCCTCCACGACTCGTCGCACGAACTGGGCGTCGATCCCGGCCTGATCAAGGACGGCGTGGAAGCGCACCTCCAGGAGCTGCTCGCCGACCGTATTGAGACACTCGGCGACGGCTACACGCTGATCCGCCGCGAGTACCCGACGGCCATCGGGCCGGTCGACATCCTCTGCCGGGACGCCGACGGCAGGACCGTCGCGGTGGAGATCAAGCGGCGCGGTGAGATCGACGGCGTGGAGCAGCTCACGCGCTATCTGGAGCTGCTGAACCGCGACCCCCATCTCGCCCCGGTGCGCGGCGTCTTCGCGGCCCAGGAGATCAAGCCCCAGGCCCGCGTCCTCGCGACCGACCGCGGCATCGGCTGCCAGGTCCTCGACTACGACGCGCTGCGGGGCATCGAGGACGACAAGCTGCGGCTGTTCTGACCACCCCTGCGACGACGAACAGGGCCGGGTCCGCGGAACGGACCCGGCCCTGTCGTGTGTACGGGTGTCAGATCACCATCTCCGGGCTGCTCGGCGTACCGGTGCTGCTCTGCGGCGCGCTCGCCGAGGTGCTCGTGGGAGCGCTGGGCGCCGGGCCGCTGGCCGAGTCGGAGGTGGACGGGCTGGTCGTGGGCGGCTCCGAGGTCGGCGGCACGGAGGTGGGCGGCTGCGAGGTCGGCGGCACGGACGTCGGCGGCTTGGAGGTCGGCGGCTTCGACGTCGGCGGCTTCGAAGTGGGCGGCTTTGACGTCGTCGGCGGCTTCGAGGTCGACGACGGCTTCGACGGCGACGCCGCATCGCTCGGTTCCCGCGAACCGCTGGGCGAGTCCGTCGGCGTCGGGTCGTCCGACGTGCCGAGCGTGCCGTCGGGGCCCGGGTCCGTCGGGCGGGGGGCCGGCTCGCCGTTGTCGCCGTCGCCGTCGTTCGCCGCCGGGTCGGCGCCGAGGCTGCCGCCGTCGATGCCCTGGCTGGCGGAGGGGTTGACGCCGACCTGGTCGGACGGCGGGTTCGCGTCGTTGTCGGAGGTGGCGCCGAGCGTCACCACCGTGCCCAGGACGGCCACGAGCAGGGCGCCGGCGCCGGCGGCCACGAGGTTGCGCCGGGCGAGGCCCTTGAGGCCGCCGGCCTTGCGTGAGGGCGCGGGCGAGCTGCGGTGGGTGACCAGCGTCGGGGAGGGCGGCTTCTGGAGCGTCGGGAAGGCCGCCGGAACACCGCCGGGCGGGGACGCCGACTCCTCGTCACGGGTGTCGGGCACCTCCTCCCCCGCGGTCGGCCCGAGCCCGATGGGTGTGCCCGAGCGGTCGGCGACCAGGGCGAGGGCACGGCGGCCGGCGACGGTGCCGCGCTTGTCGGCGAGGGCGCCGCGCAGGCCGATGGAGGCCTCCAGTTCGGCACGGGCCCGGTCGAGCCGGCCCCCGCACAGGGCGAGGACACCGAGCTCGTGGTGGAAGTAGGCCTCTTCACCGACGTCCCCGGCGAGCCGGGCGGCCTCGGCGCCGGAGCGCAGGGCCCGCTCCCAGGCGTTCCAGTGCAGTCCGGCGGCGAACGCGGGGGCGGCGGTGCGGGCCAGGTGCACGGCCGCGCTCTCCTCGCCCTCGGCGGCCGGCCGGGTGGCGGGTCCGAGGAGGGCCAGGGCGGCGAGGACCGCGTCGGCCTCG
Source organism: Streptomyces tuirus (assembly GCF_014701095.1). Lineage (NCBI taxonomy): Bacteria > Bacillati > Actinomycetota > Actinomycetes > Kitasatosporales > Streptomycetaceae > Streptomyces > Streptomyces tuirus. The sequence continues at coordinate 5,231,130 of NZ_AP023439.1, read as the reverse complement.
GCGCACACCCGCTCGGGGGTGACCGAGGGGTGCCCGGCCCACCAGGAGTAGTGCTGTGCGGCGCTCCGGGCGCCGGCCTCGGCCTCGTCGGCGTACCCGGCGGCCTCCAGCTGGGCCGGTACGCCGGCCGCGAGGCGGTAGCGGGAGCCGACCGGGGAGACCAGGCCGCAGGCGGCCAGTTCGCCGAGCGCGGCGTCCGCGTGGGTGTCGCCGACCAGGGCGGGCAGATGCGCCTGGTGCGGGACCTCGCCGCCGAGGGCGACGGCGAACCGCAGGGTGGCGCGGGCGGAGGCGCTCAGCCGGGAGGCGAGCAGCGGCGCGGGCGCGGCGGCCTCGCCGAGCGCGGGCAACGGCACGTCGTCGCCGAGGTCGTAGGCCCCCGCGGGGTCGGCCGGGGGCGCGTCCTCGAAGACGCCGAACTCGTCGACGGCGCCGGTGCCGGCGCGCAGCCGGTCGCGCTGCCGGAGCAGGGCGCCGGCCTGGACGAAGCGCAGCGGCAGGCCCTCGGACTCGAACCAGAGGTCGCCCGCCCAGTTGGACTCGTCCTCGGTGAGGGTCCGGCCGACGGCGTGCTCCAGCAGGTCGAGGCCGGCCGCGCGTTCCAGTCCGCCGAGGAGGACCTCCTCGACACCGGCTCCGGCGGAGGGGGCCGGCACGTCCGGGGTGGCGCCGAGCAGGAAGGCGCACTCGGGGGTGGCCTCCAGCAGCTCGTCGAGCGCGGCGCCGCCGAACTCCAGGTCGTCGAGGACGACGACCGCGCCGATCTCCCGCACGTGGGTGAGCAGCTCGTCGCGGGCCGGGCGGTACAGCGGGGCGCTGTACACCGCGTGGAACAGGTCGTACAGCAGGTCGTCGGAGGTGCGTCCGAAGCCGTTGAGGCGGACGACGCCGTCGGGGGCGAGGTCGGAGCAGTCCTCGGCGACGAGGTCGAGGAGGCGGGTGCGGCCGGAGCCGGGCGCGCCGGTGAGGCGGGTGGAGCGGCCGCGGGCGAGCAGGCGCACCAGGCGCTCGCGCTCGTCCTGGCGGGCCAGCAGCGGCAGGGCCGGCAGCGCGGGGCCGGGCGGAACGGGCGGGCGGGCCGCCCGCTCGACCTCGGCGCGTTCGGCCGCGGTGAGCTTGACGGGCCGGGCGGGCCGTTCGGTGGGCGGGCAGGCTTCGATCTCGCTGCCGTCGACGGGGTTGACGGTCAGCAGGAAGTCGCCGGAGACGAGCTGCACCGTGCGGGCGAGCGCCGGCGCGTGCTGCGCGAAGTCGGGTGTGAGGGATTCCCTGGGAGGGCGCTGGCGCGGCGCATGGCCGTCACCGTCGTGGCCGTACTCCTCGGGTCCCTGGTTGTCAGGATCCATAGGTCAAGCCCCCCAAAAGCGTGTGCGTGCTCGGAAAAGCCCCTCCCGGCCTTGCTGCACACCGCGCTGTCGCTTCTGGTCCGGTCCCGCTCGAAGGGTGTCATGGCAGCGGGCAGCCGAACCCTAAACCTTCGCACAGTATCTACGACAGTCCGGGGTACCGCGCCGTCCGTAACGTCACGGTCTCGTGAGGATTGTGCGCGTCGCACGATTCGACGACGTGCGTCCGGGTCTCCCCGGTCGCCCGGCTCACACCCGCGGGAGGCGTCACACGCGGGGAAGGGTCTCCACCCCGATGCCGCCCTCGATCGCCAGGATCCGGTGCAGGCGGGTGGCCACCAGCAGGCGCTGCATCTGCGGTGGTACTCCGCGCAGCACCAGGCGCCGGCCGCAGCGGCCGGCCCGCCGGTGGGCCCCCATGATCACGCCCAGTCCGGTGGCGTCCCAGGAGTCCAGTTCGGACAGGTCCAGCACCAGGTCTCCGACTCCGTCGTCGACGGCCGAGTGCAGGACCGTACGGGCGTCCGCCGCGCTCCGGACGTCGAGGCGGCCCCCGACGACCAGCTCGGCGTGGTCGCCCCTGATGTACATATGCGCTCCCCGTGCGTGCGAATCGTGCTCCGCGTTCTGATGTGGGTGATGCAACCTCTGACTGTGTGGAGGTGTCAGAGGTTGCTTCTTGTAAGCGAACCGATACCGAATTCACCCTGGCGTGTGATGGGACCGGGGCATGTGCGGTTTCAGTGCTTGTAGAAGCCCTGCCCGCTCTTGCGTCCGATGTCACCGGCGTCAACCATCCGGCGCATCGACTCGGGGGCGGCGAACTTCTCGTCCTGGGACTCGGTGTAGATGTTGTTCGTGGCGTGCAGCAGGATGTCGACGCCCGTCAGGTCCGCCGTCGCCAGCGGGCCCATGGCGTGACCGAAGCCCAGCTTGCAGGCGAGGTCGATGTCCTCGGCGCTCGCGACGCCCGACTCCTGCAGCTTCGCGGCTTCGACGACCAGGGCGCAGATGAGCCGGGTCGTCACGAAGCCGGCGACGTCGCGGTTGACGACGATGCAGGTCTTGCCGACCGACTCGGCGAACTCGCGGGCCGTGGCGAGGGTTTCGTCGCTGGTCTTGTAGCCGCGGACGAGTTCGCACAGCTGCATCATCGGCACCGGCGAGAAGAAGTGCGTGCCGACGACCCGCTCCGGGCGTTCCGTCGCCGCCGCGATCTTGGTGATCGGGATGGCGGAGGTGTTGGAGGCGAGGACGGCCTCGTCCTTCACGATCTTGTCGAGCGCACGGAAGATCTCGTGCTTGATCTCGAGCTTCTCGAAGACGGCCTCGACGACGACGTCAGCGTCGGCGACGGCGTCCAGGTCGGTGGTCGCGGTGATGCGGGCCAGGGCGGCGTCGGCGTCGTGCGCCTCCAGCTTGCCCTTGGCGACGAACTTGTCGTACGACGCCTTGATGCCGTCGGTGCCCCGCGTCAGTGCCTCGTCGGTGACGTCCCGCAGGACCACCTCCCAGCCCGCCTGTGCGGAGACCTGGGCGATGCCGGATCCCATGAGGCCGGCTCCGATGACGGCGAGCTTCCGTGCCACTGTGCGACTCCCCTGACGCGCTGCTTATGTCTGCTTCTCGGCCGGACACTAGCGGTCGTGAGGGGCTGTGTGACCAGTAAGTAATGCGCGTCACGTCTCACATGACGGACATCACACCAGGAGGGGTCACGGGGCGCCTCGTACGGCGTAGTTGAGCACCTTCTCGCTCAACAACTCCTCGATGTCGTCGAGAACGACGAGCATCGATGAGGCCCGTACGGGGCGAGACGGCCTCGGTCTCGGCGCGCCGCTCGCGCGGCCCCGGTCAGCCGGCCGGCCCTGCTGCCGGCGAGTACGCCGCCCCCCCCTGCTCGACGGCGCACTGGTGGCCGTCGGTCTCACGGCGCTGTCGGTGACAGTGGGCACACGCGTGTTCCGAACCGCCTGAGCGTAACTACGCTGGCCACATGGTCAATCTGACGCGCATCTACACCAGGACCGGCGACCAGGGCACCACCGCCCTCGGCGACATGAGCCGGGTCGCCAAGACCGACCTGCGGATCTCCGCGTACGCCGACGCCAACGAGGCGAACGCGGCGATCGGCACGGCCATCGCGCTGGGCGGCCTGGACGAGGAGATCGTCACGGTCCTCACCCGCGTCCAGAACGATCTCTTCGACGTGGGGGCGGACCTGTCGACGCCGGTGGTGGAGAACCCGGAGTTCCCGCCCCTGCGGGTGGAGCAGTTCTACATCGACAAGCTGGAGGCGGACTGCGACCGCTTCAACGAGCGGCTGGAGAAGCTCCGCTCCTTCATCCTGCCCGGCGGCACCCCCGGCGCGGCCCTGCTCCACCAGGCCTGCACGGTCGTACGCCGGGCCGAACGCTCGACGTGGGCGGCGCTGGAGGTCCACGCCGAGGTGATGAACCCCCTGACGGCGACGTATCTCAACCGCCTGTCCGACCTCCTGTTCATCCTCGCGAGGACGGCGAACAAGGAGGTCGGAGACGTGCTGTGGGTGCCGGGCGGGGAGCGCTGAGCCCTTAACCCCGCGCCCTCTCCTTCTCCACCGTCACCCCGGTCTCCCCAGCCTCCTCGGTTTCCGCGGTCTCCCCGGCGGGAGCCCTCCGCGGCCAGATCGCATAGCTCAGCGCGATCAGGCCGTGGATCCCGGCGGTGCGCCAGGCCACCCAGCGCCAGCTCTCCAGGGAGGTGACGCGGCCCGGGTCGTCGACGTACCAGATGGCCAGCTGGAGCAGCACGGTCGCGACGACGGCGCCGGTCAGCGTGCCCAGCCACACCTTGCCCTCGTGGCGTGCCCGGGCCATGCCGTAGCGCGGGGGCTTGGGCGGGGGCGGGGCGCCGCCGAGCCGGTGGGCCGCGTGGCCGTCGAGCCACTTCACGGTGCGGTGGCCGTGCCCGACGGTGTAGCCGATGTACAGCGCGGCCAGGCCGTGCGTCCAGTTCGGGTCGGCGCCGTTCTTCAGGTCCAGCGCGGTGGCGACCAGCAGGACGACCTCCAGCAGCGGCTCGCACAGCAGCAGCGCCAGGCCGGTGCGCGGCATCCTCAGCAGATAGCGGGTGGCCAGTCCGGCGGCCAGCAGCACCCAGAAGCCGATCTCGCAGGCGGCGATCAAGGCGACGATCACGGTTCGCTCCTCTCGGTCACCCTTCCAGGCTCCCGGTCGGCGCGGCCCGGATCGTCGTCGCCACTGACGAACCCGCGGTACATCGAAAGATGCAGTCGGGGACCCTACGCGGGGATCACGCGGCGCGGGCGGCGGCCGTGTTGGATGGTGGCATGGCCGTACGACTCCCCCGCCCACGCCGTTTCGACGTGTACATCGCCCTGGGCAGTCTGCTCGGCGGGCTGCTGCTGTGGGCGCTCGGTCTGGCCACCCGTCCAGCCACCGAGGCGTACGTGCTGCTGCCGGGCCGCTGGCCGGTGCTGCTGCCGCTGTTCGTCATGGCCGGCTGCGAGCTGCTGCGCCGGTCGTCTCCGCGCACCGCCCTGCTGGTCGGCACCGCCGCGATCGTCCTGGACGTCTTCACCCAGGGCAACCTGGTCACGATCCTGATGTACACGGACCTGATGTACGCGGCCGTCCTGTACGGCCCGCCCGCGTCGGCCCACCGCATCCCCCGGATCACCGGCCTGCTGGCGGTCGCCGGGACCGTGGTGCCGTTCGCGGTCTGGCGTGAGCCCGAGGCGCTGCTGATCGGTGTGGTCACCGGCATCGTGGCATTCGGGCCGGCCGCCACCGGACTGATCGTCCGCAATCACCGTGACGCCGCCGTGGCGGCCCGGCTGCGCGCCGAGCAGACCGCGCTGCTCGCCGAGATGGACCGCACCCAGGCCGTCACCGCAGAACGCGCCCGGATGGCGCGCGAGCTGCACGACATGGTCGCCAACCACCTGTCCGCGATCGCCATCCACTCCACCGCCGCCCTCTCCCTGGAGGATCCGAAGACCTCGCAGGAGGCGCTGGTGGTCATCCGTGAGAACAGCGTGGCGGGGCTCGCGGAGATGCGGCGGCTGATCGGGATCCTCCGGGACGACAGCGGCGACACCGAGCCCGTCGCCGCGCCCACCCTGGACGGACTGGGCGCGCTGGTCGGCAACGCGCGCACCAACGGTCTGGACGTGACCCTCGAAGCCGGACAGGGCAAGGTTCCGGCGCCGGTCGAGCTCGCCGCCTACCGCATCGTCCAGGAGTCCCTGACGAACGCCCTCAAGCACGCCGGCCCCGGCCGCGTCGCCGTGTCCCTCGGCCGCCGCGACGGCGTGCTGACCGTCCGGATCACCAGTCCCTACGGCGACCGGGACGGGCCGGGCGCCCCCGGCTCGGGCGCCGGTCTCGTCGGCATGCGGGAGCGTGCCGCGCTGCTCGACGGCACCTTCGAGGCGGGCCCCGAGGACTCGCCCGACGGCAAGATCTGGGCCGTACGCGCCACCCTCCCCGTGCACGACACCGTCGAAGGAGACACCGCATGAGCTCGCCCGTCCGGGTCCTGGTCGCCGAGGACCAGTCCGCCGTCCGCGCCGGCCTGGTGCTCATCCTGGGCAGCGCTCCCGACATCGAGGTGGTCGGCGAGGCGGCGGACGGTGAGCGGGCGGTGGCGCTGGCCCGGGAGCTGCGGCCGGACCTGGTGCTGATGGACGTTCAGATGCCGCGTCTGGACGGGGTGTCGGCGACCCGGCAGGTCGTGGCGGAGCGGCTCGCCGACGTGCTGGTGCTGACCACCTTCGACCTCGACGAGTACGTCTTCGGGGCGCTGCGGGCGGGTGCGTCGGGCTTCCTGCTGAAGAACACCGAGGCGCGGGAGCTGCTGGAGGCGGTGCGGACGGTCGGGCGCGGGGAGGGGCTGATCGCCCCGGCGGTCACGCGGCGGCTGATCGCGGAGTTCGCCGCGAAGCCGGCCCGTGAGCCGGCGGCCGATCCGGCCGTGCTGGACCGGCTCACCCGGCGCGAGCGGGAAGTGCTGGCCTGCGTGGGCGAGGGCCTGTCCAACGCGGGCATCGCGGAGCGGCTGGACATGGCCGAGGCGACCGTGAAGACCCATGTCAGCCGGTTGCTGGGGAAACTGGAGCTGCGCAGCCGGGTGCAAGCGGCGGTACTGGCTCAGGAGTTGGGGATCTGAACCGATCCCGGGGCATGGTGGTCCAGACCTATTGACCGGTGGTCCAGACCTTTCTATTCTCACCGCACCATGAGTGGGCGTGAGGCTCAGTCACGCCCCCACAACTCCATCAAGGAGGCGCAGCATGCGCTTCAGACACAGAGCCGCGGCAGGGTTCGCGACGCTGTTGCTCCCGCTGGCCGGCCTCGTCGGCCTGGCGAGCCCGGCCCAGGCCGCGACATCCGCCACCGCTTCCTACGCGAAGACCCAGGACTGGGGCTCCGGCTTCGAGGGCAAGTGGACGGTGAAGAACACCGGCACCACGGCCCTCAGCTCCTGGACCGTCGAGTGGGACTTCCCCTCCGGTACCTCCGTCACCTCCGCCTGGGACGCCGACGTCACCTCCTCCGGCACCCACTGGACCGCGAAGAACAAGTCCTGGAACGGCACCCTCGCCCCCGGCGCCTCCATCTCCTTCGGCTTCAACGGCAGCGGCACCGGCTCCCCCTCGAACTGCAAGCTCAACGGCGGCAGTTGCGACGGCGGCACCACGGAACCCGGCGACAGCGCGCCGAGCGCCCCGGGCACCCCGACCGCCTCGGACATCACCAACACCTCGGTGAAGCTGTCCTGGTCCGCCGCCACCGACGACAAGGGCGTCAAGAACTACGACGTCCTGCGCGACGGCAGCAAGGTCGCCACCGTGACGGGCACCTCGTACACCAACACCGGCCTCACCGCGGGCACCGACTACTCCTACTCCGTCCAGGCCCGTGACACCGCCGACCAGACCGGCCCGGTCAGCGGCGCCGTCCGGGTCCGCACCACCGGCGGCACCACCGAGCCGCCCACCGGCGACAAGGTCAAGCTCGGCTACTTCACCGAGTGGGGCGTCTACGGCCGCAACTACCACGTCAAGAACCTGGTGACTTCGGGCACGGCGTCGAAGATCACGCACATCAACTACGCCTTCGGCAACGTCAAGAACGGGCAGTGCACCGTCGACGACACCTACGCCGCCTACGACAAGGCCTACACGGCCGACCAGTCCGTCAGCGGCACCGCCGACACCTGGGACCAGCCGCTGCGCGGCAACTTCAACCAGCTGCGCCAGCTGAAGGCCAAGTACCCGCACATCAAGGTGCTGTACTCCTTCGGCGGCTGGACCTACTCCGGCGGCTTCGGCCAGGCCGCGGCCAACGCCGCCGCGTTCGCCAAGTCCTGCAAGGCCGTCGTGGAGGACCCGCGCTGGGCCGACGTCTTCGACGGCATCGACATCGACTGGGAGTACCCGAACGCCTGCGGCCTGAGCTGCGACACCTCGGGCCCCGCCGCCTTCAGGAACCTGATGTCGGCGCTGCGCACCGAGTTCGGCCCGAACTACCTGGTCACCGCGGCCATCACCGCCGACGGCTCCTCCGGCGGCAAGATCGACGCGGCCGACTACGGCGGCGCCGCCCAGCACCTCGACTGGTACAACGTGATGACGTACGACTACTTCGGCGCCTTCGACAAGGACGGCCCGACCGCCCCGCACTCCCCGCTCACGTCCTACCCGGGGATCCCGCAGGAGGGCTTCAACTCGGCCGACGCGATCGCCAAGCTCAAGGCGAAGGGCGTCCCCGCGAAGAAGCTGCTGCTCGGCATCGGCTTCTACGGCCGCGGCTGGACCGGCGTCACCCAGTCCGCCCCGGGCGGATCGGCGACCGGCGCGGCTCCGGGCACGTACGAGGCGGGCATCGAGGACTACAAGGTCCTGAAGAACTCCTGCCCGGCCACCGGCACCGTCGCCGGCACGGCCTACGCGCACTGCGGCAGCAACTGGTGGTCCTACGACACCCCGTCGACCATCGCCGGGAAGATGAGCTGGGCCAAGAACCAGGGCCTGGGCGGTGCGTTCTTCTGGGAGTTCAGCGGCGACACCGCGAACGGCGAGCTGGCAACGGCCATCGACAGCGGCCTGAAGTAGGCCGGATGAAAGAGAAGTTCGAAGGGTCGTAGACCCTAAGCGACATTGACGCGCTGACCAGGCGGGGCTGCTTCCAGCCACGCGAGGAAACCGGTCAGCGCGTCTTCGCTCATCGCCAGTTCCAGACGCGTGCCCCGGTGCAGACAGGCCAGGATCACATGGTCGGAGAGCAACGCCAGCTCCTCCTCGCCCTCCGGCACGCGACGGCCGACCACCTCGATCGCGGAACGCTCCAGGACACGGCGCGGACGCGGCGAGTACGAGAAGACGCGGTACCACTCGACCCGGTCGCCGTTGTAGCGGGCCACCCCGTACGCCCAGCCCTTGCCGTTGGTGTCACCCTCGGCGGGGGCGTCCCAGCGCAGGCTGGCGTCGAACGTGCCGCCCGACCGCTGGATCAGCCGGCGGCGCAGGCCGAAGACGAACAGGCCCACCACCACGAGGGCCACCACGATTCCGCACACAGTCAGAGCGAGGACCATCGACACCGACCTCCTCGTCTCCTAGGTAACGGAACGTAAAAATCACCCACATCCGCCTCAGCCGCGGCGGGGTCCGGATCTCTCCGGTACCCAGCCGCGGCTGAGTGACGTCATCACACGGCGGACGGGGTCAGCGCGCCGCCGTGGCAGCCCGCAGACGGACGTCCGCGCGGCGCTGGGCGTCCGCGTCGTCCTCCGCCTTCGCACGCTCGAGCTCCTGCTCCGCGCGCTGGACATCGATCTCGTCCGCCAGCTCCGCGACCTCCGCCAGGAGCGAGAGCTTGTCGTCCGCGAACGAGATGAATCCGCCGTGCACAGCGGCGACGACCGTCCCGCCCTCGCTCGTACGGATGGTCACCGGGCCCGATTCCAGCACACCGAGCAGCGGCTGGTGACCGGGCATGACGCCGATGTCGCCGGACGTGGTGCGCGCGACGACCAGGGTGGCCTGGCCGGACCAGACCTCACGGTCGGCCGCGACCAACGCGACGTGCAGCTCAGCAGCCAAGGGTGGCTCCTCGGGTCACCACCCGGCGGGAGTGCCGGGTGTTGGTTACAAGTCTAGTAGGCGTGACAGAGGGGGCGGGACGAACCCCGCCCCCTCCGACGAGCACGGGGCTCAGGAGACGCCGAGCTCCTTGGCATTCTTCTTCAGGTCCTCGAGACCACCGCACATGAAGAACGCCTGCTCCGGGAAGTGGTCGTACTCACCGTCGCAGATCGCGTTGAACGCGGCGATCGACTCTTCCAGCGGCACGTCCGAACCGTCCACGCCGGTGAACTGCTTGGCGGCGTGGGTGTTCTGGGACAGGAAGCGCTCCACGCGACGGGCACGGTGGACGACGAGCTTGTCCTCCTCGCCGAGCTCGTCGATACCGAGGATCGCGATGATGTCCTGCAGGTCCTTGTACTTCTGCAGGATGTTCTTCACGCGCATCGCGGCGTTGTAGTGCTCCGCCGAGATGTACCGCGGGTCGAGGATGCGGGACGTCGAGTCCAGCGGGTCCACGGCCGGGTAGATGCCCTTCTCGGAGATCGGACGGGACAGAACCGTCGTCGCGTCGAGGTGGGCGAAGGTGGTGGCCGGGGCCGGGTCGGTCAGGTCGTCCGCGGGGACGTAGATCGCCTGCATCGAGGTGATCGAGTGACCACGGGTCGAGGTGATGCGCTCCTGGAGGGTGCCCATCTCGTCGGCCAGGTTCGGCTGGTAGCCCACCGCGGAGGGCATACGGCCGAGCAGGGTCGACACCTCGGAACCGGCCTGGGTGAAGCGGAAGATGTTGTCGATGAAGAACAGCACGTCCTGCTTCTGGACGTCACGGAAGTACTCCGCCATCGTCAGGCCGGCCAGGGCCACGCGCAGACGGGTGCCCGGGGGCTCGTCCATCTGGCCGAAGACCAGGGCGGTCTTGTCCAGAACGCCGGACTCTTCCATCTCCGCGATGAGGTCGTTGCCCTCACGGGTGCGCTCGCCGACGCCCGCGAAGACGGAGACGCCCTCGTGGAGGTTGGCGACACGCATGATCATTTCCTGGATCAGCACGGTCTTGCCGACACCGGCACCACCGAACAGACCGATCTTGCCGCCCTTGACGTACGGGGTGAGCAGGTCGACGACCTTCAGGCCCGTCTCGAACATCTCGGTCTTCGACTCGAGCTGGTCGAACGCGGGGGCCTTGCGGTGGATGGACCAGCGCTCGCCGTCGTGGGTCTCGTCGCTGTTCAGCACCTCACCGAGGGTGTTGAACACCTTGCCCTTGGTGAAGTCGCCGACGGGGACGGTGATGCCCGCGCCCGTGTCGGTCACCGGGGCCTGGCGGACCAGACCGTCGGTGGGCTGCATGGAGATCGCGCGGACCAGGCCGTCACCCAGGTGCTGGGCGACCTCCAGGGTCAGCGTCTTCTTCTCGCCCGCGAGCGCCGGGTCGGTGACCTCGACGTGAAGGGCGTTGTAGATGTCCGGCATCGCGTCGACGGGGAACTCCACGTCGACGACCGGGCCGATGACCCGCGCGACGCGGCCCGTCGCCGTGGCCGTCTCAACAGTGGTGGTCATTTATCGGTCACTCCCCGCGGTCGCGTCGGCCAGGGCACTCGCGCCACCGACGATCTCGCTGATTTCCTGGGTGATTTCGGCCTGGCGGGCCTGGTTGGCAAGCCGGGTGAGCGTCTCGATGAGCTCTCCGGCGTTGTCGGTGGCCGACTTCATCGCGCGCCGCGTGGCGGCGTGCTTGGAGGCGGCCGACTGAAGCAGCGCGTTGTAGACACGGCTCTCGACGTAGCGCGGCAGCAGGGCGTCGAGGACGTCCTCCGCCGAGGGCTCGAAGTCGAACAGCGGGAGGATCTCGCCCTTGGGCTTGGCCTCCGCCGCAACCTCGTCGAGGCTGAGCGGCAGCAGCCGGGCCTCGATCGCCGTCTGCGTCATCATCGACACGAACTCGGTGTAGACGATGTGGAGCTCGTCCACGCCGCCCTCGGCCGTCTCCGTCTCGATCGCCTCGATCAGCGGGGCCGCGACCTTCTTGGCGTCCGCGTACGACGGCTCATCGGTGAAGCCCGTGAACGACTCCGCGATCTTGCGCTCGCGGAAGTTGTAGTGGGCGACACCACGGCGGCCGACGATGTAGTTGACGACCTCCTTGCCCGCGGCCTCGAGCTCGGCCGTGAGCTTCTCCGCGGCCTTGATGGCGTTGGAGTTGAAGGCGCCGGCCAGACCGCGGTCGCTCGTGAGGAGCAGGACCGCGGCACGGGTCGGGTTCTCCGGCTCCGTCGTCAGCGGATGCCTGGTGTTGGATCCGCCGGCGACCGCCGTGACCGCGCGGGTGAGCTCGGTCGCATACGGGGTGGAGGCCGTCACCTTGCGCTGCGCCTTGACGACGCGCGAGGCGGCGATCATCTCCATCGCCTTCGTGATCTTCTTGGTCGCGGAGACGGATCGGATGCGACGCTTGTAGACCCGGAGCTGGGCTCCCATGAGTCAGGTCCCTTCCGTCGTCACTTGCCGGCAGCCGGGGTGTCCTCGCCGAGCAGCTTGCCGTCGGAGGTCTCGAACTGCTTCTTGAACTCCGCGATGGCGTCGGCGAGGGCCTGAAGCGTGTCGTCGGACATCTTGCCGCCCTCGCGGATGGAGGTCATCAGGCCCTGCTCCTTGCGGTGCAGGTACTCCAGCAGCTCCTTCTCGAAGCGGCGGATGTCGGCGACGGGGACGTCGTCCATCTTGCCGGTGGTGCCGGCCCAGACGGAGACGACCTGGTCCTCGGTGGCCATCGGCTGGTACTGCGGCTGCTTCAGCAGCTCGACCATGCGCTGACCACGCTCCAGCTGCGCCTTCGACGCGGCGTCCAGGTCGGAACCGAAGGCGGCGAACGCCTCCAGCTCACGGAACTGGGCGAGGTCCACGCGCAGACGGCCGGAGACCTGCTTCATCGCCTTGTGCTGCGCGGAACCACCGACTCGGGAGACGGAGATACCGACGTTCAGCGCGGGGCGCTGACCGGCGTTGAACAGGTCCGACTCCAGGAAGCACTGGCCGTCGGTGATGGAGATGACGTTGGTCGGGATGAACGCCGAGACGTCGTTGGCCTTCGTCTCGACGATCGGCAGACCGGTCATCGAACCGGCACCCATCTCGTCGGAGAGCTTGGCGCAGCGCTCCAGCAGACGGGAGTGCAGGTAGAAGACGTCACCCGGGTAGGCCTCACGGCCCGGCGGGCGGCGCAGCAGCAGCGACACGGCGCGGTAGGCGTCGGCCTGCTTCGACAGGTCGTCGAAGACGATCAGGACGTGCTTGCCCTGGTACATCCAGTGCTGGCCGATGGCCGAACCGGTGTACGGCGCCAGGTACTTGAAGCCGGCCGGGTCGGACGCCGGGGCGGCGACGATGGTCGTGTACTCCAGCGCGCCGGCCTCCTCCAGAGCGCCGCGCACGCCGGCGATGGTGGAGCCCTTCTGGCCGATGGCGACGTAGATGCAGCGGACCTGCTTGTTCGGGTCGCCCGAGCGCCAGTTGTCGCGCTGGTTGATGATGGTGTCGACGGCCAGGGCGGTCTTGCCGGTCTGGCGGTCACCGATGATCAGCTGACGCTGGCCACGGCCGATCGGGGTCATCGCGTCGACGGCCTTGTAGCCCGTCTCCATCGGCTCGTGCACCGACTTGCGGACCATGACGCCCGGAGCCTGCAGCTCCAGGGCGCGGCGGTCCTCGGTCTCGATCTCGCCGAGGCCGTCGATCGGGTTGCCGAGGGGGTCCACCACGCGGCCGAGGTAGCCCTCGCCCACCGCGACGGAGAGAACCTCACCGGTGCGCTGCACCGGCTGACCCTCCTCGACGCCGCTGAACTCGCCGAGGACGATGGCACCGATCTCGCGCTCCTCGAGGTTGAGGGCGAGGCCGAGGGTGCCGTCCTCGAACTTCAGCAGCTCGTTGGCCATGGTCGAGGGCAGGCCCTCGACCTTCGCGATGCCGTCGCCGGCAAAGGTGACCGTACCGACCTCCTCGCGCGAGGCCGCGTCCGGCTTGTACGCCTGGACGAAGTTCTCCAGCGCGTCCCGGATCTCCTCCGGCCGGATCGTGAGCTCCGCCATCTGGGTTCCCTGCTCTCCTTGTTGGGCCCGAAGTTTCTTGGGGTCTGGGGTTGACCCCCAGGATTCTTCTGCACGGCCCAACCAGGGCCGTCGTAAGTACGTTGTGCCTATTGAGTTGCTGCTCAGCCGGCGAGCCGGCGGCTGGCGTCCTCGATGCGGTCCGCGAGGGAGCCGTTGATCACCTCGTCGCCGACCTGCACCCGGATTCCGCCGATGATCTCGGGGTCCACGTCCAGGTTGAGGTGCATCGCGCGGCCGTAGAGCTTCGCGAGGGCGGCGCCCAGGCGCTGCTTCTGCGTGTCGCTCAGCGGCACCGCCGAGGTGACGATGGCCACCATGCGGTCCCGGCGCTCGGCGGCGAGCTTGGACAGGGACTCGAGTCCCGACTCCAGGCTACGTCCCCGCGGCGCGGTCACAAGGCGCGTGACCAGACGCACGGTGGTCGGCTGCGCCCGTGAGCCGAGGAGGTTGCGCAGCAGCTCGCTCTTGGCCGAGGCGGTGGCCTTGCGGTCGGTCAGCGCGGCGCGCAGCTCGGCGCTGCCGGAGACGATCCGGCCGAACCGGAACAGCTCGTCCTCGACGTCGTCGAGCTTGTCCGCCTGCTGGGCGGCCGTGAGGTCGGCGATGTCGGCCAGCTGCTCCAGCGCGTCCACCAGGTCGCGGGACTGCGACCAGCGCGAGCGCACCATGCCGGCCACCAGGTCGGCGGCGGCGCCGCTGACCTGGGTGCCGATCAGGCGCTGGACCAGCTCTGCCTTGGCCTCTGCGGGCTGCGCCGGGTCGGTGAGGACCCGACGCAGCGACACCTCGCGGTCGAGCAGCGCGGTGACGGCGGCCAGCTCGTCGGCGAGCTGCGCGGCGTCCACGGACGTGGAGTCCGTCAGCGCGTCGAGACGCTCACGTGCGGCTGCCAGGGCCTCGCGGCTCGCTCCGTTCATCGCCCGGCCTCGGCCTTCTCCTCGAGCTCGTCGAGGAACCGGTCGATCACGCGGCTCTGGCGGGCGTGGTCCTCGAGGGACTCGCCGACGAGCTTGCCGGCCAGTTCGGTGGCGAGCTTGCCGACGTCCTGGCGCAGCGCGGAAGCGGCGGCCTTGCGGTCGGCCTCGATCTGGGCGTGGCCGGCGGCGACGATCTCCTCGCGCTGACGCTGGCCCTCGGCCCGCATCTCGGCGATGAGCGTGGCGCCCTGCTCCTGCGCCTCCTGGCGCAGGCGCGCGGCCTCGTGCCGGGCCTCGGCGAGCTGTGCCTTGTACTGCTCAAGGACGCTCTGGGCCTCGACCTTCATGGTCTCGGCCTCTTCGATACCGCCTTCGATCGCCGCGCGGCGCTCCTCCAGAACCTTGTTGATGTTCGGAAGCAGCTTCTTCCAGAAGAAGAAGAACACGATGGCGAAGGCGATGGTGCCGATGAGCAGCTCGGGGCCCGGAGGAATGAGCGGGTTCTGCTCTTCCTCGGCCGCCAGCTGCACCAGGTTGGCGATCACATCAGTGCCTTTCGTCGATGCGTGTCAGTAAGCGGTGATTACTTACCGAACACGAACGGCATAACGATGCCGATGAGGGCGAGCGCCTCACAGAAGGCGAAGCCCAGGATCTGGTTGGCACGGATCAGGCCGGCGGCCTCGGGCTGACGGGCCAGAGCCTGGGTGCCGTTGCCGAAGATGATGCCGACGCCGATGCCGGGGCCGATGGCGGAGAGGCCGTAGCCGATGGAGCCGAGCGAACCGGAGACAGCGGCGAGGGTCTCAGTGGCAGCCATGCTGTTTCTTCCTTCTCTTTCACGGACCGGCGGGGGTTGGCCACCGGACGTTCTTGGGGTTGGCGGGGCGGGCGGGGCTCAGTGGTGCTCGGCCAGAGCGCCCTGGATGTACGTGCAGGCAAGGAGTACGAAGACGTACGCCTGGACGGCCTGCACGAAGAGTTCGAAGCCGATCATCGCGACGGTCATGACGAAGGAGACACCGGCCGCCGGGATCATCCAGCTGTTCAGCAGGTACCAGGAGGCGACGGTGAACATGACCAGCATCAGGTGGCCGGCGAACATGTTCGCAAACAGTCGCACGGCGTGCGTGAACGGCCGGACGAGCAGGTTCGAGAAGAACTCGATGACCATGACGAGCGGCAGCACCGGGCCGAGCGACTTGTCGTAGCCGGTGACGTTCTTGAAGAACCCGACGAAGCCGTGCCGCTTGAAGGTCAGCGAGACCCAGGTCACGTAGACGATCGCGGCGAGGACCGCCGGGAAGGCGATGATCGACGAGACCGGGAACTGCGCGAGCGGGATCACGGACCAGATGTTCATGATCCAGATGAAGAAGAAGAGCGAGACCATCAGGGGGACGTACTTCTCGCCCTCCTTCTTTCCGAGGGTCTCGTAGACGATGCCGCGGCGGACGAAGTCGTATCCGGCTTCACCGACCATCTGCAGCTTGCCCGGCACGACCTTGGCCTTGCCGAAGGCCGCGTAGAAGAAGCCGATGACGAGGACGGTGGTGATGAGGGCGAGCAGCATCACCTTGTTGAACTCGAACCCTCCAACCGTGGCAATCGGCTTGAAGAGGAACGAGTGCAGGCCCGGTGCCGGAAAACCACACCCGTCGGACATGATCCGACAGCTCCAGTCGAAGGCGAGCTGGGTCTGGTCAGCACTCACCGCGGGCTCCTTCGGTGTGACGCATAGGTACGGCAACCTCGTTGTGTCGGCGCGGCGCGCAGCCGCGGATCGGCACCGGACTGGTGTTACGGATGTGAGGGCGGCTTGGGGGCATCGAGCCTCGCGATCGAGCAGGCGTCAGCTCACATGCCCGCGCCCGCGATGCCGCAGTTGGCACCGGACGATAGCAGGAGTTCCTACTGCCCTTTATCGCGCCCCTACTCGTCACGACGACGGTCCGGTCTTCTCGGGCTTCTCACTCTTCTCGGAGTCCGGATCGATGTAGAAGATCTTGGCCTTCATATGCGCACGAGCCTGCGCGGCCATCCACACGACGGTGGCGATGACGAGCCCGAGGGCGAACGTCTTCGCGTTGAAGAGAGAGGTGTCCTTGAAGAGGGCGACGAAGATCAGGAGAAGCAGCAGCTGGGCGACATAGAGCATCAGCCCCATGGCCTGGAACAGCTGCGGGAGCGTTTTTGCCGTCCACTGGAGGACGTACAGGCCGATCCCCATGAAGAGGATGGCCAGCACCGTGCCGACGGCCGCTCCGACGGCTCCCTTGCCTCCGGCAACCACGCCACTGACGGCGACCACGACCGCACCGGCAGCGGCTGTGGGTACAGCGCACTGCAAGAGGTTCCGGGCGTCATTGGACGGCATGGCGGCAACTCCGCTTTCGCAGGGGGCAGGGGTGTCGTCATGGACGAGCGTAGTCCCGGGCTGAGTGGAGACCTCACACCAATGGACCGTCGCACTGCGGTCCTTCGGCTCTATCCGGGGGGTTCTCGTGAACCGTATCACAAACTATTTGATGCAGTCTTTACCTGGAGGTGTGCGGACTGTCACACATGAGAGTGAACTTGCGCGTCTGAGCGAGAACAGCGCCGACATGTCTGGTATTGGGGTGCTTCGCACCCCCATCACCACCCCACGACTTGGCAATGCTCTCGTCAGATTCTTACCTTGTCCCCGCCTTGCGCCGGTCGGCCAGACGCGAACGGGGTCCGATGGCGGTCGCCCCATTGACGCCGGCCACCCCGGACACCACGGGCGTGCGGTTCTCGGCCCCGGCCGGGACGGACTGGTCCGTCGGCGCCGGGGTGGAGGCCTCGGGTGAGAGGGCCGCGACCGAACCGCGGCGCCGGTAGCGCGGCGGCACGAAGCGCTCCATCCAGCGCGGGGTGCGCGGCGTGAAGCGCGGCAGCAGAAGCAGGAGCAGCCCGATCGCGCTGAGGAACACCACACCCAGCACGATCCACATGGACGCCGAGTTGACCGAGTAGGCGAGCGCCCCGAAGGCGATCAGCGCCGACCAGAAGTACATGATCAGCACCGCGCGGCTGTGCGAGTGGCCGATCTCCAGCAGCCGGTGGTGCAGGTGCCCGCGGTCGGCGGCGAACGGGGACTGCCCGCGCCAGGTCCGGCGCACGATCGCCAGGATCAGGTCGGCGGCAGGCACCGCGATGATCGTCAGCGGCAGCAGCAGCGGGATATAGACGGGGACCGTCTGGTGCACGGCCTCCTTCTCCGACCCGACGTACAGGTTGAGCGCGTCCGGGTCGACCTGGCCCGTGACGGAGATCGCGCCGGCGGCCAGGACCAGACCGATCAGCATCGAGCCCGAGTCGCCCATGAAGATCCGCGCCGGGTGCATGTTGTGCGGCAGGAAGCCCAGGCACATGCCCATCAGGATGGCGGCGAAGAGGGTGGCCGGGGCGGCGGCCTCGATGCCGTACGAGTACCAGATGCGGTAGGCGTACAGGAAGAACGCCGTGGCCGCGATGCAGACCATGCCCGCCGCGAGGCCGTCCAGGCCGTCGACGAAGTTGACCGCGTTGATGGTGATGACGACCAGCGCGACCGTGAGCAGGGTGCCCTGCCACTGGGTGAGCGCGACCGAGCCGACGCCCGGGATCGGCAGCCACAGGATCGTCAGACCCTGCACGACCATCACGCCCGCGGCGATCATCTGGCCGCCCAGCTTGATCAGGGCGTCGATCTCGAACTTGTCGTCCAGCACCCCGATCAGCCAGATCAGGGCCGCTCCGGACAGCAGCGCCCGGGGTTCGTTCGACGTCTCGAAGACCTGGTTGAGATTGGTCAGATGGTCGGCGACCAGCAGGCCCGCGCACAGGCCGAAGAACATCGCGATACCGCCGAGGCGCGGAGTGGGCTCCCGGTGCACGTCACGCGCCCGGATCTCCGGCATCGCTCCGGCCACGATCGCGAACTTCCGTACCGGCCCTGTCAGCAGATACGTCACCGCGGCCGTGATGCAGAGCGTCAGGAGGTATTCACGCACAGGCTTCCCCACAGGTCTCGCTGGCCATCTCAGCCCCACACCCTAGCGATGCGCGCATATGAGTGGGGACTTCCGGGTAGCGACGATGGTTGCACGGGTGGCTGTGCACCCTGATGCGCCTACCCCGGCTCAGGCGGGATACGGCGGAAATCCACCGGCCAGCTCCCGCACATCTTCACGGGCTCTCGAGGTCTCCGTCACACCCCGCAGCACCCCGGTGATCAGCTCGGCGATGCGGACCATCTCCGCCTCGCCCATGCCCTGTGTGGTGATCGCGGCCGTACCGAGCCTGAGCCCCCGGGCGTCGCCGTGCGGCAGCGCGCAGGAGTCCATGACCAGGCCCGCGGCGGCGAGACGGCCCCGGGCGGTGCGCCCGTCGACGCCGAGCGGGGCCGGGTCGGCGGTGATCAGATGGGTGTCCGTGCCGCCCGTGGTGACGACCATGCCCGCCGCGGCCAGCCAGGCCGCCAGAACCCGCGCATTCGCCACCACCTGATGGGCGTACGCGTGGAACGCCGGTGTTGCCGCCTCCCCGAAGGCGACCGCCTTGGCGGCGATGGTGTGCATCTGCGCACCACCCTGTGTGAAAGGAAACACGGCCCGGTCGACCCGCTCGGCCAGCTCCGCGCGGCACAGGATCATGCCGCCGCGCGGACCCCGCAGCACCTTGTGGGTGGTCCCGCAGACGATGTCCGCGAACGGCACCGGATTCGGGGCCGCTCTCCCCGCGACGAGGCCGAGGGGGTGCGCGGCGTCCGCGATCAGGTACGCGCCCACCTCGTCGGCGACCTCGCGGAAGAAGGCGTGGTCGACATGGCGCGGGTAGGCGATCGAGCCGCACACGATCGCCTTGGGCCGGCGCGTGCGGGCCAGCGTGCGCACCTGCTCGTGGTCGATCAACCCGGACTCGGCCTCCACGCCGTAGCCGACGAAGTCGAACCAGCGGCCGGAGAAGTTCGCGGGCGAGCCGTGCGTGAGGTGCCCGCCGTAGGGCAGGCCGAGCGCCAGGACGGTGTCCCCGGGGCGGAGCAGGGCGGCATAGGCGGCGAGCACCGCCGAAGAGCCCGAGTGCGGCTGGACGTTGGCGTGGTCGGCGCCGAACAACGCCCTGGCCCGGTCGACCGCGAGGCGTTCGGCGACGTCGACGATCTCGCAGCCGCCGTGGTAGCGCGCCCCCGGATAGCCCTCGGCGTACTTGTTGGCCAGCGGTGACCCGAGCGCGGCCAGCACGGCCGGGGAGGTGAAGTTCTCGGCGGCGATCAGCTGGAGTGTCGTCGACTGCCGCTCCCGCTCCCCGAGCAGGATGTCGGCGAGCTCGGGGTCCTGGCGGCGCAGGACGTCGGCCTCGATGGCAGGGGTGACCGTCATGGTGGGCTCCGGGCGTCGACGGTGACACGTACGACCAATGTAGGCCCGGGGCCTGCGGAGCGCTCGGCTGTTACGTCTTTGCGGGGACGCCCGTGAGGGCCGTGACGACCGGATCGAGTGCCTGGTGTATCTCGTCCCCGATGGAACGGAAGAACGTCAGGGGCGCGCCGTAGGGGTCGTAGACCTCGTCCGCCTCGGCGGTCGGCGCGAGCAGCCACCCGCGTAGAGCGGCCGCGGCGCGGACCAGGGCACGCGCGCGGATGACCACGCCCTCCTCCAGGGGCGGCAGGGTCGCCGGGTCGATGGCCTTGACCAGGCGGGTGAACTCCTTGAGCGTGAAGGTGCGCAGGCCCGCCGAGTGCCCCATGGAGATGACCTGCGCCCGGTGGTCCCGGGTGGCGGTCAGCACCAGGTCGGCGCGGATCACGTGCTCGTCGAGGAGCTCGCGCCCGGTGAAGCCGGAGGCGTCCGCGCCGAAGTCGGCCAGGACGGTCTCCGCGTGGGACTCCATGGGCGCGCCCTCGTGGCCCCAGGTGCCGGCGCTCTCCACGATCAGCCCGCCGCCCAGGATCCCGAGCCGCTCCCGCACGGCATGCCGGGTCAGCCGCTCGGTGATGGGCGAGCGGCACACGTTGCCGGTGCTGACGTGGAGGATGCGGAAGCTGTCGCGCGGAAGTCCCACGAAGGTCGTCGTGATCTCCGCCGCGCTTTCCCCGTTGCCTATGCCACGCCCCGATCCAGGGGCCGTCAATTCGCCACCTCGAGGTCGGGTACGACCTTTCGCAGCTCTTCCGCCGAGATGGCGCCCGCGCGCAGCAGCAGCGGCACCTCACGGGTCACGTCGACGATCGACGACGGCACGATGCCGGGGGTCGGGCCCCCGTCGAGGTAGACGGAGACGGAGTCGCCCAGCATCGCCTGCGCGGCGTCGCAGTCCTCCGGCGCCGGGTGGCCGGTCAGGTTGGCGGAGGAGACGGCCATGGGACCGACCTCGGTCAGCAGCTCGATGGCGACCGGGTGCAGCGGCATGCGCACGGCGACCGTGCCACGGGTGTCCCCGAGGTCCCACTGGAGGGACGGCTGGTGCCGGGCGACGAGCGTCAGCGCGCCCGGCCAGAAGGCGTCGACCAGCTCCCAGGCGAGCTCGGAGAAGTCCGTGACGAGGCCGTGCAGGGTGTTCGGGGAGCCGATGAGGACGGGGGTGGGCATGTTGCGGCCCCGGCCCTTCGCGTCCAGCAGGTCGGCGACCGCCTCCGAGGAGAACGCGTCGGCGCCGATGCCGTACACCGTGTCCGTCGGCAGCACCACGAGCTCGCCACGGCGGACGGCGGACGCTGCCTCGCGCAGACCGGTCACACGGTCGGTCGCGTCGTTGGTGTCGTATCGCCGTGCCATCTTTAGCTGGCCTCCTCGT
This sequence comes from Streptomyces tuirus, assembly GCF_014701095.1. NCBI lineage: Bacteria > Bacillati > Actinomycetota > Actinomycetes > Kitasatosporales > Streptomycetaceae > Streptomyces > Streptomyces tuirus. The sequence continues at coordinate 5,209,859 of NZ_AP023439.1, read as the reverse complement.
ACACGTGCTGCTGGGATGAAGTCCGCGAAGAGCGCGGGGTGCCCGGTGTGCTCACGGCAGTGCCTTGCGGGCCGTGGCGAAGCGCGGGCGGTTGTTGAGGTCCGGGTGGTCGGCCGCGTCGGTCCAGCCGCGGTCCTCGGCGAAGATCCACGGCACCTGGCCGCCCTGGGTGTCCGCGTGCTCGACGACGACCACACCGCCCGGGCGCAGCAGCCGGTGCGCGGTGCGTTCCAGGCCGCGGATGAGGTCCAGGCCGTCCTCGCCGGAGAAGAGGGCCATGTCGGGGTCGTGGTCCCGCGCCTCGGGGGCGACGTACTCCCACTCGGTGAGCGGGATGTACGGCGGGTTGGTGATGACCAGGTCGACCTGGCCGTCCAGGTCGGGGAAGGCGGTGAGGGCGTTGCCCTGCCGCAGGTCGACCCTGGACCCCTCGACGTTCTTGCGGGTCCACTTGAGGGCGTCCTCGGACAGCTCCACGGCGTGCACGCGCGAGCGCGGCACCTCCTGGGCGAGCGCCAGCGCGATGGCGCCGGAGCCGGTGCACAGGTCGACGATGCACGGCTCGACGACGTCCATGGCCCGCACGGCGTCTATGGCCCAGCCGACCACCGACTCCGTCTCGGGCCGGGGCACGAACACCCCGGGGCCGACCTGGAGTTCCAGGTAGCGGAAGTAGGCACGCCCGGTGATGTGCTGGAGCGGTTCGCGGGCCTCGCGGCGGGCGATGACCTCCCAGTAGCGGGCGTCGAAGTCGGAGTCCTTGACGGAGTGAAGCTCGCCGCGCTTGACGCCGTGCACGAACGCGGCGAGCTCCTCCGCGTCGGTACGCGGCGAGGGCACGCCGGCGTCGGCGAGCCGCTGGGTGGCCTGGGCCACCTCCGCGAGCAGCACGCTGCGGGGGCTTGGGGGTCGCCCCCCAAATGACTGCTGCACGCAAGTCCTCCGTATTACTCGTACGTGATCACTCGTACGTGTTCGTGCCTGCCCTACGCGGCCGCCAGCTTCGCCGCGGAGTCCGCGTCGACACAGGCCTGGATCACCGCGTCGAGGTCGCCGTCCAGGACCTGGTCCAGGTTGTACGCCTTGAAGCCGACGCGGTGGTCCGAGAGGCGGTTCTCCGGGAAGTTGTAGGTGCGGATCTTCTCGGAGCGGTCGACGGTGCGGACCTGGCTGCGGCGGGCGTCGGCGGCCTCCCGCTCCGCCTCCTCCTGCGCCGCTGCGAGCAGCCTGGAGCGCAGGATACGCAGTGCCTGCTCCTTGTTCTGCAGCTGGCTCTTCTCGTTCTGGCAGGAGGCGACGACTCCGGTGGGAAGGTGGGTGATGCGCACGGCGGAGTCGGTGGTGTTGACGGACTGCCCACCGGGCCCGGAGGACCGGTAGACGTCGATGCGCAGGTCGTTGGGGTTGATCTCGACGTCGACCTCCTCGGCCTCGGGCGTGACGAGCACACCGGCGGCGGAGGTGTGGATACGGCCCTGGGACTCCGTCGCCGGCACGCGCTGCACGCGGTGCACGCCGCCCTCGTACTTCAGCCGCGCCCAGACGCCCTGGCCGGGCTCGGTGGCCCCCTGGCCGCCCTTGGTCTTCACGGCGACCTGGACGTCCTTGTAGCCGCCCAGCTCGGACTCGGTGGCGTCGATGATCTCGGTCTTCCAGCCGACGCGCTCGGCGTAGCGCAGGTACATGCGCAGCAGGTCGCCGGCGAACAGGGCCGACTCGTCGCCGCCCGCGCCCGCCTTGATCTCGAGGATGACGTCCTTGTCGTCGCTGGGGTCGCGCGGGACGAGCAGGAGGCGCAGCTTCTCGGTGAGCTCCTCGCGCTGCTGCTCCAGCTCCTTGACCTCGGCCGCGAAGTCGGGGTCGTCGGCGGCCAGTTCGCGCGCGGTCTCGATGTCGTCGCCCGTCTGCTTCCAGGAGCGGTACGTGGCGACGATCGGGGTGAGCTCGGCGTAGCGCTTGTTCAGCTTGCGCGCGTTGGCCTGGTCGGCGTGGACCGACGGGTCGGCGAGCTTCTTCTCCAGGTCGGCGTGCTCGGCGACGAGTTCCTCGACGGCCTCGAACATCTTGGGCTCCTGTGTACGGACGGGGGTGAAGGGCGGGCGACCAAAAACGCCGGTCCCGGAGCGCCCTCGGTGGGGGCGCGTCCGCGGACCGGCGAAATGGGGCTCGCTACTTCTTGGAGCCGGCGGCCTTGCCGAAGCGGGCCTCGAAGCGGGCCACACGGCCACCGGTGTCGAGGATCTTCTGCTTGCCCGTGTAGAACGGGTGGCACTCGGAGCAGACATCGGCGCGGATGGTGCCGGAGTCGATGGTGCTGCGGGTGGTGAACGACGCGCCACAGGTGCAGCTGACCTGCGTCTCGACGTACTCGGGGTGGATGTCGCGCTTCAAGGTGTCTCCTAGGTTCGGGAGGGCGCCGGGTCGCTGACGCGGGGTGCGCGAGCGTGAACCGGAGCCGACGTACCAGTCTGCCAGGACTGGGGCCTACTCCCAAAACCGGGGGTTGTCGTGACCTATTCCCCGCGGGCCGGCCCCGCCCCTCACGGGGCGCTCACGACGCCCTTGGCCTCACCTGTCGCCGTGCCCGACGTCGCCGACCCCGGGATCGGCTTGTCGTTCTCCAGAGCCTTCCAGATCCGGTCGGCCTTCTTCTTCTGGAGGAGGACGCGGTTGGGGTCGGCCGGGTCGTAGACCACCGGCATCGTGATCATGTGCATGTCGGACGGGCTGATGCCCTTGAGTCCGTTCGCGAAGGACGCGAGCTTGTTGACCGAGCCGAGGTCGGAGTCGGCCGTCACGGTCTTGGTCGCGGTTTCCGCGAGGTCGAGCAGCTTCTTGGGGTTGGAGAAGACGCCGACGTCCTTGATCTGGTTGACCAGGGCCTTGACGAAGGCCTGCTGGAGCTGGATGCGGCCCAGGTCGGAGCCGTCGCCGACGCCGTGTCTGGTGCGGACCAGGCCGAGGGCCTGTCTGCCGTCGAGCGTGTGGGTGCCGGCCTTCAGCTTCAGATGGCTGTCGGGGTCGTCGATGCTCTTGGTCGTGGTGATCTCCACGCCGCCGAGGTCGTCGATGAGCTTCTGGAAACCGGCGAAGTCGACCTCGAGGTAGTGGTCCATGCGCAGGTCGGTGATCGACTCGACGGTCTTCACGGCGCAGGCGGCCCCGCCGGTGGAGTACGCGGAGTTGAACATCGCGTTCTGCGCGGCCGGGTGCTCGGTGCCCTGGGCGTCCGTGCAGGCGGGCCGGTCGATGAGGGTGTCGCGCGGGATGGAGACCACGCTGGCCTTCTTGTGACCCTTGTAGAGGTGCACGATCATCGCCGTGTCCGAGCGGGAGCTGCCGTCGTCGGTGCCGCCGCCGAGCTTCTTGTTGCTGCCGGAGCGGGTGTCCGAGCCGAGGACGAGGATGTTCTCCGAGCCGTTGTCGGCCTTCTTGGGCCGGTCCGCGCCGAGGGCCTGGTCGATGTCGACGCTCTTGAGGTTGCCGTTGAGCTGGAAGTACAGGTACCCGGCGCCGGCGCCGCCGATCACGACGATGCCCGCGGCGGTCCAGGCCGTGATCATCAAGCCCTTGCGTCGCCGCTGGGGCTTGCGGCGCTTGCCCTTGCCGCGGCCACTCGCTCCGCTCGTGCCGGTATCGCCCGGTATACCCGGACCCGGCGTGCTCTCGGCAGACATGTACTCCTCAGCTCTTCTACGGTCGGTTACCCCCTGCGGTCAGTGCCAGGCGTGGCCGGAGAAGACCCTTCCTCGCACTATCGTCGCCCCACCTGGTCAGACGGGGAAACTCGGGAAAGGGTTGCACAACGGACTGTGCCCACCGCGTGCGGCGGTGGGCACAGTCCGTGTTCGTCACAGCGCGGTGAGCCTCGCTCACCTGCGGTTTCAGCCGAAGATGTCGTACTGCTTGAAATCGGTGCCGACGGACTTCCTTGTGGCAAAGATCTCGCTCGTCCCCTTGCCGGTGCCCGCGTACAGATACAGCGTGCCGCCGGGGGTGCGGGCCAGGAAGTCGGCCCTGCCGTCGCCGGTGACGTCGCCGGGCGCGTCGAAGGCGTTGTAGCCGTCCCACGTGCGCACCTTGACGCGGGCCGAGAAGGCGCCCGAGCCGGCCTTGCCGGTGCCCTTGTAGAGGTAGAGGTAGCTGCCCGACTTGCTGCGGGCGATCAGGTCGGTCTTGCCGTCCCCGTTGAAGTCGCCCTTGCCGCGCACGGAGTTGTACTGGTTCCAGCCGGTGCCGACCTTCACACGGGTCGCGAAGGTGCCGTTGCCCTTGCCCGGGTAGATCCACAGGACGCCCGCGGAGTCGACCGAGAGCAGGTCGGGCAGGTAGTCGCCGGTGACGTCACCGGGGGTGACGATCCGGGTGCGGGTCTTCCAGTTGTCGGCGATCTGCTTGGTGGTGCCCGTACGGCCGGAGGCCCAGAAGACGTCGCCGTCGCTGCTGCGCCGGTAGACGAGGTCCTGGTAGCCGTCGCGGTCGAGGTCCGTCTGCAGGACGACGTTCACGCCGTTCCAGTTGCCCCAGGACTGACGGGCGGCGAACGACGTCCCCTTGGAGTCCTTGGAGTAGCCGGTCTTGGTGGAGGCGTTGCGCACCCACAGGTCGGCCTTGCTGTCGCCGCTGAGGTTGGCGTCGTCGACGCGCGGGTAGGTGGCGCCGATGTACGTGCTGACCTTGCTGAAGACGCTGTAGGCGCCCTTGGCGACGCAGTCGGTGACGCCCCAGGACACGACACCGACGATCCGGTTGTTGACCACCAGGGGGCCGCCGGAGTCGCCGTTGCAGGCCGAGACGGTGCCGGTGTCGCTGCCGGTGGCGGGCTTGCCCGCACAGACCATGTGGCCCTTGACGAAGTTCCTGCCGTACGCGCCGGAGCAGGTCGTGTCGGACTGCATGGGCAGCGTGGCGGTCTTCAGCGTCTCGGAGATGTCGTCGCTGGTGGAGCTGGTGCGGCCCCAGCCGTAGACCTTGGCGCTGACGCCGGCCTTGTACGACGCGGTGTCACCTGACGTCGTCATGCGGATCGGCGTGGCCTTGACCGCGGTGTCGAGCGTCAGCACCGCGATGTCGTTGTCGATGGCCGTCGGGTCGTACGACGAGTGGTTCCACTGCCGCCAGACCGCCGTGGCGGTACCGCCGTGCAGGTCGGCGCCGTTGTCCGAGGGCAGCTTGGAGGTGCCGGTGACGACGGCACCGTTGGCGTACCAGTTGTAGCCCTTGACGCAGTGCGCGGCGGTGAGGATCTTCGTCGGCGCGACGACGGCGCCGCCGCAGAAGAAGCCGATGTCGTCGCCGGTGCTGGAAGTGCCCCGGTCGTCGTAGTAGTGGAGCTGCGCCATCCACGGGGCCGTGCTGATGGTGGTCTCGTTGCCGCCGATGACCTTCGCGTCGATGCCGCCGGCGACGGTGCCCGCGGTGAGCGCGGCCTTGCCCGTCTTGCCGGCGACGTCGTCACCGGCCATGGCGCCCGCGACCCGCTTCTGCAGCTCGGCGGGCGACGGCGCGTCGGCGGCGGGCCTGACCTTCGGCTGCGGCAGCACGGTGGCCGCACCGGCGGAGGTCGTCAGCAGCGCGCCGGCCACGGCGGCGGCCACACCGGCCGCGGCGACGGGCAGTGCTATGCGTATCCGGCGTCTGTGCCGACCGCCCCCGGGCATGGGTGTACCCACGAATGTCCCCCCTCGGGATCACAAGTTCGAAGAGAGCGTGATCCTATCCGCACCCGAACAGCACAGAGGGCCGCCCCCAGTTCGGGGGACGGCCCTCTTGTGCGGTTCTTACGCGGTCGACCTGCCTCAGTCGCCGTTGCCCGGCGTCGGGGTGGTCTTCTGGATCTGCATCAGGAACTCGGCGTTCGACTTCGTCTGCTTCATCTTGTCGAGAAGCAGCTCGACCGCCTGCTGCTGGTCGAGCGCGTGCAGCACCCGGCGCAGCTTCCAGACGATGGACAGCTCGTCCGGGGCCAGCAGGATCTCTTCCTTGCGGGTGCCGGACGCGTCGACGTCCACCGCCGGGAAGATGCGCTTGTCGGCGAGCTTCCGGTCGAGCTTCAGCTCGGCGTTGCCGGTGCCCTTGAACTCCTCGAAGATCACCTCGTCCATGCGGGACCCGGTGTCCACCAGGGCGGTGGCGAGGATCGTCAGCGAGCCGCCGTCCTCGATGTTGCGGGCCGCACCGAAGAAGCGCTTCGGCGGGTACAGCGCCGTCGAGTCGACACCACCGGACAGGATGCGGCCGGAGGCCGGGGCGGCGAGGTTGTACGCGCGGCCCAGACGGGTGATCGAGTCGAGCAGGACGACCACGTCGTGGCCCAGCTCCACCAGGCGCTTGGCGCGCTCGATGGCCAGCTCGGCGACGGTGGTGTGGTCCTCGGCCGGGCGGTCGAAGGTCGAGGAGATGACCTCGCCCTTCACCGACCGCTGCATGTCGGTGACCTCTTCCGGACGCTCGTCGACGAGGACGACCATCAGGTGGCACTCGGGGTTGTTGTGGGTGATCGCGTTGGCGATCGCCTGCATGATCATGGTCTTGCCGGTCTTCGGCGGGGCCACGATCAGACCGCGCTGGCCCTTACCGATCGGCGCGACGAGGTCGATGATGCGGGTGGTCAGGACGCCCGGGTCCGTCTCCAGACGGAGGCGGTCCTGCGGGTACAGCGGCGTCAGCTTGTTGAACTCCGGCCGCCCGCGGCCCGATTCGGGCGCCATGCCGTTGACGGAGTCGAGCCGCACCAGCGCGTTGAACTTCTCGCGCCGCTCGCCGTCCTTGGGCTGGCGCACGGCACCGGTGACGTGGTCGCCCTTGCGCAGGCCGTTCTTGCGGACCTGGGCGAGGGAGACGTACACGTCGTTCGGGCCGGGCAGGTAGCCCGACGTGCGGATGAACGCGTAGTTGTCGAGGATGTCCAGGATGCCCGCGACGGGGATCAGGACGTCGTCCTCGGTGATCTGCGGCTCCTGGACGTCGTCACGGCCGCGACGGCCCCGGCGGTCGCGGTAGCGCCCGCGACGGCCACGACGCCCGCCCTCGAAGTCGTCGTCATCCTGCTGCTGCTGACCACGGTCCTGACGGCCGCCGCCGCCCTGGCCCTGCTGCTGGCCGCGCTGGCCGCCCTGCTGGTCGTCGCCCTTGCCACCGCGGCGGTCACGGTCGCGGTCGCGGTCCCGGCCGCGGTCCCGGCGGTCGCGACGACGGCCCTCGCCGCCGTCACCGCCGTCGGACTTGGCGTCGTTGCCCTGGGACTGCTGCTGCGACTGCGTCTCGGACTTGGTGTCGTTCTTCGCCTCGGCGACGATGGTCTCCGCGGCAGCGGAGGCCGGGGCTCCGGCTTCGGCGGTGGCCCGGCGGCGACGGCGCTCGGGCGCCTCGTCCCCCCCGTCGCGGGCGGGGCCGCCGGCCGGCTGGCCGGGGATCTCGATCTGCTGCTGGGCCACGGCCTTGTCGGCCTGGTCCGCGGGGGCCTGGGGGGCCTCCTTCGCGTCCGCCTTCTTGTCCGCCTTCTCGGCGTTGTCGCCCGTACGGGTCCGCGAGGTGGCGCGGCGCTTGGGCTTGGTCTCGGCGGGCGCGTCGGCCTTCGCGGCCGGAGCGGCGCCGCCGGACGCCTGTGCCTCCTTGATGACCTCGATCAGCTGGCTCTTGCGCATACGCGCGGTGCCCCTGATGCCGAGGCCGGATGCGACCTGCTGCAGTTCGGCCAGCACCATGCCCTCGAGGCCGGTACCGCGGCGCCGCCGGGAGCCGGCACCGGTGGCAGGCGCGGAGGCGTCCGTGGCGGGCGCGGCAGCGGTCTCCTCGACACGTGCGCCCATCAGATCGGTGGTGTCGCTCACGAAGGGTCCTTCCCTGGAGCGGACGTCGGCCTGTCTGGCTCGGCGACCGGTTGTGCTGTCCGACTTCGGTCCGTGTGGTGTGAACCGTGCCGGGGCGGTGGTCCGCCTAAGCGGCGGAGGAATCTGGTGATGGCGCTTCCTTGAGCCGTGGCACCCAGTGTCAGTGTCACGCGGCGTGGTCGCACCGGTTCCGGAGCATGCCCTGCGCCCCGCTCAGTGCCCTTGTACGGCGTACGGTCCGACGTACAGAACACAGTGCGGCTTGGGGGGCTCCCGGAAGAATGTCTGTCCCGGACGGGGACACAAGGCACCTCGCCATGGTGGGGTCGGGTGCAGACTTGAGGTTAACACTACCGGATCCAACAAACATTCCCCCTCTCGAAATCCGGCAACCGCGCCGTATTCAGATATCGCCGGAGGCCGCGAGCGGCAGCACGCTCGCGCCCTGCTGATCGAGGCGCAGCCGGTTCGCGGCCCATTCCGCGCCTGCCAGGGCCTCGACCTTGTCGGCGGTCTCGGCGTCGGCCAGGGCCATGACCGTGGGTCCGGCCCCGGAGATCACCGCGGGGATGCCGTCGCCCCGCAGCCGCTCCACCAGTGCCGCGCTCTCGGGCATGGCGGGTGCGCGGTACTCCTGGTGCAGACGGTCCTCGGTGGCGGGCAGCAGCAGCTCGGGGCGGCGCGTCATGGCTTCGACGAGCAGGGCGGCCCGGCCCGCGTTGGCGGCTGCGTCGACGTGCGGAACGGTGCGCGGGAGCAGGCCGCGCGCCGTTTCGGTCAGGACCGGCTTTCCGGGGACGAAAACCACCGGAACGATGGAATCGGCGGGGTCCATCCTGATCGCGCGGGCGGCGCCGGCCTCCATCCAGGACAGCGTGAAGCCGCCGAGCAGACACGCCGCGACGTTGTCGGGGTGGCCCTCGATCTCGGTGGCGAGCTCCAGCAGCGCCGTGTCGTCGAGCTTGGCGTCGGCCCCTATGGTGACGGCGCGGGCGGCGACGATCCCGGCGCAGATGGCGGCCGAGGAGGAGCCGAGACCCCGGCCGTGCGGAATGCGGTTGGCGCAGACGATTTCCAGACCGCGCGGCTGTCCGCCCAGCAGGTCGAAGGCGGTGCGCAGGGAACGCACGAGAAGGTGCTGCTCGTCGCGCGGGAGCGTCTCGCTTCCCTCACCCGCGATGTCGATGTGCAGCCCGGAGTCGGCCACCCGGACGACCACGTCGTCGTACAAGCCCAGCGCGAGGCCGAGGGCGTCGAAGCCCGGGCCGAGGTTGGCGCTGGTGGCGGGGACGCGCACCCGGACGGCGGCGGCGCGGAACGCTGGACCGGCCATCGCTCGATGACTCTCCTTGAGCTGCGGTGATTGTCGAATGACGTTCAGTGGACATTCGATGACGTACGAGAACCCTGGGGGCCGCCGCCGGCCGCGATGGCCGGCCGCTGTCCCGGCCGCGGAGACGGCGCGGCACCGCGCTCCGTGCGGAGGCATATGCGGCGGGCGGGTTCAGTACAGCCTATCGAAGGAAGGTTCTGTGGCGACATAGGGCGCACAGGAGGCGCACGATGCGTGTCGTAAGCCCCCTGTGCACCCCCCGTGGGGAACACCCTCGGACAAGCGCCGTCTTACGCCGGAACGTGTCCGGCGTTGCCCCGGCGCTCGGTGCGTCGCCGCAGGTCAGGCCAGGCCGAGGCGCTCCGCGGCGGCCGCCGCGTCGACGGGCACGGTGACCGGCTGCGGGGCACCGGCGACGGCCCAGTCGGGGTCCTTCAGCCCGTTGCCGGTGACGGTGCACACGATCCGCTGCCCGGGGTCGACCTTGCCCTGCTCGGCGGCCTTCAGCAGACCGGCGACGGACGCGGCGGACGCCGGCTCCACGAAGACGCCCTCCTGCGACGCCAACAGCCGGTAGGCGCGCAGGATCTCACGGTCCGTCACCTCGTCGATGAAGCCGCCCGACTCGTCCCGCGCGGCGAGCGCGTACTGCCAGGAGGCCGGGTTGCCGATGCGGATGGCCGTGGCGATGGTCGACGGGTCCTTGACGACCTCGCCGCGCACGATCGGGGCGCTGCCGGAGGCCTGGAAGCCCCACATCCGCGGCGTACGGGTCGCCACGCCGTCGGCGGCGTACTCCGTGTAGCCCTTCCAATAGGCCGTGATGTTGCCCGCGTTGCCGACCGGCAGGACGTGGATGTCGGGCGCGTCGCCGAGCATGTCCACGATCTCGAAGGCGGCCGTCTTCTGACCCTCGATACGTACCGGGTTGACCGAATTGACCAGCGAGACGGGGTAGTTGTCGCTCAGGCCGCGGGCGAGGGTGAGGCAGTCGTCGAAGTTGCCGTCGACCTGGAGGATCTTCGCGCCGTGCACGAGGGCCTGGCCCATCTTGCCGAGCGCGATCTTGCCCTGCGGCACGAGCACGGCGCAGACCATCCCGGCCCGCACGGCGTACGCGGCGGCGGAGGCCGACGTGTTGCCGGTGGAGGCGCAGATGACGGCCTTCGCGCCCTCCTCCTTGGCCCGGGTGATGGCCATGGTCATGCCGCGGTCCTTGAAGGACCCGGTCGGGTTCGCGCCCTCGACCTTGAGGTGGACCTCGCAGCCCGTGCGCTCGGAGAGCACCTGCGCGGGCACGAGGGGCGTACCGCCCTCGCGGAGTGTCACGACCGGAGTGCTGTCGGAGACGGGCAGCCGGTCCCGGTACTCCTCGATGATTCCGCGCCACTGGTGGGTCATTGCTGGTTACTCTCCTTCAACCCGCATGATGCTGGCGACACCACGCACGGTGTCGAGCTTGCGCAACGCCTCCACGGTCCCGGTGAGGGCCGCGTCGGACGCGCGGTGCGTGACGACGACGAGGGAGGCCTCGCCGTCCTTCCCCGACTGGCGAACCGTATCGATCGAGACTCCGTGCTCGGCGAATACGGTCGCGACCTGGGCGAGAACACCCGGTTTGTCGGCCACGTCGAGGCTGATGTGGTACCGCGTGACGACGTCGCCCATCGGGGACACCGGCAGCGCGGCATAGGCGGACTCGCCCGGCCCGGTCGTGCCGCTCAGCCGGTTGCGGCAGACGGCGACGAGGTCGCCGAGCACCGCGGAGGCGGTGGGGGAACCGCCCGCTCCGGGGCCGTAGAACATGAGCTGCCCGGCGGCGTCGGACTCGACGAACACGGCGTTGTAGGCGCCGCGGACGGAGGCGAGCGGGTGGCTCAGCGGGATCATGGCCGGGTGCACGCGCGCGGTGACGGACGCCCCGTCCTCGGCCCGCTCGCAGATGGCGAGCAGTTTGATGGTGCAGCCCATCTCCTTCGCCGAGGCGAAGTCCGCGGCGGTCACCTCGGTCATGCCCTCGCGGTAGACGTCGTCGAGGCGCACGCGCGTGTGGAAGGCGATGCCGGCGAGGATCGCGGCCTTGGCGGCGGCGTCGAAGCCCTCGACGTCGGCGGTCGGGTCGGCCTCGGCGTACCCCAGGGCGGTGGCCTCGTCGAGGGCCTCCTGGTAGCCGGCGCCGGTGGAGTCCATCTTGTCGAGGATGAAGTTCGTCGTGCCGTTGACGATGCCCATCACCCGGTTGATCTTGTCGCCGGCGAGGGACTCGCGCAGCGGCCGGATCAGCGGGATGGCACCGGCGACGGCGGCCTCGTAGTAGAGGTCCTTGCCGTGCTGCTCGGCGACGGCGTGCAGGGCGGCGCCGTCCTGGGCGAGCAGCGCCTTGTTGGCGGAGACGACGGAGGCGCCGTGCTCGAAGGCGGTGGTGATGAGGCCGCGCGCGGGCTCGATGCCGCCGATGACCTCGACCACGACGTCGATGTCGCCGCGCTTGACCAGGGCGGTGGCGTCGGTGGTGACGAGCTCGGGGTCGATGCCCTCGCGCACCTTGTCGGGCCGCCGTACGGCCACACCGGCCAGCTCCACCGGGGCCCCGATCCGGGCCGTGAGGTCGTCGGCGTGCGTCGTCATGATGCGCGCCACCTCTGAGCCGACCACTCCACAGCCCAGCAGCGCCACCTTCAGCGGACGCGTACGCATCATCCGACCTCGTTTCCTCTTTACCGTCTACGGTGGAACCAGTCTCACTCACCGGACGGGAGTTTCTGCCCCCGGTCCGGATCGTGAGATGTCTATTTCATTTTCACGCGGGCGGCAGACAGGAGATCTTCCGCCGCCCGCTTGCTGGCTTTCGGCTCACGGCCTTCGGCTCTGGGCCTTCGACTCACGGCTTTCGGCCTTCGGCTCTCGGCTGTGGGCCTCCGCTCACGGCTCTCGGCCTTCGGCTCTCGGCTCTGGGCCTCCGCTCACGGCTCTCGGCTTCAAGGTCCAGGCCTTCTGCCGTTCAGCCGACGTCGAGACGCAGCAGGTCCTCCTCCGTCTCGCGGCGGACGATCACCCGCGCCTCACCGCGGTCGACGGCGACGACCGGCGGGCGGAGCACGTGGTTGTAGTTGCTGGCCATCGACCGGCAGTACGCGCCGGTGGCCGGTACGGCGACGAGGTCACCCGGTGCCAGGTCGGACGGCAGGAAGGCGTCCTTGACCACGATGTCCCCGCTCTCGCAGTGCTTGCCGACGACGCGGGCGAGCATCGGCTCGGCGTCGGAGGTGCGCGAGACGAGCGCGATGCTGTATTCGGCGTCGTAGAGCGCGGTGCGGATGTTGTCCGACATGCCGCCGTCGACCGAGACGTAGGTCCGCAGCCCCTCGAGGGGCTTGATGGTGCCGACCTCGTAGAGCGTGAAGGCGGTCGGACCGACGATGGCGCGCCCGGGCTCGACGGAGATGCGCGGCGTGCGCAGCTTCGCGGCCTCGCACTCCCTGGTGACGATCTCGGTGAGCGCCTTGGCGATCTCGTGCGGCTCGCGGGGGTCGTCGTCGCTGGTGTACGCGATGCCGAGTCCGCCGCCGAGGTCGATCTCGGGCAGCTCGACGCCGTGCTCGTCGCGGACGGCCTTCAGGAGCGAGACGACCCGGTGCGCGGCGACCTCGAACCCGGACATGTCGAAGATCTGCGACCCGATGTGGCTGTGGATGCCGACGAGCTCCAGCCCGTCGAGCTGCAGGGCCCGGCGTACGGCCTCGGCGGCGTGCCCGCCGGCCAGCGGGATGCCGAACTTCTGGTCCTCGTGGGCCGTGGCGATGAACTCGTGGGTGTGGGCCTCGACGCCGACGGTGATGCGGATGAGGACCTTCTGCCGCTTGCCGAGGCTCTGCGCGATGTGGGCGACGCGGACGATCTCCTGGAAGGAGTCCAGGACGATGTGCCCGACCCCGGCCTCGACGGCCCGGGTGATCTCGTCGACGGACTTGTTGTTGCCGTGGAAGGCGATGCGGTCGGCGGGCATGCCGGCGGAGAGGGCGGTGGCCAGCTCGCCGCCCGAGCAGACGTCGACGTTCAGCCCCTCCTCGTCGAGCCAGCGCACCACGGCGCGCGAGAGGAACGCCTTGCCGGCGTAGAAGACGTCGGCTTCGGCACCGAAGGCGGTGCGCCAGGCCCGCGCGCGGGCCCGGAAGTCGGCCTCGTCCAGGACGTAGGCGGGGGTGCCGTACTCCTCGGCGAGCCTGGTGACGGGGATACCGCCGACGGTCACGACTCCGTCCTCGTCCCGCGTCACGGTCTGGGCCCACACCTTGGGGTCCAGCGCGTTGAGATCGGCGGGCGGGGCGGAGTAGTGGCCCTCGGGGAGGACATCGGCGTGACGGGGCCCGGCGGGGTGTGCGGAACGGCTCATGATCTGTTCGTGTCTCTCAGAGATGGTCGGGAGCGTCGATGCCGAGCAGGGACAGGCCGCCGGCCAGCACCGTCCCGGCGGCTTCGGCGAGCGCGAGCCGGGCACGGTGGGCGGCCGAGGGTTTCTCCTCACCGAGGGGCAGCACGGCGGGGAGCAGGGGCATCGCGGCATCGGCGACGGCGAGGAGGTGCCGGGCCAGGCGGTCGGGGGTGTGATGCGTGGCGGTGGCGGCGAGGACGCGGGGGTGGTCGCCGAGCAGGGCGGTCAGCGCGTCCGCTTCGCTCACGGGACCGGGCTCGGGGTGGAAGCCGAGGTCGGCGGCGTTGCGCAGGAGGGCCCGGGTGCGGGCGTGGGCGTACCGGACACGGAAGAGGGGATTGCTCTCCCGCTGGACGAGGTGATCGCCGGGGATCCGGGGCCGGTCGTGGCCGGCGGGGTGCAGCAGCGCCCAGCGGGCGGCGTCCCGGCCGAGGGGCAGGGGGTCGGCGGGGGCGGGGACGGGGGCGATACGGACGTACGTGTCAGACATGCGGACGTGCGTGTCGGCGATGCGGGCGCATGTGTCGCCGATACGCGACGCCTGGGCGGTGACGTCCGCGTCGAGCACGGACTGCCACTCAGGTGCGGGCCGGCCCTCGCAGCGGAGGTCGGTGCCGGCGATGCGCGGCGCCTGGGCGGTGACGTCCGCGTCGAGCACGGACTGCCACTCAGGTGCGGGCCGGCCCTCGCACTCGACCCGGGCGTACGTGTCGGCGATATTCAACCCTCGGGCGGTGACGTCTGCCCCGAGCACGGACTGCCACTCCGGTGCGGGCCGGCCCTCGCACTCGACCCGGACGCAGTGGCCCTGGCTGCGCAGCACCCGGCTCACGGCGTCCGCGACCACGACGGCACGCACCTCTGCCGGGCACGAGATCCGGACGGCGGTCCCGCTGACGCCGGTCGTCGCGTGCCCGTAGCGCGGCCCGCGCCGCAGGACCTCCTCGACGAGCTCGGCGGAGGCGGTGCCGCACAGGCTGAAGTTGAGGAAGCCGGGCCCGGTGACGACGACGTCGGCGAACCGCTGCTCGTCGAGGAGCCGGGCGCGCAGGATCTCGGCGACACGGTGCGGCGGCTGCCCTGCGGCGGCGGCCAGCTGGAGGGCGATGTTCGTGGCGTAGTCGCCACACCCGCCGGGCCCCGGCGGAGCGACCACGGCCCGCTCCGGCACGGTCACGCTGAGCTCACCCTCGTCGACAGCGCGGCGCACGGCGTGCAGCACGGTGCGGGAGAGCTCGACGGGGGTCACGGGACAAGCGTATGGGAGGAAGGGGGTGGGTATGCGACCCGGTTTCGGTGCGGTCCGGGATGTGGACGCGGCGCTGGGTGCAGGGGGCCACTGCTTGTCGGGAGCTGGGCCGGTGGGCCGGTGGGCCGGTGGGCCGGTGGGCCGGTGGGCCGGTGGGCCGGTGGGCCGGTGGGCCGGTGGGCCGGTGAAGGTTACCCATGTTCGGAACTTGCGCCGGTAGGCGCTGCGAATGGACGTTAAGACCTGCACCGATGGACGCCGCCCGTGCTCGTTCAGGGCTTGCGCCGACGCCACCCGCCTACGATACGGCGGGAAGATCCACTTCCTTCCCCTGACCCTTCACCGGTTCCTCCACTTGGGCACCACCGCCGTCGGAGTCAGGGCCGCCACCGCGCTCCCGCCCACCGCCCCGCGCCCGCTCGACCAACTGGCTCACCATCCGCACCAGTTCCGCCGGCTCGAAGGGTTTGGAGAGGAAGGCGTCGACGCCCACCTCGAGCCCGGCCTCGATCTCGGGGTGACCGCAGGCGCTGACGATGGCGAGGGGCATGTCGCGGGTACGGGGATCGGCCCGCAGCCGGGCGGCGGTCCTGAGCCCGTCAAGCCGCGGCATGACGACGTCGAGGGTCACAACATCGGGCCGCACCTGATGAACGACATCAAGACACTCGGCACCATCGGCCGCGGTCACGACCTCCAGCCCCTCCAGCTCGAGGTTGACCCTGATCAACTGCCGGATGACCTTGTTGTCGTCCACAACAAGCACCCGGCCCGACACGCCTGGCACAACTCGAGAGTAGGTCGACCCCGGCCATCGCGTCCGGGTTTTCCCCACTTCCACCCCGCACGAGCGACTCACACCCCCGTCCCGGGCAGCGGAAACCCGTTCATGACCACACCGAGGGAGCTGGTAGTGTTCTACCCGTCGCCGCGAGCAACGCGACGAACACGCCCCCGTAGCTCAGGGGATAGAGCAACGGCCTCCGGAGCCGTGTGCGCAGGTTCGAATCCTGCCGGGGGCACTCGCCGTAGATCAGCAGAAACCAAGCGCTGACCAGGGCGGATGCCGACATGAAAGAGCGGGAGTCAGTCTCACTGACTCCCGCTCTTTCTCGTTGTTTCGCAGTGGTCGCGATAGACCTGCGATAGAACGAAGGCCGCTTGATCAACTCCAGGAGGGCGGATAGTCATTCAGCCGCTCCAAGGTGAGCTGATAGGTGTTCCTCAGCCGGGTGAAGTCGTAGAAGCTGCCCTGCGGTTCGTACTTGACGGTCAACAGTTCCCGCGCTTCGAGTTCTTTGCGACCCTTTGTCCACGTATCTGAGGACAGTCCGTACCGCTGACGCCTTGTCGTGGAGATGTACTGCGGTTCCGAGTGCCCTCCCAGAGCCTCTCGGAGAACGAACAGCAGAGCCGTGGCCGTCGGGGACAGCTCCAAGACCCAGCCCTGGGTCCAGAACTCGACTGGCATACCGACGTAGCGGCCCTCTTCCCGCGGCTGGGTGTACTCGCCTCCGTCACCCGTGGCACTTAGCAGCGTGATCGCGGAGGGCCGCCCCCACTGGGGCTGAAGGTCGATGAACTTCTTGTCTGCGAGCCACTTCAGATTGCTGGCTACTCGCCGCGGACCCTTCTTCCGATCGAGCGCGAGCATCCGCGTCCAGCCGTTCGGACTTGGCGGTGTCCGCAGGTCGTAAGGCTTACCCGTGGCCATCATGGTGATGCACATGTACAGCTGAAGTCGCACCCTGCCTCCACGCCCGCCTTGGACCAGCCGCGCCAGGGGCGGAGGCCCATCGGCATCCTCCGGCGCTATGACGAATGTCGGCGGAAACGGGATGTACCCCCGCCTCTTCGCCTTGTCCGCCGCCCCCTGCAGCAAGCCGAGCGCCTCAGAGCGGACTTCATCAATCGGCACGACTTTTACCTTCCTGCAGGAGCAACAGGGGTATGGGGATACCAGGGGTACTAGGGGGTTCACGGCTCTTCTATAGATTCCGCCACAGCAGTCGGGAGGCTACAGCAAGAGCGCTACGCCTCCACTGCACAAAGGAAATTAATCCCTGTACTGAGGTTGTCTGCCTCCTTCACAAAGGGCATTCACCCTCTTTGACCTGGGGTTTTACCCCTGTCAGCATCGTCATCAGTCAAGCGCGACATCGTCGGGCGGTTCATCGGGACGCTGCCGCGATTCGCTGATGAGGGGATTGATACAGATTGTCCAGCCACGACTCATCGATCCGGAGCCTTTGGGCGGCGGTCATCGTGCTCGGTGCGCTCATCGCCGCAATGCTGAGCACCGCCGCACTCTGGACCGTGGGGGCGCCCGCGTACACCTCACTGGGGGCAGGGGGCGCCACCTTCATCGGAGTAGCCACCCTGGGATTCACCCTCAGGAAGTTCTTGACTGAGTAGCCGTGACATTGGTGAGGCTTCGCGCAGCCGCCGGCGGGCCGATGGTCGTGGATACCCCACGGCCCGCCTCCAAGCTCACCACTCCATACCGTGGCCTCAGCCTGCCCAGCCCATTGCCTGTTCGATCTTCCTGTTGTTCGCCTCGTCGCTGTCGTCGATGACGCCGGCGTAGCGGCGGTGGATGACCTCTGGAGAGTTGCCCGCGCGCCGGGCCACCTCGGCTACCGGGAGGCCAGCGCGGAGCCAGTTCGTGATGCAGGTGGCCCGTAGGTCGTAGGGCCTGCGAGCCAGAGGGGACGCCACCTTATGCGGGGTGAGCGCGAACGGCCGGGCTTCCTGCCACACCCTCCAGTAGCTGGAGGTCCCGAGTAGTCCCCCGCGCTCGTTCGGGAAGAGCCGACCATCCTTGGCCGTGCCGAACTCCGCGATGTGGGCTCGAAGGATCGCCACCAGGACGGGCGGTATGGGCACCGGTCGGTCCGCCCCGGGGTCTCGTGACTTCAGCCCGCGTCTGTCGTGGCGCTCCCCCGAATCGGTCCACTTCTTTCCCGAGATGGGCCGTGTCTCTCGAAGAG
Organism: Streptomyces tuirus; assembly: GCF_014701095.1. Lineage (NCBI taxonomy): Bacteria > Bacillati > Actinomycetota > Actinomycetes > Kitasatosporales > Streptomycetaceae > Streptomyces > Streptomyces tuirus. The sequence continues at coordinate 5,192,023 of NZ_AP023439.1, read as the reverse complement.
TCAGCGTTCCCCACTTCGCCCGGGGTTTCCTGAATCCCTTGACGAGACTCACGACGTACGGAGGTGACTCAGGAAGATGACAGTCACTCAGCCGGAGCCCGACGACTTCAGCCGGACGCATTGCGGCGTAAAGGATGCAGGCGAAGAAGGCAACCAGTCGACGCCCGCGGTTCCGGTGCACGGATCCCACGTACGAGACGGCTGTGAGAAGTTGCCTTCCCTGTAGCTCGTTCACCAGGGTTCGGGGGTCGACAGCATCGCCCCTTTGGGATGTGGATCGCTTCACGCCGTTCAGGGGGTTCTCTTCGAGATAGCCCTCTTGAATCGCGTACTCCATCGCGGTGTTGAATCCGCGACGTCTCCGCTTGTACGTATCGGCTGCGGCAGGGGTGTCGTCCAGTTTGAAGGACAGCCGATAGTGGACGTCCCGGATGACCTTGGAGTCCGTGAGAGCCGACAGCGGAAGCGAGTGCGCCGCGAGCCAGGCGTACGCAGCCTCCAGCTCCTCCGGGGGTTCCTCGTCCTTGTGCGCCGGTACGACAGCCCACCGCACGGTGCGCCGAACGTCCTCCAGCGTCGGTGCCTTGGAGTCCTCCCCCATCATGGCGAGAGCCACGGTGGCGAGGCTGTCAGCCAACCCCTCGCGCGTCTTCGCGGCGGCGGTGCGCCAGCGAACTGCCATGTACTCGCGGACGAATTCGAACCATGACGGATCGTTGCGCACCATGGCCGCTGCTTCGGCCGCGCGCACTTCGGACTCAGGAAGTCCATCCGTGATCCGAAAAGCTTCCCCTTTGCGCATGGCTTGCCGGAGTTCAGATCGGCGTCCATCGGCAAGCGTGGCGGTGGCAAACGTGGCGCTACTGACTTTGCCACCGACCTTCCAACGCAGTTGGTACGGCCGGGTTTTACTGTTCACCTTTGTCACGTTCCATAGGCGAACATCGAAGGAAAACCCCTCGGAAGCCGGACGGTTTTGCCGCCCGGCCCCCAAGTTGTTGTTGCTCGTCACGCGGCTTCCTCCAGTGAGGTCAGCCAGCGATCGAGTTCGGAACGACGGATTCTTACGGAGCCGTTCGGGAGTTTGATGGACTTCGGGCCCTTCTTACAGGCGCGCCAACGGTAGAACGTCGCCCGAGGAATTCCGATCTCTTCGATCACCTGCGGGATGGTGAGCATTTCGTCGCGAGGCCTGGCCACGGCGTCACTCCTGTCGCGGATCGCTACGCCTCCCTTCCCCCAGATCCGCTACATCCGCTACATCCGCTACATCGCAGGTCAGGGGCCTGTTTTCTGTAGCAGATAGGTAGCGTGTAGCAGATAGACCCACTGCACCCGCCCTCCCGGGGGCACAGCGGATTCAGCGGCCCGGGAGGGCGGTGTAGCGGCTGATGGTGGTCAGTTCGGTCTTACGCGCTCGCGCCGATCAGGCTGTCCGAGCGTCCGGTGTAGCGGTTTCGGTGGCCGTGTAGCAGATTCCAGGGAGCCTTTCTGCTACAGATTCACCGCCGCTGACCTGCGGTGTAGCAGATGTAGCGGATGTAGCGGACTTTGGAGGGGGCGGGGGACAGTAGCGGGCCCACGCGTCCGCGAGATCCTCGGCGTAGTAGCCGCGCGGCACCGTGCCGGCGGCCGTGCGGATCGGGCGTGCCTTAATGGGCTTGTTGGCTCCGGTGACGTAGCCACTGAGCAGACGGGACAGTCCGCGCGGCGTCAGCGGCTTGCCGCCCATGTCGACCCACGGTGCGTCGTCCATGGCGGTCAGGCACTCCAGGATGGCGGCCGTGGGCATGCGGTCGATGCCGCAGAACACGGTGTCGCGCAGGTCGATCAACAGCCGGATTCCAAGGGAGGCTTCGTCGTCCTGGGCGGCAGCGGCGACCAGCTCGACACAGGCGGCGCGGGCCCGCCTGGGCCACATCCCGCCGGCCGCGTCCGCGACGGCGAGCAGGGGTTCCCACACGTCCGCGGGCCGGTCGGTGATGCCCTCCGGCATGGCAGGCCAGGAACCTTCGACGGCCTTGCGAACGCTGTCGGCCCACTTCCCTAGCCGGTCGCGCAGCGCGTGCCCTCCCTTCTCGTGGAGTCGCTGCCTAAACGGTTCCACGTGCTCGTTCCTGGCCCGCCGGCGCATGCGGACGATGACTGAGCGGGTCAGGATCGTGTCGGGCAGCGAGCCGAGTCCGGCCATGGCGACCGCGCAGTACGAGGGGAAGGGCTGCACGCTCTGGCTGGAGCCGTCGCCCACGCACCGGTAGGTGACCCCGGAGCGTCGGTGGCCTGCGTTGAGGAAGCCGCGGAGTTCCTCGTTGTCGTTGGCCTTGGGGCCGAACACGGTGTCGATCTCATCGAAGAGGATCGTGGGCCGTCCCTCCGTGCCGGAGACGGCACGGAACAGGGCGGCGGCGGACGCGTTGACGGCCACCATGGGGTGCGGGACCAGGGTTTCCACGATCTCCAGCGCCCGCGACTTCCCCGACCCCGGCTCCGGAGACAGGAACGCCAGGCGCGGGGTGGAGTCGAAGCAGTCCAGCAGGTGCGCGTGGGCGTCCCACAGGGCCACGGCCACGTAGGCGCCCTCAGTGGGGAAGACGTTGAAGCGGCGGTGGAACGCTTCGACCTCATCGAGCAGGGCCGCGCCGTCGATGGTCGGTGCGGGCGCCTCGGTGCTGGTCATACGGCGCTCCTCCCTTCTGTGTGAGGGGTGGTCTGGTGGGGGCAGTGCCCGACGCGGGCGCGGGTGGTCAGTTCGATGACGGCGCGTTTTCCGCGGGCGCGTTCGTGGTGACCGCAGGCGCACAGCCAGTCCGCGACGGGTCCTCCGGTCATGCGGATCTGCAAGCCGGGCTGCATGCCGGTCGTGTGGGTCACGGGCGGTTCGGGGGGAAGGGCTGAAGGGACGGCCTGGCGGCCGTCGTCCTTCGTGCCACGGCTGACGTCCGGGGTGACCAGAGACAGGCGCGTACGGCCGGACGTGAGCCGGAACGGCTTTTCAGGGCCGCGGCAGGGGCTCATGCGGTCTCCCTCGGTCGGCAGGTGCGGATCGACCAGTCCAGGGCGCTGTGAATGGTGGTCCGGCACTCGCCCGCCGACAGTCCGGCCGCCTCGCCGGCCGCCTGAAAAGCCGTCTCGACCACCTCCCGGGTGATCTCACCCCAGGCCACGAAGCGCCCCATGGCACGGGCGCCCGCCAACAGCCGGTTGTTGCGCCCGCCCTCCGAGGTGCCGGTGACGGCGGCGGTCTCGCGTTCCAGGGCCACCTCGGCGCGGCGGGTGGCCTGGCCCGGGATGAGCAGTGGAGCGGGCGCCCGGCCGGGCACGGCCGGAGTCTGTAGCAGGGTCCGAAGCCAGGCGGGCAGCGTGGCCACCGGGGCACCGTTGATGACCTCGTAGGCGCCCTGAGAGGTGGTGCTGCCCGCGGCGACGATGTTCCCGCCCCACGCCCGGGTGTCCACGTTCGGCGCCACGGTACGGGCGGTGTTGAACAGCCGGACGTCCGACGGCATGCCGTAGTACAGGTGCAGTCCGCCGCTGGGCGTCCGCACCGTGTACGTGAGGGGGATGGGCTGTCCGGCGCGCTCGCAGAGCGCCGCAAAGGACGTCGCGCCGTCAGGCGCGCCCGAACTGCCCTTCCCGCTCTTCTCCTTGGGCACGTCCAGGTCGACGACGACCAGGCCGGAGGGCCCGGTGGCGATGCCGACGTTGAACGCACCCGCGGCCCATGCCTGACGGATCCGGTCCGGGTCGGTGGTGGCGCGCTGTTCCCACTTCACGTGTCCGCCGGCGCACTCGCCGGTGTGGGGGCAGGTGCGTTCGCCGTGCAGCGCGGAGCCTTTGGCGCCGGGCCGGAGCGGGTGAACGTACCAGCCGCGGGCGGCGGCTTGCAGCGCTGCGGACAGCAGCGCGAGTCGTGCGTCATACGTCATGCTGGAGGTCTCCGGTTCTGTCGAAGGGACGGGAGAGCCGGGGCGGTCGCGATTCTTTGGCGAGAGGGCGACCGCCCCGGGCGTATCTAGAACGGGGGCTTGGCGGTGTTGCCGTCGGTGTTCCATGGGTCGCCGGAGGGGTCGGGCTTGTCGCCCGGCTTGCCGTTGATGGCGACGGTGGTGAAGCGCAGCGAGGCGCCGATGTCGTCGACCTCGACGGCGAGCATGGAACGGTTCTCACCCTGCTCGGTCTGCCAGTTGTGCTGACGGATCCGGCCGGACAGCACCACGCGCGAGCCCTTCGTGAGGGACTCGGCGACGTGCTCGGCGAGCGAGCGCCAGGCGGCGCAGCGGAAGAACGTGGAGGTGCCGTCCTTCCACTGGCCGGAGTCCTTGTCGAAGGTGCGCGGGGTGGAGGCGACGGTGAACTTGGCGAGCGCCTGGCCGGAGTCGGTGAACTTCAGTTCCGGCTCGGCGGTCAGGTTGCCGATGATCGTGACCGGGGTCTCTCCGAGCGACATGCTGTCTCCCTGGTTCAGTGCTTGGAGCGGGTGAGCTTGAGGGTGATGCCGCCGACGCCAATGGGTCCGGCGGCGCCGGCGATGACGGTGGCGGCGTGGGCGACGGCGTCGAGCAGCGCGCACAGAGCGACGACCAGTCCCCAGCTGCCGAGCGCGGCGGCGCCGACGACGGCGACGGGGATCAGGACGCGCTGCCACGGGATGCTGTGGCGGGTGCTGCCCTGGACGACGATGACGACCGGAGCACCGGTCGCCTCGGCGCGGCGGTAGGCGTCGGCGGGTATGTGCGGGGCGATGATCCCCGGCGGGTCACGGTGGGACATCGGGCTCCCTTCAGAAGGTCCGGGGCCCGTCGCACAGACGCGGGCGGGCCCGTGCGGGTGGGTGTTACGAGCAGGTGTTAGGCAGCGTGAACGCCCGCTGTTAGGGCGGGTAACACGCGTGCCTGCCTAGGGGTTTGGGTGTTAGACCGCCGTAACGCGTTACGGGTGTCAGGCGGCCGTGAGGGCGGGGACTATGCGCCACCGGCCGGTGGTGTTGGTGGCGTCCAACCGGCCTTCCTGAGCGGCTTCCTTCAGCCGCAAGGACACCCACGAGCGGGACAGGTTGTGCCGGTCGCACCAGTCGGTGAAGTTTTTCGGGCCCACGATCATGCGGCCCTCACCCTCGAACTCCTCCAGCGCGGCGGCGAACAGCCGGCGCGCCTCCTCCGGTGACGGCTTACGGCCCGCCTCCTCACCGAAGATCGGGGCGTCGTCGCCTTCCTCCGGCTCCGGAAGCTCCGCCTCGGGGTCGATGTCCGCGTCCTCGGGGTCGACCAGCAGACCGCCGAACTCCATGTCCTCGTCCTCCTCGTCGACGATGGCCAGCGCCGTCCGCTCCTCGCCGGGGGTCGGGCGGCCGGTGTAGGCGCGGCCGGCGACGCCGGAGGCCGCGCCGGCGGTAACCGGGTCGGCGGAAGCACCGTTGTGCTGCGCCCACGCAGCGAGCCGTTCCATGACCGGCACCGTGCGGAGGGTGAAGCGTCGGGTACGGCCCGGAGAGGGGTAGCGGGACTCCTCGATGCCGGGCGAGACCACGTAGCAGTAGCCCGGTCGCCGGTTGCCCCACGCCCCGGGATGGGCGCCCGCGTCGATGACCGTCTCCGGCAGCGAGAACCCCTCGTCGCGCGGGTCGCAGCCGAGCGCGACGACGGAGGGCAGGGAGGCGCGGGTGGACGTGGACATCTGGTCGTACGACGGACGCTGCAACGACACGATCAGCGAGATCCCGGCGGACCGGGCCTCCTGCGCGATGCCGGTGAACGCGTCATCGCCCATCGCGCGGAGTGTGTTGGCCGCCTCCTCGAACCAGGCCACCAAGAACGGCATGCCCGCGCAGCCGCACGCCCGGCCGTCGGCACGGCAGGAGTGCTCCGGGTCGTTCTGCACCTGGGCAGCGGCGGGGGCCCACTGCCGGTAGCCGTGCGAGCCGAGCCAGCGCGTACGTGCCGGGATGGCCGCCTCCACGGCCGCCACCATGGCCTCCGTCTGCGAGCCACCCTCCGCAGCCCAGTCCAGCCCCGCCCGCAGCGGCGCGAAGTCCTGGAACGCCTTGGGGTCGGAGAACCACACGATGACATCGGTGCGGGACTGGATCTCAGTGAGCAGGTTCAGGGCGGCGTCGCCCTTGCCGGAGCCGGTACCGCCCGCGACCAGCACGTGCGTGGAGTTGCGGCCCGCATCCGGATCACCCGGAAGCCAGATCAGGAGCGGGGCCCCATCGTCGTAGCGGCCGATGACCAGCGGCTCCGCGATCGAACCCCCCTGGTTCGAGGGTCCCTCCCACTCAACGACTTCAGCGAGCATGTCTTCCGGCACGATCACCAGATCGCCCCGGCGCTCGGAATCCGGGTCGGGGCTGTACCGAACAGCGGATTTCGGCAGATCCAGCGCGGATGCGATCCGGGCCAGTGCCTTGGCGACGTCATCGTTGGTCTGCTCCCCGGGCTGAAGCGCGAGCTGCGCGGTGACCCGGTTGGGCTCCACCTTCGCCGCGCCGATCTGCGCCCGTGCCAACCCCACCTTCTCCAGCAGACCGCCATCCGAACTGCCCGCGGTCCCGTCGATGTTGTGGCGCAGGACCATGCGCACGTTCCAGGACAGCGCCACGACGGGTCCACCCATCAGGAACAGGTCGTCCACCGGCCCGGCGGTGGGCCCGGCCAGACAGGCGGCCGTCACCCACGCCGACCCGGCCGCCACCGTCACCGCGGAGTGCAGACGGCGCTGTTTGGTGGTCGACTTGCCCGCGGCCCAAGTGACACCGGTCAGCGCCACCGACGCCAGCGTCAGGCCCACGCCGGCCGCCGTGTTGTCCGGCCACCGCCAGTGCCCCAACGCACCGACGACACCGGTGGCGCCCCACGTGAGCCACGGCGGGATGTGCGGCTTGGCCTTGTGGAGCAGGTACGCGCGGACGGTGCCGTTCTCCGGCCCGCCCTGGGGGTCCATGACGTAGCCGGGCATCCCGTCGGGGTAGTAGGGCGTCATGCTGTTTCGATCGCGGGCCATAGCCCAATCTCCTTACTGCTGAGCCCAGTTCATGACCGGCTGCTGTGGGCGCCGGGCGCGGTGACGCACCCGGTTGATCTCTTCCTCGAACTCCTGCTGGAACGCGGAGTAGCAGGCGGCGGCGTTCTTCGCGGCATCGCGCAGACTGTCGGCGGACTTGCGCATCTTGCGGGTCACCTTCCGCGCCCGGATGCGGGAGCCGAACGCCCGGCCCTCCGGGTCCGGCACGGCCGCCAGGATGCTGTCGAGGATCTCGGCGGCCATGGCCACCTCGATGGACAGCGTCACGCCAGCCGCCCGCAGGGTGTTGCAGTAGTTCCGCACCTGCGCCGGAGAGGTGAACTCCGGAGCAGGCAACAGGGACTGGTTGCCCGACCGACCGCCGCCCCCCTGGTCCCGGTTGCGGTTGTTGTTGACGGTGACGTTGATCGGCGGGACGAACGAGCCGCCCATCGCACCGACGAACCCGCCCGCGGCCGCACCCACGTTGGCGAACTTGTTGCCCTTGCCGTTGTTGCTGTTCGAACCATTGCTGCCGTTGGCGCGGCCGTTGCCGTTGCGCGTAGGGGTTGCCATCAGACGTGGTCTCCTCTGATCAGTGCGTACGGCGGACGGTGAGCCACGCGGTCTGCGCCACGATCAGCGTCAACAGCCAGACCAGGGGCAGGGCACCGGCCCACGGGCCGAACCCTGCCGCCAGCGCCGCCCACGCGAACGCGAGCGTGGCGAACACCGCCAGTGCGATACGCCAGGCCAGCGTGGAACTCTGTGCCGGGCGCGAGCGCTGCACGACGGCGAAGCACACCGCCGGCGCGAGCGCGGCGGGGGCGAGCACGAGAGCGGACCACCAGGCGATGACGTGCAGCAGACCGGTCACGACCAGGGCGAGCAGGGCGAGAGCGGTCGGGGCGAGCGCGTGGCGGGCCATCCACAGCCCGCGGCCCACGAACCCGAGCGCCTCGCGGGTCAGCGACGGGTGCTCGGGGACGACGACCACGAACGGCTGCGAGCGGCGCCCACGCTGACGCGGGAGTCGGACGGTGTGGACGCCCGCGGCGGTCTTCACCTTGCGGGTACGAGTACGACTGGACATGACGAAGCTCCTTGGGAGTTGAAGGACTCAGGCAGCGCGCTGTTCCTCGGCGACCAGGCACATCCCGCAGATGCCGTACGAGCGCGGGATGCAGTAGCCGACATCGAGCAGGCAGCGGGGGCAGGTGCGGCGGGCCAACATGGCCAGCGCCAGCGCGCCCCACTTGCGGGACGTCATCGGACGGACTGGCTTGGCCAGGTCGATCCAGTACAGGTAGGCCACCTGCACTCCCCCGGCCCGCCGGTTGGCCCGCATCACCTGAGCGGCGATCGGCTGACCACCCGGGCGCAGCCCCTTCGCGCGGAGCTGTCGCCGGGTGGCCAGACCGTCCGGGGCCAGGCGGAACGGGTAGGTCGGGATGCCGTAGCGGGCGCCGGTCGGATCAAAGCAGCGGCCATACGCGTGAGACATGACGCGGGCCTCCCGCTCAACCGGCGATCGCGGCAGGGAAATTGGCCAGGTACTGCTCACGCGCCTTGACCCGACCGCGCGCTGTGCGGGCCGTCGACTCCGACGCCCCGAGCCCCGCGCCGGCCATCGCCATGGTCATGCGGGCCGTGCTCGGCTGCGTGAAGTCGGTGCCGTACAGCGCCCGCACCAACTGATCGACCCGGTTCGAGTAGATCACCGGCGCGCACAGGTCGACGACCGTCGACGACTTGGCGACGGGTGCCGGATCCGGGGTGACGGGCGTCGACACGGTCTCGATCACCACCGGCCCCGCCGGAGCCGCGGGCGCCGGACTCAGCGTGAGGTTCGCGGATACGGTCGACACTGGCGGCGGACCGTCGACGGCCACCGTGACGGGCGTCGACGGTACTTCGACGCCCGTCTGCGGGGTGGTGACGCCCGTCATCGCCCGTCGGGCGAGGTAGGTGTGCACCTGCCGCATCAGCGCACCGAACGCGAGCAGCGCAGCGACGGGTGGGACCGCGGCGACCACGTAGTTGAGGGCGTTGGCATCCTGCCCGACCCCGGCCACGTTCAACGCGATGGAAGCGCCATCCCCTGCTGTGACCAGGGCGATTGCCCACCAGTCGATCCGATGGGCGAGCGAGGCACGCAGAATCAGCAGTTCCCCGATCACGATGAAGAGATCCACCGTGGCGGGCCAGGCCCACGACCGGGCCACCGCCTCCGCCATACCGTGTCGGGCGGCCACCTCCTGCAAGTGCTCGTACGAGAGCCAGAACGCCACCGCGGTCAGCACGACCGTGAGCACCGCGGCAAGTGCGGTGATGGCATGGTCCACGGTGGCGGACGTCGACGGCGTCTTGACGGGCGTCAACGGCACGTCGACGCGCACAGGGGCGTTCATGCCGCACCTGCTTCCGCGAGCACCGGAACGGCGACGTCGCCGTAGCCAACCAACTCCATCTCGGCACCCTCATAGGCGACCGTTGTGCGCAGGACTCCCGTCCGGCCGTCGCCCTGGACGCGGTACTCGACGTCGCCGGGGACGGCGTCGAGCGCCTCGCGCCACGCTTCGAAGTCGGGCAGTCCGGAGTGGAGCGCCAGCTCCAACCGGTTCGGGTAGATGGGCGAGAGGCCGACAGTCGGCGCGGGCAGATGTCCGAAGTCCACGGCCAGCAGACGCAGTGCGCGCATCGGCGCGGCCAAGTCGTCCAGCGTCAGGTTCTGGTTCATGCGGCCATCCCCGTCCGCAGGCTGCGACGCCGGGCGGCGTTGGGCGTGGGCAGCGGCGCGAGCCTCAGCAGGCCCGCCTCGTCCAGCGTCCGCGCGGCCACCTGCACCGCACGGTCGGGAAGCTCGGGGTAGTCAGCGATGATGTCGCGCGCCGCGTCCAGCCGGGCGGCGCGTTCCTCCTCGGTCTCCCCCTCGACTCCCAGCCACAGATCAACCGGGGTACCGAGGGCGAGTTCGAGGAAGTCTTCCGTCGTGTCGGCCTGGTGGCCGGAGACGTAATTGCGGATACGCATGGCTTGCTCCTGAGTCGAAGGGACGGAGAGAGCCGGGGGCCGCGAAACGTTGGCGAGAGGGCGGCCAGCCCGAGAAGCGGCCACGGCCGCGAAGGCGGTGGGCCGGAGTGCCCCGGTCGGGAGTCGCACCCGAACGTGCGACCAGCGGGGCAAGGTGTGAGAACCGGCTTCACCGGCCCGCCGCTTGCGGCGGCGGACCGGCCCCGAGCCGGGAAGGTCGGGTGCGTCATCGTCACTGCTCTGACGCCAGCAGGGCGGCGCACACCGGGTGGCATCCGACGGGTTGACCTCCCGTGAGGGAGGGATGATCCCGAGGGCTGTTCTCCAGAGCCGGTGCGCGGGGAAGTGGCCGCCGGCGGCCGTCACCCGGGCCGCCGCGGGGACGGGGAATCTCACCCCGTCGACTTGTCACGCTGTTGAGTTCTCAAGGCACAGACGTTTCCTTCGAACCCGTTTCACGGGGCTCTCCGGAGGTTCGATGTTGCAGTACCTGTTTTACAGGTACTGCATAGGGATCCGTCAAGTGGAGCGGCGGAACCTCCTGGTTTTCGCGCCGGGACTTCTTGGCGCACCATCAGAATTGCCCCAGGTCAGGGGAGTTGGTCACCCCACCCGTGGACAGCTCTGGTTGATCTCGCTACCGTCAAGAGCTCCCTAGATGTCCCACGGAGGGCTCAGATGTCCAACGAGCGTCTGCGGACAGCCCTGTTGGCGCGAGGCATGACCATTCAGAGCCTCGCTGAAGAGATCGAAGTCAACCCGAAGACCGTTGAGCGGTGGATCACTCAGGGCAAGGTGCCGTACCGGCGACACCAGTACGCAACGGCAGCGGCTCTCCAGGTCGACGTACTGACGCTCTGGGACGACGACCGCAATGTCGAGAGCGCGTCTGACTTGGCGAAAGCCGAGATCGTGACCGTCTACCAGCATCGCCACACGGTGCCGTCGACCCTCTGGCGCGAGATGTGCGAGCGCGCCACGGAACGCATCGACATCCTCGTGTACGCCGGCATCTACCTCGCAGAGGATCCGCTCTTCTTCTCAACGTTGAAGGAGAAAGCCGAGAGCGGCGTACGCATCCGAGTGCTCATGGGCGATCCTGAGTGCGAGGCAGTCATCCGGCGCGGCATCGACGAAGGTCACCGCATCATGGACGGCAAGATCCGCAACGCGCTGGTCAACTACCGCCCGCTGTTCACCAGCCATCCCGAGATCACGTTCCGCCTGCACGACACGGTGCTCTACAACTCGATCTATCGCGCCGATGACGAGATGTTGGCCAACACGCACGTGTACGGCATCGGCGCCTACATGGCGCCCGTGTTCCACCTGCGCCGTCTTCCGGGAAGTGGCCTGTTCGACACCTTTGCCAATAGCGTTCAGCAGACCTGGGAAGGCGCCAGGCCAGTCACTGAACGCGACATCGCGGGAGCTTGAGAGCATGGGACGCATCGACTACTTGCACGACCCGGACGCTCCGCCGGCCAACTCGGTCGTGCCATCGGTCGTAGCGTTCGTGCAGAACGACGCGGGCCAAGTGCTCATGATCCAGCGGTCCGACAACGGACGTTGGGCGCTGCCCGGCGGCGGCCACGACGTGGGCGAGTCCATCAGCGACACGGTGGTCCGTGAGGTCTGGGAAGAGACGGGCATCAAAGCCGAGGTCGTCGACATGTCCGGGATCTACACGGACCCTGGCCACGTCATGCAGTACGACGACGGCGAGATCCGGCAGCAGTTCAGCATCTGCTTCCGCGCGCGCCCGATCGGCGGCGAGCTGCGTACGAGCAACGAAACGACGCAGGTCCGTTGGGTTGCCCCAACGGACCTGCGGGAGTTGGACGTCCACCCCACCATGCGACTCCGCATCGAGCACGCGATGGACCGGGCCCGGACAGCGCCCTACATCGGCTGACGCTTGGCGTCGGCGACCCTCTCAAGTACGCGTGCGGTGCTCGCTAGGATCTCGGGTTCGGCGCGACGAATGAACGTGCCGATCAAGCTGTCTGGCCCGTAGCGGCCGGCAATCTCGTTGATCCGGTCTACAGGATTCGTGGGCGTGCCGTCGGGCGTCGTGTTCATGTCGCAGAAGCAGAGAGCGTCGTTCAGGTGCGCGCTCTCGCGGGGGAACTCCCCCTCCAGCTCTTCGCGCAGGCCGCGCGCATCGGCCTCCATCCACGCACAGGAGTGGTGGGCCACCAGGTGCACGACCCGCTCGTCGGCGTTCGCGACGTCCCGGAGGTAGCGAGCACCATCAAGGGGGTGAAAGCCGGTCTTGGCGAGGTCGGGTGCATAGCCAATGTCGTGCAGGACTGCCGCGGCTTCCAGCAGCTCGGCGTCGTCTCCGAGGATGAGCGCGATGGTCCGCGCCCTCTCGGCGACGCCCAAGCAATGCCGCCACCGTCGCGGCAGCGGCTCAGCGAGCAGGGATTCCGCGAGCGGGTAGGCCCACTCCGTCAACGTCGACAAGCTACGAACGCCCCTCTCGGTTCGGCACAGTGCGGACCGTCCGCACCTTGCCCTGACCTTCACTCGCCAGCACGCCGGCGGCTTCGAGCTTGTCGAGAGCCTTGGTCACGGTCGGTCGGGAGACACCGAACCTGCCCATCAGATCCGACGCACTGAGGAACTTGGCCCCCACCGCGAACCTTTCGGTCGCGATGATGTCGGCGATGCGCTCTTCCAGCGGTCGCCGGTCGACCTGCTCGCCTTGGCGTACGACCCTCCATCGGCCACCGCGCACAGGCTCGGCGACCCCGTCTGCCTGTAGCTCCTTGAAGGCGCGGAGCACGACTCCACGCGAGACACCGTGATCCCGCATGAGGTCTCCGGCGGCCGGAAGCTGTGCCATCTGCGGGTCCGCCTGAATCCGGGCCTTCACCACCTCCGCGATCTGCAAGAAGGTCCCCCGAGGGCTGGCCTGCTGCGACACGGGCTCTGCCTCCTCCGTCCGATAGTCGTCTGGCTCAAGCTTCCCACGACGAGGCGGTCTTGGTAGAGGTCCACCCCACTCTCGATTCCCCCACCTCTGATGTCACACGGGCGCTAGCATCGCCCGCATCTGCCACTGCTACCCAGGAACACCAACATGGCCGTTCGATCCTTTGACATTCCGGCAACTCGCGGCTTGGTCCGAGCACAGGCGGCCGAGCTGCCGAACATTGTTGCGATTGCGGGGCCAAACGGGGCCGGAAAGTCCACCCTCCTGGAGGGAATCAAAGCAAGGAGACAGCAATTCTTGGAACCCGGCTCCGAGTTGCTATACGTAGGGCCGCATCGCACCTGGCGAAGCACTCAACTATCCGATATGCACGTGAGCGGATTTCCTTATTCGTTCGAAGATATCCTCAAGGCTGATTCCATCCCGCAGTATCAGTACGGCCCTCCATCCGGTCTGCACTTCCTATCTGGAATGATCCGAAACGCCAGCTCTGCTGATGAATCAAACGCTCTCGCGAAAACATCACTTGTCCGCCTCAGCAACCAAAAGCGCGACCTAGTCAACGCCCAGTTCGAGGCTCAAGGTGGGCAGATTGTGGCCGGAACAGTCCCTGACCTCCTCTCCCCTTTGAAACAGCTAGTTTCCATCCTGCTTCCACATCTGGAGTTCGCCGGAATTGACTCAGCCGCGAATCAGAACATCCGGGTTCTCTTCCGGAGGGCTGGCCTGGTTGAGGGGCCCACCTTCGATATTGACGATTTGTCGTCAGGTGAGAAGGCGGCCATTTCTCTCTTCCTGCCGTTCGTCGAGCGTGAAGCGAGAGCCATGGTGGATGGCGACCACACGCCCGTTCCTACCGTCGTTCCAATTACGGTACTTCTCGATGAGCCTGAGATTCACCTGCACCCACTTCTGCAGTTGAATGTCCTGGAGTATATGCGAACCATTGCACGTCAGGAGCGGGCTCAATTCATCTTCGCTACGCAGTCACCAGTTTTCCTTGACTCTCTACAGGATGATGAACTTTATATCTTGTCTCCGCCCGGGTACGCAACTGAAAATCAGTTGTCCAGATTGAGCGCATCGGCAGAGCGCCTTGAAATTGCACGTAGCTTGACCGGGAGCACTCACATGCTCACGCGCGGCAAGCCGATTGTCTTCGTTGAAGGTGAATCAACTGTAACCGGCAATCGGTCGGCCGTTACAGACGAGCGCCTGATGAAAATTCTTATCCCCGAAGTGGAACATTGGGCAATCGCGCCAGCCAGAAGCAGGAATGAAGTTGTCAGTGCAGCCAAATCCCTGAGAGGCGCATCTCTCCATCTCCCTGGTATGCCGGTTTTCGGTCTAGTCGATTCCGATACCTCGGCTTCTGGGCTTCCAGACTTTGTAGTTCCATGGCCTGTAGCCATGATTGAGAACCTACTATTGGACCCTGATCAGCTTTGGGAACTTCTTAAGGACCACGGGCAAACGATTGGTATGACGTCCCTAAACGACGTCAAGCGATCCCTTGATGCGATCATTTCCGATCGCGTAGGCGAAGAGGTAAGACTCCGTATCCGTGCAACCATGCCAGGAAGTTTCATTACAACAGACAAGGCAGATTCGCAGCAGGCAACTGATGACATCGATAGAAAAGTTGCAGAACTTAAAGCGGAAATCGGGCAGATTGATCTTCCAGCTAGAGCTCAAGAGTATCGAGCACGAGTGCAAGCAATCCTTGATTCCGGCGAAGCATTGGAACGTTTTCACGGCAAGAGCATTCTGAGCGAGTTCTACAAGCGCAATTCCCTCTCCAAGGTCTACTCGACGGTTGGGTTCAAAATTTCGGCAGCACAATCAGCAGCCAAGGGAGCCCGAATTCGGCGACTTACTGAACCCGCCGTAAATAGGGTGCGACTCTACGTTCCACCGAATTGTGTGGAAGTAATTGGGCGCGGTGTCGAGACTCCAGAAAGGGCCCAGTTGATTGCCGAGTTGGCATCACATAGGTCAGCATGGCAGAGCGGAACGCCCATTTCGACCGACCGTGAAAAACTGCGTGAATCACTGGCCCATTATGCGCGCCAACAGGAGGCAGTCGTCGCAGGTGAGATCTTCCAAGTGGCCAATGAAATTGGCACGCCATAAAAATCTCTAGCAGGTCGCCCTTAGCCGGCCGTGCCAACAGTTGACCTCTACCCCTCGGGTGTCTCAGTGGGCTGGTCTAACTGTTGCTGCCTTTTCCGCTGATCACTCTTCAGGGTTTCCACGCGATCGGTGAAATCTGCAAGTGCGGCCGCATCGTCTCCCTGGTTCTTGTAGCGACCAACCCTCAGACTGAAATTGTCGAGCTCCTCCTCAATGGAATCCGCAGTTTGCTGCAAGTAGAAGCTCCGCTCTCGGAACTTGAAGTAGCCAGTGAATCCGGCAGCGGCACCAACCGCAAAATTTACACCAACAAGGATCCACTTATAGGGGGGAGGCGTATCCGCCAATCCCGCAATGGTCGAAGCCCCAAGAGACCCAACGATAATTAAGCTCTGGAATATATTATGTATCCGTCGATAGTGCATTTGTTCATTGCGGTACTTCTCAATGACTGCGGGAACCGTCTCCCGATAAATGTGCCGCCGAGTTTCCGTCGGGAGATCAAGGTTGACCGCGTGAAGCCTCTTGCGTTCGATGGCCAACTCTAGATCGATGCGTCGGCCGGTTATATATTCAGTCTCCCAGTTAACGTGATCAATGGTGCTCGTACCGAGTATCCAACTAGCGATCAAGAGCGCGAAAACTACCGGAACGCATGCAATATTCACTCGTGTGATATCGACGCGCCCCCAAGTGAATACGTTCGCCAGCCCCACAACGAGCAACAGAACCGGGGTAGCCGAAAACGTCGAAATGATAAATAATCTCCACACGCGAGCTGAGCGAAGCTCACGACGCAGCCTCTGAATGGTCCTTTCGTGCTCAAGGAGTCGCTCGACAGGACCTTCAGTCGGATTGCTCGCTGACGCCAAGACGTACGCTCCCCCACCGTTGAGATGTGGCCGTCGATGTTAGTGGGCCTAGATCAACCGGCGCGAGGGGCCCCCTAAGTCCCCCACCCTCGGTGCGGACGACAGGCACGGCGACCGCGTCGGACTGGCTGTTGCCTGTTGCTGGCACGCGGCGCACGGTATGCGATAGAGATCAGCCCCGCGCTGTACCTAGCAGCGGAAACACCCAGGTCAGGCCGCATTTCTAGTGCAGCATAGGCATGCTCTCCGGAGCCGTGTGCGCAGGTTCGAATCCTGCCGGGGGCACCCTGTATGAGGTGCCCAAAGACCCCGTCATCAGCGGAAACGCTGAGTGCGGGGTCTTCGCGTATGTGCAGGCGTGTGCGGCCCGGAGCGGTCGTATGCCGGGGTCTGTGGACGAGGCGTGGACGGGATCTTGAGACGTCTGCCCAGGTCAGCTCCGGCAGACGGCGAGGCCCCCGGTCAAGTCCAGGAGCCTGAGGGTCGGTTCATCGGCGGTGCACCGCAGTAGCCGATCTCGATCGGCTAACCGTCGCGGTAGAGCACAGTGCAGTGGCCGCGCCTTGAGGGCAAAAAACAGTCCCCAGTAGTACTGCTCGTGTCCTGAAGCTTCAGTCGTCACTGTTGCCTCGGTATCGCGCCGGCTTGCTGGGGGCCTGAACCACATCCTGTCCAAGTCACGAGCCGGCTAGACGTCCTCATCGACTTTGCAACTCTTTCGGTGTTATGGCCTACTAACCACGATGTACACCAGGCGCCATAAGTCAATAGCCTTTCGGTAAGTTTCGAAGGAAACCTCTCGCGATCACCTGCGACTGCGGCATCCGGCTCGTCCGCAGGTCGACGGGGAGCCGGTCGCGGCCGAGCGATTACCCAGGTCAGCCCATATCCGGTAGCCGTTGTGCCAAGCAGGCCAGCCGGTGCTCGATACGGCACCGTTGAAAGGGATCTGGCGGACACACGCCGTAGACGGTGACGCGACCGTCGGAGAGCTCGATCCACCGATGCCCCGCCCGCACCGTATGGGCCAGTGCAGCCGTGTGCAGGTTCGAATCCTGCGGGGGGCACCCAGCATGAGGTGCCCAAAGACCCCGTCACCAGCGGAAACGTGAGGCCGGGGTCTTCGCGTGTGTGCAGGCGTGTGCCGCACGGAGCGGCCGTATGCCGGGTCTGTGGACGAGGCGTGGACGGGATCTTGGAGCGTTCTCCCAGGTGAGCCCCGCAAAACGATGTGTCCCCGGATCCGGGACAGGTGTGGGGCCACAGCGCAAGGCGATACCGACTCCCCTAGTCGGCGGTGACCCCCCAGTAGGCCACCTGCGCGGGCCTACCGTCGCGGTAGAGCACTGTGCAGTTCCCCCGGGCGCGGCGTGGGAAGTCCAACTGCTCAGAGTCGAGCGCGGCGTCCCACTCCTCGTAGGTGGGCCGGCCGTGAGGAGCCCACGCTCGCACTTCGTCATCGGTCAGCGGCCGCATGAACGGACCGTCATCGGTGTCCGCGGCCTCGATCATGAGAGGGAAGTCCAACACGGAGCTTGTGCCGCCGGTGAAGATGTACTCATGCCACTCCGGGTCGCGCCACAGTTCCACGACAGACCGCCCCTCGAAGCCGTGGTTGTCCCGCGCCAGCTCGTCTTCCTACTCCTGCCGGAACGCGGCCGCCAGATCACGCCGATACGGGCCCGTGTGCGTCCATGCGTTGCCACCCATCCGCGTCCCCTCTCCCCTCGAACTGCTTGTTCAAGAGCGGAGCGTAAGAGACGGCACTGACAGGGCACCCCGCCCCGACGACGGTCGCACCCTGGAAACCACCCACAGGCCCCGCAGGGAAGGCCGGTAGCTCGCTGAGAAGCACCTACTCAAGCCAGACTCCAAGCCTGGCGATGGCGAGCGATGCCGTACACCTGCTCCACCTGGTCGGCCGTGAGAACGCCTGAGAGGGGAGCGAGTGCCGATACCTGGCGCTCCTGGTACACCCGGACATCGAGCTGCGTAGCGACCACCTTCAGCTCGGTGACACCCACGAAGACGAGCACCGGCTCCACCGGCACCGAGAAGTCGCAATAGCGCTCAAGCACTCGGGCGACCCGCTTGGCCTCCGCCCGGCTCTTGCGTGCATAGGGTGCCGGTTTCCCGTGATCGACTTTCACGGAATCGTCCCCGACCCATACGGCCCGCTTGTGGTGGTGCTTCGTATTGATGCTGAACACTCCACCAGGCCCGATCAGTAAGTGATCGATATCCACTTTGTTGGCCAAGGAAACGGAGTGCAGGACGCGCCAGCCGTGGCGGCCCAAGCGGTTCAACTCGGCTCCCACTCGCCGCTCCCCCGCCAATCCCTTTCGCCAGGAGTCCCACTCCGTGGGCCGCCGAAGAAGCCGTGAAATGACTCGCTCCATCAGCCCCGGGCCGGATTCGGCGAGCAGATCACGCAACGCCTGCCCGGGAGGGTTGACAGCCAGGTCGTCGGCCGGCGTCAGAGGCGGCAGCATCGGACGCGCCTGAACCTCCGGCGCCCTGTCTGGCGGGACAGGCTCGGTGAGGTTCTGTAAGTGCTTCGTGAGCACGGCTATTACGTCGTCACGACACTCGGCCCGCAAAACCGTGATGTCCCCCGTCGTGACGTCCGCCCAACCAACCGCCGTGCCATCAGGCAGGTTGGCGTAGAGACGATCGTGCCCGTACCGCTTCCACCGCGTGACGTGCAGCTCCACAAGGCCCCCCTGTGCTCCGCATTGACGTTGCCGACTTGCCAGCAGCAAGCAGGGGGACTCCAGCTCGCTGCTTCCGAAGGCAGCATCCACACAGGGTGGGGCGGGAAACCAGGGAGGCCCCGGGCGGCATGCCTGAGGCCTCAGTGTGTGTGGAGGTTGTCTCACTTGTACTCGCGGAGCAGGTCCTCGATTCGCCGGTTGGCGACATCCTGCCGTCCGTCGACGCACTTGGCATAGCGGGTCAGCAGGGCCTTCACGCTGTTGCCGGCGCGCTCGGCCACCTCGGTGGGGTCGACACCGGCGTTGAGCCACGTCGACAGCGCCGAGTGCCGGAGGTCGTACGGTCGACTCGCGAGCGGCGAGGCCGCGACGGCCGGCGGAAGCGCGAGGAGCCGAGCTTCCTGCCACACGCGGTAGTAGGTCGAGGACGGGACGACCGAGCCCTTCTCGCTGAAGAACAGCCGCCCGTCGTCCGCCGTGCCAAAGGTGGCCAGGTGCTCGCGGAGCACGGCTACACATCCGTACGGACTTCCGCAATAGGCCCTAGGCGCGGCGGGATCGGGGCAATGCGGGTTTCCTTCGAGGGGCGATTCCTGATTCCTTCGAGGGCGATTCATGCGGCCGCGGTTGTCGTGGCCCCCCGGCGTCGGTCCAGTGCTTCCCAACGGCCGGTCGCGGCTTCTCCAGGATCAGCGAACTCGGCCCGGTGTCCGGCAGCGTGTTCTGCGTCGTGCGCAGCATGAGGCCGGCCCGGCGTCGAAGCCGGCGGACGCCTCGTCGGCACCGTTGGAAGATCGAGCGGTCGATCGCCTGGTTCTTCGGCTGCCGCCGTCTCACCGTCCGAAAACTGCGAGAGGGCTTGGACTTTCTTGCATTCCTCGGGCTGGACACCGCCCGTAGCTGCTGCACGAAGCTCGGGGAGCTACCACGGGAGGCAACCGTTAATCCGCATGATTGGTCCCTCCCCAAGGGGCTTCGCTGGATATTTTCCACATGCTTTCGAATAGATCGGAGCACTCTTTTACCATGTGCTCCGACCGTCGCATACCGTCCCGGACATCCCACCCCACCCTTCCAGATCGGGATATCACCGGGTCCAGCAAGACCCGGTCGGGCTGGCCGTAGGGGAATTCCGTTTCGCGGGCGACATCGTAAAAGGCGAAGAAGGCGACGTTGTCACCGACAAGGCATGCCTGGAATGTCGGCAGGCCCGGGTAGGTTCGGAATTGGATCGAGACCTCTATGTTCGTGCGCTCCCGCAGACGTCGCGCAAAGAAGAGGAGGTGACTCGCGTAGTCTCTCGTCCGACCCTCGACGTACCTGCGGAATTCTGGGTCATCTGACATTGTCCCGTCGCCATTCACCCTGCACGGGATTTGCATCGGTTCGGACAGATTGGGCGTCAAGACCCTGAAAGTGACAGATTGGATTCGCGCCGGAGAGTCATGCAGCCGCATCAGCGTGCCGCGCATGTGATCGAAGATTGACTCGCCTGTGTACCCGATGAACCGCACATCAATGGCGCGACCGGTCTCGGCTTCCTTGATCAAGTCTCCACGGGACGTGGGATTGGCGAATCGAGATGTCGTATGCTCACTTCGCGACCCGTCCGCCAAGTCTTTAATCGCGTCATACAGAACGTATGCCACAAGACTCAGTAGCGCACCGGCTGTGAATGCCCTTCCTTGCAGGGCATCTCCGACGGGTTTGAAAATCTGGGCCACCAGGCCAAGAATGAATATTCCAAGCAGGATACAACGAGTGGCTATCGGTTCGACGGTGTGTCGAAGATACCGGATGGCTCCTTGGAATCGCACCGCAGTACCCGGCATGTCCCCCCTCGCCAGAAACAGGCGCTCGCCCGATTGCAACCGTTCATACCCTTCCAGCAACATCAGTAGTCTTTGGACCTGCAAGATCACGGAAGCGGCATGAGTCGATCCAGGGGCGCCGGACATCGTCTTCAGCGCGCCCCGTCATCCTGTGTATGAGCAGGTCAAGAGGGCGGTTCGCAGTCGGCATGTAGGGAAGGGACGGGCAGCGCCGACGCCTGGGTATGTTCGAGCGGCCAGAACCATGACTGCCGTGTCAGGCCCACGCCCACGCCTCGAACGGCTCGTAGGCTCGTCGGCGCCGCGCTGTCGCGTCCTACTCGCTCAGTCTCCGGCCCTCTCGTACAGCACGCCGTCGGACCAGATCGCGGGTACCCTGCCCCATTCCATGGCACTGCGTACATCGGGGAAGAAGCCGCTGCCCTTGTGGTTGGCACTGGTGTTGCAGAGCAGCGGGATGCCGCTGAGGCGCTCGTATGCGTCCAGGACCTCATAGACGAAGGAGTCGTCTTCAGGTCCGACCGTCTGAACACGCGCGGTGCCGTCCAAATGGCAGATGGCCGGCACCTTCTCCTGCCACTCGGGGCGCACCTCCTGGTCGAAGAGCATGTACGGATCGGGGGTGCCCGGCGCGAACAGCTCAGAGACCCGGTCCTCACGGCACATGGGGGCGACGGGACGGTATGCCTCCCGTCCCTTGATCTCGTTGAGCCGGTGCTTCATGTCCGAAGCCACGGCGGGCGCCAGAATGCTGCGGTGCCCGAGCGCCCGCGGACCGAGCTCGGCCCGCCCGTACAACACCACGACCGGGTCACCCATCTCATGCATCCAGGCGGCCAGTTGGGCAGGCGTGCAGGGATGGCCATGCCAGCCAGGTAGCGCCTCACTCTCGACCAGAGCGGGCCCCGCATAGGTGTCCCACTCCAGGTGCTTCGGGCCGGTCCAGTTCAGCAGCTCACAACAGGCCGTACCCAGAGCGCTGCCCGCGTCGTTCGGGAATGGGGGGATCCAGACGCGGTCCACGATGCCGGCCGCGCGAATGTCCCGGTTCCACTTGATGTTCAGGGCGCAACCGCCGACCAGGCAGAGATTGCGCGTGCCCCGCCCGTCCGTTTCTATCGCGGCCCGCAGCCCGTCCACCAAGGTCTCCCCCAGGAAGGCGTGCACTGAGGCGATCATGTCTTCGGGCGAAATCCCAGGGGCGTTGAGCCCCTCGTCCATCAAGCTCATGATGTGCCGCCCGGCGGCCTCGGTCAGATGATTGTCGGTCGGCCGTCCGTCGGGGAATACCTTCCGCGCGACCTCGCTGTAGAGGGTGCGCAGGGCGTCGACGGCCTTCTCGTCCCGGTTACCGTAGGCGACATACGCCATGATCTTGCCGGGCAAGTCCAAGGTGTGCGGCCACTCGATCGGGGCGTCGAACGGTGGGAAGTGCTGGGCCAGTATGTGGTAGGTGTCGCCCAACATGTAGTGCACCGCACCCACGTTGTCGATGACGTTCGTCGCTGCGTCGTAGTGATACAGGACCGGGAACATCGCTCCGTCCCAGCACAGGATGTACGACGGCTCCTGCCTCTGGGCGAAGGGGCTGGAACAGTACGCACTCGCCACGTGCCCGGCGTAGTGGGGGTAGCTGGTGTACTCGAGATCCAGGAACCTCGACGGGTAAGGGCGAAGGAGATTGTTGTCCAACAAGCCGCGCCGGTAGGGAGCGAGCTCGACCAGCACCTCCTGCGCCCCCCAGGGCTTGACCATATGAGTCCTGCCCCAGCCGTCGAGGACGAGTCGGTCGACGTCCTCCAGGCGGTACCCGTACTCGGCGAGCAGGTCCACGACGATCTGCATGTCGTCGATGGACTGGTGCCGGGGGTTGTTGGCCAGCTTCTCCATCTCGATGGAGAAGATCAGGCGCCCGTCGTCGATGAGGGCGACACCGCCGTCATGGGTTAACTTGACACCGCAGATGATCATGATTCATCTCCGGCACTCGCAGCGACCAAGAACCGGTTGTCGCGCGGCAGTTCCGCGACCGTCGGTGCCGAAAGGACGGTGGTCTCCTCCGCTGGGGTGTCTGCCAGGGGGTTGAGAACCTCGCACACGTTGTCGTGGCGTTCATCGCCGCGGCATTCCACGTGGATCCACCGCTGCTGCTCCTTGAGCTCCGCGAGAGTCATCTCTGGGTGGCACATGGTGCGACCGAGGTCGATCAAGTCGCAGAAGTCGTTCACCCACTCGATGCCCCGGGCGGGGGGCGCAATGACGCGTGCATCCACGAGGGTCTCCTTGATGTACTCCATCTCGCTCGCGACGGCCGCCCGCGAACGCCGCACCATGTCGTGGTCACCGTAGATCTGGTGGATGGAGCAGAAGGTACAGCAGCCCTGCTGACCCCGGGAGCCGCCCGGATGTGCCAAGGCCGAATCTGGGTGCTTCTCGGCCAGTACCTGCCGCAGGTCGTGACGGCACAGCGAGGTGAGGGCGTCGAAGTCCACGCACCGACCGCCGGCACCGGCCAGAGGACGGGCGACTGTTCACGGTACCGGCAACTCCCGCCCCTCATCTGCTCGTCGGCGTCTCGAACGGGACGAAGGCGTCGTCCTTCCGCATCACGCACAGGGCCCAGATGATGAAGCCCGAGATCGCGATCATCACGATCGACCAGACCGGATAGTAGGGCAGGGAAAGGAAGTTGGAGATGATGACGAGGCCCGCGATGGCCACGCCCAGGACGCGGGCCCAGGTCGATGCCGTGAACAGGCCGAGGCTGACGACGAAGGCGAGTACGCCCAGGGCGAGGTGGATCCAGCCCCAGGCGGTGAGGTTGAGCTCGAAGACGTAGTTCCGCGTCGAGACGAAGATGTCGTCGTCCGCGATCTCCGCGATGCCGCGCATGATGTCGAGAATGCCGCCGATCATGAGCATGATGGCCGCGAAGACGGTCACGCCGGTGGCCCATTCCCGCAGGGACGTACGGGTGTTTCCCGGATGCGTGGTGGTCATGCCGGCCTCCTCGTTTCCGTCTCGTCCTGGGGTGGTCGCCCTCCCGTGCCGTGCCGGACCGCGCCGTGCCGGACCGTGCCGTGCCGTGCCGGACCGTGCCGTGCCGGACCGTGCCGGACCGTTCTCAGCGTGCCCACGGCAAGACGCGGTGGGCCTCACCCGGGACGGGTGAAGCGCGACTGGCAGGGAATCACCACTTTCGCCCCGTACGCACCATTGTTCTACCGTGGAGAGGAACGACGCTGCTCACCCCCTCACCGATCATCGAGGTGACGGTCATGACGGAGACCACTCAGCGCAGGAACACAGCGGGCAGGCAGGACGGGGCGACATCGC
The DNA here is from genome assembly GCF_014701095.1 of Streptomyces tuirus. Taxonomy (NCBI): domain Bacteria; kingdom Bacillati; phylum Actinomycetota; class Actinomycetes; order Kitasatosporales; family Streptomycetaceae; genus Streptomyces; species Streptomyces tuirus. The sequence continues at coordinate 5,168,163 of NZ_AP023439.1, read as the reverse complement.
AGGGCGGCAAGGGCGCTCCCGGCACCCGTGGGAACACCGCCATCGCGGACACGGTCGTCGCGAAGATCGCGGGCATGGCGGCCCGGGAGATTCCCGAGGTGCACAACCTCGGCGGAGGAATGACCAGGGCCTTCGGGGCTGTTCGTCAGCGGGTGCCGGGCGGGGGCAGTGGGGTCACCCAGGGGGTGAAGGTGGAGGTCGGGGAGCGCCAGGCCGCCGTCGATCTCGACGTGGTCGTCGAGTACGGCGCCGCCATCGCGGACACCGCCGCGGACATCCGGACCAATGTCGTCAACGCCGTGGAGCGGATGACCGGCCTGGAGGTCGTGGAGGTCAACATCGCCGTCGACGACGTCCATCTCCCGGACGAGGAGGAGGACGAGTCCGAGCAGCAGGAGAGCAGGCGGGTGGCCTGACCCCAGGCCCTGTTCCCGGGCCTGTTCCCGGGCCTGTTCGCGGGCCTGTTCGCGGGCCTGTTCCGGGCCCGCCCGAGGCCTGACCCACGCCTACCCGAGGCCTGACCCACGCCTACCCGAGGCCTGACCAAGGCGCGCCCCAGGCCCGCCCCCAGGACCCGCCACCCAGGGCCCGGCTCAGTAGACCTCCGGGACCGCCCTCGGACCGCACGGCACGCGCACGTGCTCGCCGTGGCGGCAGTGGATGATGCGCTCGCCGAGGCCGATTCCATCGGCCTCGGCGAGGAACGCGGACAGGGGGGAGCGCATCACCGTGTAGTCCCCGTAGTGCACGGGCAGGACGAGCGGGGGATCGAGACGGCGGGCCAGTTCCGCGCCCTGGGCACCGTCCATCGTGACCACGAAGCCGCCGGGCAGGGTCGTGCCGCCCAGGTGGAGGACGGCCAGATCGGCGGCCGGGAAGCGCCTCGCGATCTCGTCGAGACCGTCGTACAGGAGCGTGTCGCCGGAGACGTAGAGCCGCATGTGGGGCTCTCGCCCGACGGGGCCGAACTCCAGCATGCTGCCCATCACCGGGGGCAGCAGTCTGCGCAGCACCGGGTCGCCGGCGTGCCGGGCCGGCAGGGCGGTGACCGTCACCTGCGCGCCCTCGTGCTGGAGGGTGAGCGCCTTCCAGGTGCGCAGCCCCGCCGTCCGGTGGAACCCGTGCACGGTCCTGAGGCGGCGGGCCGCGTGCGGTGTGGTCAGGATCGGCACGGTGTGGTCCAGGTGCCGGCGGGCGCGGCGGTCCCAGTGGTCGCCGTGCAGGTGCGACAGCACGATCCCGTCGAGACGGGGCAGCTCGTGCACGTCGAGGGCCGGCTCGGTCAGACGGCGGCTCAGCAGGCCGTAGCCGAGGTAGGCGTGCTGCCCCCGGTGCAGGAAGTTCGGGTCGGTGAGCAGGGTGAGCGGGCCGTATGTCAGGAGCACCGTCGCGTTGCCGATGAAGTGGATGTCGAGCGCGTCGCCGGTGTGGTGGTCCGTGGGCTGGGGCATGGTCGCCCTCCGCTCTCCCCCTTGGGGGATGGAAATGCCCGTGTCCGTCCCCGGGGGAGTACCCGTGTCGACGAGGTCGAGTACGCGCACCCTGCCCCGATGCACGCGCGCCCTGCCCCGATGCACAGAGGTCAGGCCGAGCGCTTCCGCGGCGTCGACTTCTTCGCCGGTGTCTTCTTCGCCGTGCTCTTCGACGCCGTCTTCTTGGCCGTCCCCTGGCCCTGGCTCGCCTTGGACGTCGACTTCTTCGCCGCGGTGGTCTTCTTGGCCGCCGTCTTCTTCGCCGTGGACGTCGACTTCTTTCCGCCGGTCTCCTTGGGGGCCGCCCGGGCCGTCTTGCGCTGCGGGAGTGACTTGACCTCGGCGTGCTCGGCGTCCTCGCCCCGGGATTCGCGGGCCGCGCGGACGCTGTTCTCCAGGGCCGCCATCAGGTCCAGGACCTTGCCGCCCGTGGCCGGTTCCGGGGATTTCGGCGGGGCCTCGCCGGCGGCCTTCGCGGCGATGACCTCCTCCACGGCCTCGCGGTACTCGTCGTGCAGGTCCTCCAGGTCGACCTCGCCCAGGGTGTCCATCAGCGCGTCCGCCAGGTCCAGTTCCTTGTCACGGACGGTCACGTCGGTGTCGGGGGCCAGGCCCTCGGGAGCGCGGACCTCGTCCGGCCACAGCAGGCCGTGCATGGCGATGGCCTCGCCGACGACCCTGAGCATGCCGAGCCGCTCCCTGCCGCGCAGGGCGAACTTGGCGATCGCCACCTTGTTGCTGCGCTTCAGCGCCTCGCGCAGCAGGATGTACGGCTTCGCCGCGGGGGCGCCGCTGGCCTGGAGGTAGTACGAGGCGTCCATCTGGAGCGGGTCGATCCGGTCGGCCGGGACGAAGGCGACGATCTCGATCGTCTTGGCGGTCGGGAGCGGCAGGCTCGCCAGGTCCTCCTCGGTGATCGGGATGATCGTGCCGTCCGCGTCCTCGTAGCCCTTGCCGATCTCCGATGGGGGGACCTCCCGGTCCTCCAGTTCGCAGACCTTGCGGTAACGGATGCGGCCGCCGTCCTCGGTGTGGATCTGGCGGAAGGAGATCGAGTGGCTCTCGGTGGCATTCACCAGCTTGATCGGAATGCTGACCAGGCCGAACGAGATGGCGCCGTTCCATATGGATCTCACGTGCAGCACCCTTCCGGTCACGCTCGGGAGTGTTCGTCACGGTTTGCGTGGGATTCTTATCGTATGGCGCCTATCACAGTGGTGGAGGGGCGACGGCTCGCTCTCAGTAATCTGGAGAAGGTGCTGTATCCCGCCACCGGCTTCACCAAGGGCGAGGTGCTGCACTACTACGCGACTGTCGCCGAGGTCCTGTTGCCCCATCTGCGTGATCGGGCGGTGTCCTTCCTGCGGTATCCGGACGGGCCGGACGGGCAGGTGTTCTTCACGAAGAACGTGCCGCCGGGTACGCCCGACTGGGTCACCACCGCCGAGGTGCCACGGGTCGAGGGACCCTCACGGATGGTCCTGGTGCAGGATCTGCCGAGCCTGATGTGGGCGGCGAACCTCGTGACCGAGTTCCACACCCACCAGTGGCGCGTCGGCACTCCGGACGAGGCCGACCGGATCGTGTTCGACCTCGATCCCGGGGCGCCGGCGAGCATCGTGCAGTGCTGCGAGGTGGCGCTGTGGCTGCGGGAACGGCTCGCACGCGACGGCCTCGAGGCCTACGCCAAGACCTCCGGCTCGAAGGGGCTGCATCTGCTCGCCGCCGTGCGCGGGGCGTCCTCCGAGCGGGTGTCCGAGTACGCCAAGGCACTCGCCGTCGAGGCAGAGAAGGCCATGCCCGGGCTCGCGCTCCACCGGATGACCAGGAGCCTGCGCCCGGGGAAGGTCTTCGTCGACTGGAGCCAGAACGCCGCCCGCAAGACGACGGCGGCGCCGTACACCCTGCGGGCCCGCCCGGAACCGACCGTCTCGGCCCCGGTGACCTGGGACGAGATCGAGGAGTGCCGCGCACCCGGCCGCCTGGAGTTCCGCGCCGGCGACATCGCCCCGAGGATCCAGGACTACGGCGATCTGCTCGCTCCGCTGCTGGACACAGCGGCGGCCGTATCGCTGCCGTAGCCGGGCAGGCGGCGGATTACCGACGCGGTGGGGGTCGGTGGGGCGGGATACGGCAGCTGACGGCCGGGGCTGGCCGGACGGACCGCGACGCCCGTCCCTCACACCCGCGCCCACGTGTTCCGGTCGCGGGCCATCGCGTGCAGCGCCTCCACGTCCGCCGGTTTCAGGACGCCGCCCCGCTGGGACAGGCTCTCCACCTCCGGGGCCGTCAGGACGTGGACCTCCCGGGGGGCGGTGGAGATCGACACCGCCCCCGGCTCCACCAGGGCGAGGACCGGGCGGACCTCCGCGGTCAGGGCGTAGGAGGCGCGGTCGGCGTCGGAGCGGACGCGGCGCAGGAGGGGGTCGGGGTCGCGGCGGCCGAGGGTGATCGCGGGGTCGGCGATCCGGACGCGCTGCCTGCGGGCGTGGAGGGCGTGCACGGCGTAGAGGCCGCCGGGGCCGATCAGCAGGTGGTGGATGCGGTCGCCGCCGGGGAGCGGCACGGAGTGCAGGGCGTGCCAGCCCGCGCCGTCGAGGCGGTCCAGGGCGTCGCCGACCGTCTCCTCGGCCGCCAGGGCCCTGCGGCGCGGGTCGGGGCGCAGCCGGTGTGGGGGGCCGGGGTCGCGGTCGAGGGCGACGAGGAGGGCCTCGCCGGGGCGGTTGGGGGCCAGGTCGTCGTCGGGGTGGAGGGCGAGGCGGGACAGTTCGGCGGGGGTCGGCACCGGAGGCGGTCCCACTGTCACGGGGCCGGTGACGAAGGGCCCGAGCGCCCGCAGGACGTCGTCCTCGCGGTCCTGGCCGAGCAGGTTCACCCGGGCGGCCTCACGGTCGTACCAGGCGATGTTCCTGCCGTCCGGGAGGCAGACGTAGAGCCGCTCCCGGCCGTGCCACCAGGTCGGTATGACGCGCAGTCCGTTCATGCACCATCACCCCTTCCATGGGAACAGGCGGGGTGCTGCGGGGGCAAGAACCCGGCTACCTTTGAGAGGAGTTGGGCCTGCCCGCGGACCCTCGGGCGGTAGTGGTGGGGAGGCGCCGGTGCGTACCCGCAGTAAACCCGACGTACCCGCTCCGGAGACGCCGTGGAGCGAGGTCGTCCCCGGGCTCTGGATGGGCGGTCACGAGTACACGGGGGCCTTGGGCCACCTGGAGTTCGCCGTCGTACGGAACGAGTTCGATCTCGTGCAGACGTTGTTGCGGCTGCCGGGGCACGGGCCCGATCCCGGCGTACGGCACCATGTGTGGCCGATCCCCGACGGGCCGCTGGACGGGACGCAGCTCGCCGGTGTGATCCGGCTGGCCGAGGCCGCGTGCGAGGCGTTGGGCGAGGGCCGCAGGGTCCTGGTTCGCTGTTACCACGGGTACAACCGCTCCGGTCTCGTCGTCGCGCACGCGCTGATGCGCCAGGGCCGCTCCGCCGAGGAGGCGATCCGGCTGATCCGGGCCCGGCGCTCGCCCTGGGCGCTGCACAACGATCTGTTCGTCGAGTACCTGCGGGCCGGGCTGGCCACGGCACGGCTGCTGGAGGAACTCATCGAGTAGCACGGCACGGGGACGGCTGTGCGCGTACGGCCACCCTCTCGCGCAAATGGGACTTCCCTACGAATAAGGTGTACGCGGCCGACAGGTGCACGCCGCCGACGGTCGCGTCCGCCGTGTCCCCGCCGTGTGATCACCATGAAACGCCAGGAGTGCAGTGCCCCTCAGCCGCCCCGGACGGGCCGCCCGTCGCCTCGCCGTCGTCGCCCTCCTGACGGCCGCCGCCGTGGGCTGCGGGGACGCCGGCGGGCTGGAGGGCGCGGGGTCCACCCCGACGGCACAGGCTCCGGCCCGGCTCTGGCCGGAGCTGACGCCGGCGTCCAGCCCGGCCTTCGAGATCGGCGAGGTGAACACCGAGGTGGTCAAGGGGGTGAAGGTCCCCGGCGACGACATCCGCAGGGTGAACCCGGTCTCCATCGTCCGCGCCGAGATCGACCGGAACCCGGGCGACTACGACGGCCCCAAGGCCCCCTACCGGGACACCGAGCGCCAGATGGCCGACTGTGCCAAGGGCCCGGGGCACGGGAAGTGCCCGGTGCTCACGCCGTACTACCGGGATCTGACCGGCGACGGGCACGACGACCTGACGCTGGGCTTCCCGCTGCTGCCGGGCAAGACGACCGCGGTGCGCGTCTACACCGTCGAGAAGCACCGGCTGGTGCAGGTGATGGGGTGGGAGGACGCGCTGAGCGGGGTCGAGCTGGCCGGGCGTTCCCTGGTGATCCGCTCGCCGTCGGAGGTCGCGGGCTACGAGTACCGCCTGCAGTGGACCTGGGACCGGGACCAGCGGGCCATGCTCCTCACCCATGACGAGATGCTGCGCACCGGCTCCCGCAAGCACTCCCGGCACCCGTCGGCATCCTCGCCCACCGGTTCCGGTTCCCCCAGCCTTCCCCCGTCCGCCTCCCCGTCCCTCTCCCCCTCGGCGAGTGGCGGATGAGACCGGTGCTCCCCCAGTGGTCCGGGACGCTGGCGGTGAAGGCCGCCGTCTTCATCGCGGTGATGTGCTGCGCGCTGGCGGCCCTGCTCGGCGTCCTGGTGCATGTGCAGGTGACGAACCAGACCGTCGGCAAGGCCCGTGACCAGGCGTTGCAGCGGCTGACGGAGGCGACGGAACGGTACGAGGCCGGGGACACCCTGTCCCGGGGAGCCGGCGTGGACCCGCCGGAGCTGCCGCGGGAGCTGCGGGACCTGGCGGTGGCCGGGGACCACGGCACGATGGTCGCCGACCGCGCGGGACGCCCCACCATGTGGGCGGCGGGTCCGGTCGACGGCGAGCGGGCGCTGGCCGTCGCGGTCGACTACTCCCAGCAGGCCCGGACGATCGAGGGCCTCGACCGGGCGATCCTGTGGTCGTCGGGCCTGGCGATCGGGGCGACGCTGCTGGTCGGCGCGTTCGCGGTGACGCGGGTGACGCGGCGGCTGCACACCACGGCGCTGGTGGCCCGGCGGATCAGCGCGGGAGATCTGGACGCGCGCGTCAACGACCCCCGCACGGGCCCGCGTACCAAGGCCGGTCCGCCGGACGAGGTGGCCGCGGTCGCCGCCGCCCTGGACTCCATGGCGGCCTCGCTCCAGGGCAAGCTGCTCGCCGAGCAGCGGTTCACGGCGGATGTCGCGCATGAGCTGCGCACGCCGCTGACCGGGCTGCACGCGGCGGCCGAACTGCTCCCCCCGGGCCGTCCGACGGAACTGGTCCGGGACCGGGTGGCGGCGCTGCGCACCCTCACCGAGGACCTGCTGGAGATCTCCCGGCTGGACACCGGCCGGGAGCGGGTGGAGCTGGACACCGAGCAACTGGGGCCGCTGGCCGAGCGGGCGGTGCGGGCGGCGGGGAGCGACACGGAGGTCAGGGTCGTACGGGACGTGGCCGTGGAGACGGACCGGCGGCGGCTGGAGCGGGTGCTGGGCAATCTCGTGGCGAACGCGCACAAGCACGGGCGTGGGCCCGTGGTGCTGACCGTGGACGGTCCGGTGGTGACCGTTCGCGACCACGGGGACGGCTTCCCGGAGTACCTCGTCGCGCACGGGCCGCAGCGGTTCCGGACGGAGGGCGGTGCGCGGGGGCACGGGCTCGGGCTGACCATCGCGCGGGGGCAGGCCGAGGTGCTGGGGGCACGGCTGGAGTTCGCGAACGCGCCGGACGGCGGGGCGGTGGCCAGGCTCGAACTCGCGGCGGAGTGAGCGTCCGGGGAGCGTCCTCCTATGGCCCAGCGTGAAGGGCGGCACCCTCCGGGCGCTCCTAATGTGGCGATTAGTCAGCTTCGGCACCTTCGCCCCACATGGAGGTAACCCCCATGTCCCTGCGCACCCGTCTCTCCATAGCCACCGTCGCCGGGCTCCTCGCCGCAGCGGCCGCCATCACGCCCGCCGCCGCCACCACGTACGACGACTGGGACCCGAGCGGGGGCAACGGAAACAGCAACGGCAACAGCAACGGCAACAACTGGCAGGACCCGAGCGGCGGCAACGGCAACGGCAACCAAGGCCAGAGCGGCTGGAACGGCGGCTCCGGAGGCAACGGCGGAGGCAACGGAAACGGCAACGGCGGAGGCAACGGAAACGGCAACGGCGGAGGCAACGGCGGAGGCAACGGCGGCAACGGCGGCAACGGCAACCAGAACTCGAACAGCTGGAACAGCGGCAACCACAGCCACGACAACCAGGGCCCCTACCGCGGCGTCGTCACCGCGAACACCCTGGCGCTGCGCAGCGCCCCGAACCGCGGTTCGCAGATCATCCGGTACGCCCACCGGGGCGACATCGTCAACATCTTCTGCAAGACGGGCGGCGAGACCGTACAGGGCAATCCGCTCTGGTACCTGCTGACGGACGGCACCTGGGCCTGGGGCGCGGCCCGGTACATCGACAACATCGGCCCCGCCCCACGCTGGTGCTGACACTCCGTCACCCAGAGGCACACAAGACGGACGGTTTGGGTAGGTTCCGGACATGAGCAAGGCCGGAATCACCGTGGCGACGGCAGACCCGCCCGCGCCCGCCGTCCGCCGCCTCCCCCGGCGCCGGGGCATCGAACTCGCCCTCATCGTGCTGGCCGTCCTGCTGTCGGTGTACGGCTACTGCGCCGTGGGCCTCGCCCGGCACGGGGCGCTGCCGCCCGGCGCCGCCGGCTACGGCGCCGGCCTCGGCGTCCTGGCGCTGCTGGCCCATCTGGCGGTACGCCTGCGGGCCCCGTACGCCGACCCCCTGCTCCTGCCGATCGGGGTGCTGCTGAACGGGCTGGGGCTGGTGCTGATCTACCGGCTGGATCTGGAGACCCCGGGCGACCGGGCGGCACCGGCCCAGCTGGTGTGGTCGACGCTGGGCGTGGCGCTGTTCATCCTGGTCGTCCTGCTGCTGCGCGACCACCGGGTGCTCCAGCGCTACACGTACGTGTGCGTGGTCGCGGCGCTGATCCTGCTCACGCTGCCGATCCTGTTCCCAGCGGTGAACGGGGCCCGCCTCTGGATCCGGATCGCCGGGTTCTCCATCCAGCCGGGCGAGTTCGCGAAGGTGCTGCTGGCGGTGTTCTTCGCCGCGTACCTGGCGGCGAACCGCAACGCCCTCGCCTACACGGGCCGCCGCATCTGGAAGCTCCAGCTCCCCACCGGGCGGGTCCTCGGCCCGATCGTCGCCGTCTGGTTGGTGAGCGTCGGCGTGCTGGTCCTGGAGCGCGACCTCGGCACGTCGCTGCTGTTCTTCGGCCTGTTCGTGGTCCTCCTCTACGTCGCCACCGGCCGCACCGGCTGGATCGCGGTCGGCCTGCTGCTGGCCGTGCTGGGCGCGGTCGCGGTCGGCCGGCTGGAGCCGCACGTGCACAGCAGGATCGAGACCTGGCTGGACCCCTTCGCCTCCATCGAGGCGGGCGAGGGCGCGAACCAGCTCGCCCAGTCGCTGTTCGCCTTCGCGGAGGGCGGCATGCTCGGCACGGGCCTGGGGCTCGGCCACTCCGTCCTCATCGGCTTCGCCGTGAAGTCGGACTTCATCCTGGCCACCGCGGGCGAGGAACTCGGCCTGGCCGGCATCGGCGCCGTCTTCCTCCTCTACGGCCTGCTGGTGGAGCGCGGCTTCCGCGCGGGCCTCGCGCAGCGCGAGCCGTTCGGCCGGCTGCTCGCGGTCGGCCTGGCCACGCTGGTGGCGCTCCAGGTGTTCGTGATCGCGGGCGGTGTGACCGGGCTGATCCCGCTGACCGGCATGGCGATGCCGTTCCTCGCGCAGGGCGGCTCGTCGGTGGTCACCAACTGGGCGATCGTGGCGCTGCTGGTGCGGGTGAGCGACTCGGCCCGGCGCAGCTACGACGGGCAGGACGCCCGGTGACCCGGCACATCCGGCACGCCGGGTACTTCTGCGCCCTGCTGCTGGTGGCCCTGCTGCTGAACGCCGCCCGCGTCCAGGTCGTCCAGGCGCCGTCGTACGACCGGAACCCGGGCAACCGGCGCCCCGACATCACCCGCTACGAGCAGCCCCGCGGGGACATCCTGGTCGGCGGGCGGCCCGTCACCGGCTCCCGTGACACCCGCGAGCACCTCCGCTACGAACGGACCTACACGGACGGCCCGATGTACGCCCCGGTCACCGGCTTCGCCTCCCAGCTGTACGGGACGACGCTCCTGGAGAACACCGAGGACGGCGTGCTGTCCGGCGCGGATCCGATGCTCGCGCCGTTCCCGCTGTGGAACGACTTCACGCGGGCGCGCAACGCCGGCGGAGACGTCGTCACGACACTCCACCCCGCCGCCCAGGAGGCCGCGTACCGGGGGCTCGCGGGCCACAAGGGCGCGGTGGCGGCGCTGGAGCCGTCGACCGGCCGGATCCTGGCCCTGGTGTCCGCCCCGTCCTACGACCCCCAGCCGCTGTCCGGCAACGGTTCGGCGGCGGCCCGGGCCTGGTCGCGGCTCACCGCCGACAAGGACCGCCCGATGCTCAACCGGGCGGTGCGGCAGACGTATCCGCCGGGCTCGACCTTCAAGGTCGTCACCGCGGCCGCCGCCCTGGACGCCGGTGTGGTCACCGACATCGAAGCGCCGACCGACACCCCCGACCCCTACCCGCTGCCCGGGACGCGCACCCGCCTGACGAACGCGTCGAAGGGCTGCGCGAACGCCTCCGTCCGGGAGGCCTTCACGTTCTCCTGCAACACGGTGTTCGCCAAGCTCGGCGTGGAGGTGGGGCTCGCGGACATGACGGCCACGGCGCACGCCTTCGGCTTCGGCAACGGGGAGCTGAGAGTCCCCTTCCCGGTGGCCCGGTCCACCTTCGACACCAGCCTCGACCAGGCGCAGCTGGCCCTGTCGTCGATCGGCCAGTACAACACCCGCGCCACACCGCTGCAGATGGCGATGGTCGCGGCGGCGGTGGCCAACGGCGGTCAGGTGCGGGACCCCTACCTGGTGGAGCGCACGACCCGGCCGGGCGGCAGCACCCTGGCGACGGCCGGCTCACGGGCGATCCGGCAGGCGATGTACCCGTCCACGGCCGTCCGGCTGCGGGCGATGATGCGGGACGTGGTCGAGAACGGCACCGGCCGCCACGCCGCAATCCGCGGCGCCAAGGTCGGCGGCAAGACCGGCACCGCCCAGCACGGCCTCGGCAACTCCGGTACGCCGTACGCCTGGTTCGTCTCCTGGGCGCAGGGCGATCGCGATCTGGCGCCGCGGGTGGCGGTCGCGGTCGTCGTGGAGGACGCGGAGACGGACCGCGGGCACATCAGCGGGGGCGGTGACGCGGCGCCGATCGCCCGGGCGGTGATGGAGGCGGTGCTGAAGTCCCCTGCGCAGCCGTCCGGTTGAGGCCCGCCACGACCGCCCGATTACTGAGACGGGGCTACCGGCATTCACGGCGCCCGACCTACCGTCCGGTTCATGACTGAGCCAGCGTACGAACTCGCCCAGGTCAATCTCGGCCGCCTCAAGGCCCCTTTGGACTCCCCGCAGTTGAAGGACTTCGTCGACAGCCTCGACCCGGTGAACGCGGACGCGGACGGGGCCGACGGTTTCGTCTGGCGCCTCCAGAGCGAGAGCGGCGACGCCACGGACGTGCCCGTCTTCGGCGACTCCTGGCTGATCATCAACATGTCGGTGTGGCGCGACAAGGACGCCCTGACCGCGTACATGTACCAGGGCCGGCACCGGGAGATGCTCGCCCGCCGGCGCAACTGGTTCGAACGCGTCCAGGAGGCCATGGTCGCCCTCTGGTGGGTCCCGGCGGGCCACCGCCCCTCGGTCGCCGAGGCGGAGTCCCGCGTGCTGCACGTGCGCACGCACGGCCCGACACCGTACGCCTTCACCCTGCGGACCTCGTTCCCGCCCCAGGGGGCGACACCGCTGCTCGGCGAGGTCCCGGAGGGCCTGGGCTGCGCCCCCTGACGACCACTTCGGTTCCATGGCGTACGGGTCGAAGGTCGGCGGACTCGCAGGCTCCTACGAGATAGACACCGGGTCAACAAGTGGTGCGCGGGGGATTGACGAGCTTGCTGACAGGCAGTCTCATAAGGGGGACAGTGACGTGTGCACAACGAGGTGGGCAGCCATGACGACCCTGACGGAAGCCGACGCGCTCGACGGCCTGCGCGATGCCCTCGGCCTGCTCAAGGACCGGGAGCAGGTGGCCCAGCGGCTGCTGGACTCCTCCGCCAAGCACTCCTTCGATCCGGACAAGGAGCTGGACTGGGACGCGCCCTTCGAGGAGGGCAAGTGGTTCTGGCCCCCGGAGCTGGTCTCGCTCTACGACACCCCGCTCTGGAAGCGCATGGGCGAGGAGCAGCGCATCCTGCTCTCCCAGCACGAGGCGGCGGCCCTGGCCTCCCTGGGCATCTGGTTCGAGATCATCCTTATGCAGCTGCTGGTCCGGCACATCTACGACAAGGCGGCGACGAGCGCGCATGTGCGCTACGCCCTCACGGAGATCGAGGACGAGTGCCGCCACTCCAAGATGTTCGCCCGCCTGATCTCCCACGGCGGCACTCCCTGGTACCCGGTCAGCCGCGCCCACCAGCACTTGGGCCGCCTGTTCAAGACCATCTCCACCACCCCCGGCTCCTTCACCGCCACCCTCCTCGGCGAGGAGGTCCTCGACTGGATGCAGCGCCTGACGTTCCCCGACGAGCGTGTCCAGACGCTGATCCGCGGCGTCACCCGCATCCACGTCGTGGAGGAGGCCCGCCACGTCCGCTACGCCCGTGAGGAACTCCGCCGCCAGATGGTGACGGCCCCCAAGTGGTCCCAGGAGTTCACCCGCATCACCTCCGGCGAGTTCGCCCGCGTCTTCTCGGTGGCCTTCGTGAACCCGGACGTCTACACCAACGTGGGCCTGGACAAGCGGGAGGCCCTCGCCCAGGTCCGCGCGAGCGGCCACCGCCGGGAGGTCATGCAGAACGGCTCCAAGCGGCTGACCGACTTCCTCGACGACATCGGCGTGCTCCGGGGCGTCGGACGCCGCCTGTGGAAGTCGTCCGGGCTGCTGGCGTAGAGACCCCGACTCCGTCATGTCCATGCAGGGTGACTACTGTCCTTCAGGACGCAGTCACCCTCCGTGGCCCTGAAGGAGATCAGCACCGCATGTCCCCCCACACCACCCGTCTCAAGACCGCCGCCATCGGTGCCACGACCGCCCTCGCGCTGACCGCGTGCGGCGGCGGCACCGGACCGGACGACGGCAAGGCAGCCGACGGCAAACCGCAGGGCGTGGTCAGCCAGGCGGAGGCCAAGAAGATCGCCGACCACTACGAGCAGGTCAACAACAAGGCCAACGCGACCCAGGACGAGAAGCTCTTGGCCACGGTCGAGGCCGGCCAGGTCTACGCCATGGACAAGGCCACCTACACCCTCGTCGAGACCTGGCCGTCCAAGGAGCAGAAGGCCTACGCCAAGCCCTTCTCCTACCGGGACCGCCAGTACCTGATCCCCGAGAAGGGCACCGCCACCTGGTTCGCCGTCCGGGCGACGTCCAGCGACGACAGTGAGAACAGCGTGCTGCTGGTCTTCGACAAGGTGGGCGGCACCCACAAGATGGTGCTCTCCCTGTGGGCCGACAGCGGCGAACCCCTCCCCGAGCCGGCCATCGACAAGCACGGCCTCGCCGAAGCCGCGAACCCCGGCACCAAGGTCGGCAAGTTCGCCCCCGCCGACATCGGCGCCGCCTACGAGGACCTCCTCCAGACCGGCGGCAAGAAGAAGGGCGCCGCCCTGACCTCCACCAAGCCGGTGGAGAACGCGAAGAAGACCTACCAGCGGAGCAGCAAGGAGGGCGCGGCCGACGGCATGGCCACGAAGATGTTCTTCGCCAACACCCCGGCCGACCCGAGCGTCTACGCCCTGCGGACGGCCGACGGCGGCGTCCTCGCCCTGTTCCCGGCCGCGCACAAGCAGGAATCCCTGCTCAAGGAGCCCTACCGCTCCAGCGCGGCCCTCGTGCCCAGCAAGGAGCAGTCCGCGTTCGGCGCCACCAGGGGCCCCCTGATCACCGACAGGTTCGAGGGCCAGGGCCTGGCCGAACTGACCCCGAAGGCCACCCGGATCACGGCCGTCGACTTCCAGCACGTGGACGCGCGCTAGGCGCACCCGCGTACGGCGCGGCCCCGACCCACCACCCGCCGGTCAGGCGAAGGGCGCGCACCCCGGCCACCGCTACGCAGCCCCCGGCCCCCCGATTACGCTGCGAGTCATGACACCAGCCGCCCCCACCCCCGCCTACCGGCGACTCAGCGTCGAGGAACGCCGCAGTCAGCTGCTCACCTCCGCGCTGAACCTCTTCGCCCACCGCGCCCCCGAGGAGGTGTCCCTCGACGACGTGGCGGAGGCGGCCGGGGTCTCGCGTCCCCTGGTGTACCGGTATTTCCCCGGCGGCAAGCAACAGCTCTACGAGGCCGCCCTGCGCTCCGCCGCCGACGAGCTCCAGCACTGCTTCGACGAACCCCGCGAGGGCCCCCTCCTCCCCCGTCTGTCCCGCGCCCTCGACCGCTACCTCGCCTTCGTCGACGAGCACGACACCGGCTTCAGCGCCCTCCTCCAGGGCGGCAGCGTCGTGGAGACGTCACGCACCACCGCCATCGTCGACGGAGTCCGCCGCGTCGCCGCCGAGCACATCCTCAGCCACCTGGGCGTCACCGGCCCCGGCCCGCGCCTGCGCATGACCATCCGCATGTGGATCACCGCCGTCGAGGCGTCGTCGCTCATCTGGCTCGACGAGGACAAGCAGCCGCCCGCCGAGGAGCTCCGCGACTGGCTCGTCGAGCAGTTCGTGGCGATGCTGACGGTGACCGCCCGCCGCGACCCGCAGACCGACGCCCTGGTCCTGGCGCTCGCCGAGGATGTCTGACACTGATCCCGTGAGAAGCGAAGACACCCCCTTCGAGGGCGGCCCCATGGACGGCAGGGTCCTGCCCGTCCTCCTCGGCATCACCGGCCACCCGCCCAGGACGTACCGCATCCCCGTCCCGGACCCCGACGGCGGACCGGACACCGTGCTCGTCTACCTCCGCGTCCCGCGGGGCCCGGGCAAGGTCGGCCTGTCCAACCGCTGGAAGTACACGTACGCACCGGAGGGCGTCCCGCCCCGCCGGCTCAACTGGCCGTGGTCAAAGCCAGACGCCACGCCGCCGGGCAAGCCGGACGACGCCGACGGGTGACCCCGTTGCGCCGAACCGCGCACACCCGCCGCGCGCACTGCCCGCACCCGCCTGATCCTCACGTTGTCCGGCGGCACCACGCCGCCCCCGCAACGGAGGTGATGGCATGTCAGGAAAGCTTCTGCGTCTGGTCTGCATCGCGGCGACGGCGGCCGGAACCGTCCTGGCACCGGTCCCGGCCGGGGCAGTCCCCGAGCCGGACACGGAACAGCACGAGAGGGAAGAGGGCGACAGCGAAGAGCGCGACATCGCCGACCTCCTGACGGATCTTCAGAAGCTGTACAGAAAGGCCGAGGAGGCCACCGAGGCCTACAACGGCACCGAGGAGAAGCTCGAGAAGCAGCGCGCCGAGACCGAGCGCCTGGACCGCGCCCAGGCCCGCGCCCGGCTTTCCCTGCACGACAGCCGGGGCGCGGCCGGCCGGCTGGCCCGGCAGCAGTACCAGAGCAGCACCGACATCTCCCCGTACGTACGTCTGCTCCTGGCCCGCGACCCGCAGCACGCGATCGAGCAGGGCCATGTGATCGGCCGGCTCGCCCGGGAGCGGGCCGACGCCGTCGGCCGGCTGACCGGCAACGAACGCAAGGCCCAGGAACTGGCCCGCAAGGCCCGCGCGGCCCTCGACCGGCAGCTCGCGCTCACCGAGCGGCGCAAGAAGGAGCGGGACGAGGTTCGCGCCCGCCTCCACGAGGTAGAGGAACTGCTCGCCTCCCTGAGCAGCGAGCAGCTCACCGACCTGGCCGAGTTCGAGCGGAAGGGCATCGCGAAGGCGCAGAAGGAGTTCATGGCGTCGGGCGCCCTGGCCATCGAAGACGAAGCCGCCGAATCCGACGAAGCCACGACAGACGAGGCCGACGAAGACACAACAGACGAAGCCACCGAGGACAACGGCAAGAACAGGGGCGGCCACGGAAGCACCACCACCCGCACCACCACCGCCCGCACCACCACCCCCTCCGCCGAAGGCCGCCGCGCCGTGCGCTACGCCGTGCGGCAACTCGGCAAGCCGTACGAGTGGGGCGCGGAGGGCCCGAAGACGTACGACTGCTCGGGCCTGACCTCGCAGGCCTGGGCCGAGGCCGGCACTCCCATCCCCCGGACCAGCCAGGAGCAGTGGAAGCGGCTGAAGCGGATCCCGCTGGACGAGCTGCGCCCGGGCGACCTGGTCGTGTACTTCCCGAAGGCCACGCACGTGGCGCTGTACCTCGGGGACGGCATGGTCGTCCAGGCCCCCCGGCCGGGCGCGAAGGTGAAGGTGTCACCGATCGCGGCCAACCCGGTCCTGGGCGCCGTACGACCGGACCCGGGCGGGGAGCCCCTGCGGCGTTACAAGCCGCCGAAGCTCCCCGAGGGCGCCAAGGACGGGTCGGACGAGGGCTACGAGGGACGAGAGGACTAGGGCCTGTCGTTTGGATCAGGCCCTAGGCGGCGTCCGCGCCGGACACCTCGGCCAGGTAGGCCCCCGTCTTTTCCGGGTCGTAGAAGAAGTTCTCGAAGTCGGACGGGTCGTTGAAGCCGTTGGCGAAGCGGTCGGCGACCGGCTGGAGCTCACCGGCGGCGCCGATGAGGTTCAGGATGTGCTCCGGCGGCGGCGCGAGCATCGCGTTGGTCCACTTGGTGACGTGCTGGGCGGTGTTCCAGTAGCGGTCGAAGGTGGCCCGCATCCACTCCTCGTCGAACGGCTTGTCGCCGTGCTCGGTGATCGAGGCGAGGTAGGCGGCGGCGCACTTGGACGCCGAGTTGGAGCCCTGCCCGGTGATCGGGTCGTTCGCGACGACGACGTCCGCGACGCCGAGCACGAGTCCGCCGCCGGGGAGGCGGCCGACCGGGTTGCGGACGGTGGGGGCGTAGCGGCCGGCCAGCGTACCGCCGGCGTCGGTCAGTTCGACCTTGGTGGCCCGCGCGTACTCCCAGGGGACGTACCGCTCCAGGAGTTCCAGGGTCAGGGAGAGGTGCTCCGCGGGGTCCTTGACGCCGCTGAAGGCGTCGAGCGGGCCGCCGGGTATGCCCTCCCAGAACAGGATGTCGGCGCGGCCGGAGGTGGTCAGGGTCGGCATGACGAACAGCTCGCCGACACCGGGCACGAGGTTGCAGCGGACCGCTTCGGTGCCGGGGTGTTCCGGACGCGGGCCCATGCCGTGGACGTACGCAACGGCCAGCGCGCGCTGCGGCTCGCTGTACGGGGAGCGCTCCGCGTCGCGGCCGAACATCTGGACCAGTTCGCCCTTGCCGGCCGCGACGAGCACCAGGTCGTAGGTGCGGGAGAAGTAGTCGAGGTCGCCGACGGCCGCGCCGTGGATGACGAGCTGCCCGCCGCGCTGGGCGAACGTCTCCATCCAGCCGGCCATCTTCACGCGCTGGTCGACGGACTGCGCGAAGCCGTCGAGCCTGCCCAGCCAGTCGATGGCGCGGGCGGAGGGGCCTTCGGCCCAGGAGCCGGGGGCGGCGACCGAGATGCCGAGTCCTTCGATCTTCGGGGCCTGGGACTCCCAGAAGTTCAGCTGGAGATCGCGCTCGTGCTGCAGGGCCGTGTGGAACATGCACTGCGTCGACATGACCCGGCCGGTGCGGATCTCGTCCGCCGTCCGGTTGGACATCAAGGTGACCTCGTACCCCTGTGACTGGAGGCCGAGGGCGATCTGGAGCCCGGACTGACCGGCTCCGACGACGAGTATCTTCCGCATGCGGGCTGTCCTCTACTCGGGGGTTTCGTCGAGCGCGTGGCCCACGAGGGCCAGGAGGGTCTCGATCACGGAGATCCGGCGACGCGCGTCCATGATCATGACAGGTATGTGTTGCGGGATGGTCAAGGCCTCCCGCACATCCTCCGGCTCGAACAGCTCGCTGCCGTCGAAGTGGTTGACGGCGACCACGTACGGCAGTCCGGAACTCTCGAAGTAGTCCAGGACCGGGAAGCAGTCCTTCAGGCGGCGGGTGTCGGCGAGGACGACGGCGCCGATCGCGCCGCGCACGATGTCGTCCCACATGAACCAGAACCGCTGCTGGCCCGGAGTGCCGAACAGGTAGAGCACCAGGTCGTCGTCGAGCGTGAGGCGCCCGAAGTCCATGGCCACGGTGGTGGTGGTCTTGCCCGGCGTGGAGGTGAGGTCGTCGGTCGCCTCACTCGCCTCGGTCATCAGCGCCTCGGTCTGCAGGGGCGTGATCTCCGAGACGGAGGTGACCAGCGTGGTCTTGCCCACGCCGAAGCCGCCCGCCACCACGATCTTCGTGGCTATGGGGGCCCGGGTGCGGTCCGTCTCCCAGGCGTGCATGCCGTCGTCCGGCCGGACGAGCGGGGAGGAACCAGAGACGCCGTGAGCGGCGTCAGAGACGACGGAGTCCACTCAGCACCCTTTCCAGCAGAGCCCGGTCCGGGCGGCCCGTGCCATGGCCGGTGCCCGTTCCGTACACACGGATTTTTCCTTGGTCCGCGAGGTCGCTCAGGAGCACGCGGACCACACCGAGCGGCATCTTCAGCAGCGCGGCGATCTCGGCCACCGTACGCATCCGGCGGCACAGTTCGACGATGGCCCTCAGCTCCGGCATGACGCGGGTGGAGAGGTGGCCGTTCGTCAGTTCCTTGCGCTCCTCCGGGGCTTCGAGCGCGGCCGTACTCGCCACGAACGTCTCCACGAGGAGGACGTGGCCGAAGCGGGTACGGCCGCCGGTGAGCGAGTAGGGGCGGACCCGGGCGGGTTTGCGGTCCCCGCCGCGGACCGGGAGGTGATGCTTCGGCGTGCTGCTCATCGGGCACTCCCCGTCGTCTGGGAATCCTCCAGGGATTTTCGGAGCTCGCTGCGGAGTTCCGGCGTCAGGACGTGACCGGCGCGGCCGACGAACAGGGCCATGTGGTACGCCACCACGCTCATGTCGCAGTCCGCGGAGCCGTGGACGCCGAGCAGCGAGCCGTCGCTGATCGACATCACGAACAGGCTGCCCTCGTCCATGGCGATCATCGTGTGCCGGACCCCGCCGAAGTCCATCAGCTTGGCGGCGCCGACGGTGAGGCTGCCGATGCCGGAGACGATGGTGGCCAGGTCGGCTGCGGAGCCGCGCGGGCCGGCGCGCCGGGTCCCGCTGGCCTGAAGGGCCTCCCTCGCCTGCTTGTTGCGCTGGTCGTCGGAGGAGAGCAGGAGCAGTCCGTCGGACGAGACGACCGCGACCGAAAGGATGCCGGGGACCTCCTCGACGAGGTTGGTCAACAGCCAGTGCAGGTTGCGGGCCTCACTGCTCAGTCCGATCAGTCCGAAGGTACTGGGAGCGGTCAACTGCTTGCCTCCTCGACTGTGCCCCCCGTGGCTTCTTCGGGTTCAGCTGGTCCTGCTGCGCCGGTGGCCGGCCGCTGGTGCGAGGCCGTCCTCTCGGCGATCTCCGCCTCCACCTCGCGGTAGCCGGCCTGTGCGCCCTGGCGGAACCCGCCGAGTCGGCGGCGCAGGGCGTCGGCGTCGACCGAGCCGCTGCGCTGGCGCGGGGCGGTGCTCGGTGCGGTGATCTTCGGAGTGCGCTTGGGGAGGCCCTTGTCGGTGACTCGGTCCTCCTCCTCGTCGGGCGCCCGCTCGTGCTCGCGGTTCTCGCCCTCGCCCGCGTCCGGGCCCCCCGTACGGGTCAGGTCTCCGTCACCGGACACCCCGTGCGGCCCGGCCTCGGAGCGCGCGGCGTCGACCGCAGCCGCATCCGGGCCCCCCGGCTGCGCCGGAATCCACAGCTCCATGGTGGTCTCCGCGGGGGACTCCACGGAGGCTGCGTGCGCCGCGTGGCCGGCGGAGGCATCGGGGCCGACGGGCGCGGCGGGTGCGGCGGGCACCGCCGGGGCGGCGTGCGTCGCCGGGTCGGCGGAGGCGTCCGGGTCGGGGTGCGCGGCCGGCCTCGTAGGCGCGGCCGGATCGGCGTGCGCCGCCGGACCAGCAGGCGTCGCCGGGTCGGTGTCAGCGGGCCCGACCGAGCCGGCGTGCGCCGCCGGAGTAGCGGAGGCATCGATGTCGGCGGGCTCCGGCCGGGCGGCCAGGGCATCCCGGTCCGCGGGCAGCGCCGGAGCAACCTGTGCGGACCCGTCGGCGGGCGTCGCCGAGACGGCGTCTCCGACCGGGTCGGCAGACATCGCCGAGTCGGCGGGCGCAGGCCGTTCGGCCGACGCAGGCCGTTCGGCGGGCGTCGCCCCCGGGGCGGCAGGCGCTCCGGGGCCGGCAGGCGCTCCCGGATCGGCGTCGGTGGTGGCCGCCGCCTCGTCCTCCCGTGCCGCCACCGCCTTCTCCGCCAGGGCCACCAGCGGGTCGTCGCCGGTCGAGCGGCCGGGCAGGACGTTGGAGTTGGCCTCGGCGTCGGCGCCCGGGAAGGAGTAGGAGTGGCCCGCGCCGGCGAGGGGGCCGGAGGCCGGGACGGCGGCGGGCGGGGCGGCGGCGAACAGCGTCCGCGGCAGGACGACGACCGCCGCGACACCGCCCTGCTTCTGCTCGCGCAGCTGGACGCGCACACCGTGGCGGTGGGCGAGCCGGGCGACGACGTACAGGCCGAGGCCGAGACCGTCCTCGCCCTCCTGGTCGTAGGGCGCCTCCGGGTCGAAGTCCGTGAGGCGGGAGTTGAGGCGCCCCAGCCGGTCCTCGGTCATGCCGATGCCCTCGTCCTGGACGGAGAGCATGACCTCGCCGTTCTCCAGCAGCCAGCCGGAGATCTCGACGGGCAGGTCGGGCGGGGAGAACGAGGTGGCGTTCTCCATCAGTTCGGCCAGCAGGTGGGAGAGGTCGTCCGCGGCGAACCCGGCGATGTGCGCGTGCGGCGGCAGCGCGGCGATCCGGACCCTCTCGTACCGCTCGATCTCGCTGACCGCGGCACGGACGACGTCCACCAGCGGCACCGGCCCGGCGGCGTGCTGGACGTGCTCGGTACCTGCGAGGACCAGCAGGTTCTCGCTGTGCCGGCGCATGACCGTCGCGAAGTGGTCGAGCTTGAACAGCGTGGCGAGCCGGTCCGGGTCCTGCTCGCGCTCCTCCAGGCTCTCGATGACGGCCAGCTGCCGCTCGACGAGACCGAGGGTGCGCAGGGCGAGGTTGACGAACGTCCCGCCGATGGCCTTGCGCAGCCGCTCCAGCTGGGCGGCGGACTCGGCGAGTTCACCGCGCAGTTCCTGGCGCGCGTCGGCCATCTTCTGGCGCTGGCCGACCAGGTGCTTGCGGTCGGACTCCAGCGTGGTGATCCGCTCGGTGAGGGCGGCGGCGTGCGCGTGCAGGGCGTTGACGGAGCGGACGGCCTGGGCGAACTCGTCGTTGCGGCCGGTGAACTTCACCGGCTCCTCGGCCGCCGGGTCGTCGGCCTCGGCGAGCCGCTTGGATCCCAGGCGCAGCACCGCGAGCGGGCGGGTGAGGCTGCGGGCCATGCCCGTGGCGACGCCGACGGCGAGCAGCATGAGGGCGCCGAGGACGGCGATGCGGATCTCCAGCGCGGTGACGTCGTCGTCGCGCAGCGCCTCGAGGTCCTTGGTGCGCCGGTCGTAGAGGGCCGACTCCACGCCGCGCATCAGGTCGACGCGGGCGGACAGGGCCGCGTCCAGCTTCTTGGGGCTGGCGGCGAGATCGCTGCGGGAGAGCGTCGGCTGGTCGGTCAGGGTGGCGAGGTACTTGTCGGCGGAGTTGACCTCCGTGCCGGTGACCGTGGAGTCGAAGGAGGCGCGGGCCGGCTTGGGCGCGGTGCCGCGGAAGTCGGCGAGCGCCGCGTCGGAGCGCAGCCGGGCCTGCTGGGCGGCGGCGCTGAGGGCGTCGCGCTGCCGGGTGTCGGAGTCCGAGGAGGTGGAGGTCTCGGTCGGCAGGCCGGTGACGGGGTCGAGGACCGTCCCGGTGCTGCGCGGCACGCTGAGCGCGGCGAGCAGCAGCCCGCGGGCCGCGGCGGCCTGCTGGACGGCCGAGTCCAGTTCGGCCAGGGCGTATCCGCCCTCGCCCGCGCGCGGCGGCGTCTGCTGCGCCAACTGCTCGGCCAGCCCGTGGAGTTCGGTGATGGCGGTGGAGTACGCCTGGTGCGCTTCGAGGGCGCTGCTCTTGCCGGTGAGCGCCGCCCGGCGCACGGCCGCTATGCCGTCGAGGTCCGAGCGGAGCGAGGCGGGCGTGTCGGTGTCGGCCCTGAGCTCCTCGACCTGCCGGTCCACGCGGGCGCTGCGCTGCTCGGAGGGCGCCTTGGACTTGGGGCGCCCGGCCGCGATGTAGGAGGTGACGTCGTCACGCTCGTCGGCGAGGGAGTGCGCGAGGGCGAGGGCGTCCTGCGTCTGCTCCGCGAGCGTCACCAGTTCCTGGGAGTCGTGGAGTTGTCCGGAGGCCGCGAGGACGGACGGTGTGCCCGCACCGGCGATGGCCGCGGCGACGACGGCCACGGCCACGATCAGCCGATTCCGTACGTGCGTGGGTCGGCCCGTGCCGGTGGACGGCGTCGGCTCGGCGCCCTGAACGGGGGCCTTCTGCTTGCCTGTGCGACGAGGCCGCGTCTTCTGCACCGGTGCTCGCATTCCTGACTCGTGAACCCATGGGCCCGGGTGACGCTCCGTCAACTGTGGCGTACTCCCGGTACACTTCCCGACCCTCCCAGCGCCGGTGGGCAGCGCACGCGCATCACCTGACCCGCCACTCGAAGGAGTGAACCCCGGACGGGAGTTGAGGGGCAAGTTCCGCGGGCCTGTGCAGCGGCCTTGCGCGGCACGCCGGTTGGACGAGGGAGACGGCCGATGGCAGTATTCGCCACCACGCCTTCCCGGAACAAATCATTCCATCCCAAACCTGGCGTCTGACCTGCGTGGCTGCACCGGTCTGGCAACCATTGCCGGACTTTTGCGGACGTTGTGAAGGGCTCGTGCAGACTGGCTGGATGCGTACTGAACTCGCCTCGGAGCCGGGAGACGCCGACCGCCCCAACGAGGACTTCGCCGCCGTCGGACTACCGGCCTCGGGACAGGGTGGTTCGGTCGTCGTCCTGGACGGGGTCACACCTCCGAAGACCGGGACGGGGTGTCTGCATTCCGTCCCCTGGTTCACGGCGCGCCTCGGTGGGGCCCTGACCGAACTGACCGTTTCACTCCCGGATGTTCCCCTGGTCGACGTGTTGTCCCGTGCCATCGCGCGTACCTCCGAGGCACACTCCGCAACCTGTGACCTTTCTCACCCTCGCACCCCTCAGGCCACGGTGGTCACGGCCCGCTGGAATCCGGACATGGTGGAGTACCTGGTCCTGTCGGACTCGGCCCTTCTGCTGGAGTCCCCGGACGGCGTGGTGACCCCCGTCCTCGACGACCGGCTGGCCCTGCTCCCCCGCTCGGCGCTGGCGACGGACGCGCAGGTGGACGCCACGCTCCGGAACCTGGAGGGCGGCTTCTTCACGGCGGCGGCCGACCCCTCGGTGGCCGCCCGGGCGGTGACCGGAACGGTGCCCCGCGGCCGGGTCCGTGCCCTGGCGGCGCTGACGGACGGCGCGACCCGCTGGGTCGAGCGGTTCGAGGAGGGCGACTGGACGGACTGCTTCCAGCTGATCCGCAAGGAGGGCCCCCAGTCCCTGGTGGACCGGGTCCGGGCGCTGGAGAGGTCGGACGCCGCGGTGACGTTCCTGGGCCGGAGCAAGCGTCATGACGACGCGACGGCCGTGTACGTCGAGTTCTGACGGCTGTACGCCGGGCCCAGGGCCTGATCCATACGACGGGCCCTGGGCGCCGGACGCCCGCCCGGCCTACTTCTCCATGCCGCGGTTGAGCTGGTTCAGCAGCCGGGCCAGTTCCGTGACCTCGCGGGAGTCCCAGTCGGCCAGGCGGCCGGCGTAGCGGGCGCGACGGGCCTCCCGGACCCGGCGGACGCGGTCCTGCCCCTCCTGGGTGAGGGCGACGAGCCAGGCGCGTCCGTCGGCGGGGTCGGGCTCGCGCGCGACCAGCCCGAGTTCCTCCAGGGCGCGCAGCTGGCGGGACATCGTCGCCTTGCCGACCCCGATGTAGGCGGCGAGCTCGGTGGCCCGCTGCTTCCCGCACTCGTCCAGCCGCACGAGCAGGCCGTACGCGGACGACTCCAGGTCGGGGTGCACCTCGCGGGCCATCTCGCCCTGGCTGGCCCGGGCGCGCCGCAGCAGCACGGTCAGCTCGCGCTCCAGCGCCAGGAAGGCAGGCTGGTCCACACCGCTTCCGGCCAGACCGGCGTCCCGGTGTCCGTCGTCGTTGCCGCCCTCGTGCACGTCAGCCCCTGCCTCGGTCGTCGCCCGGTCGTGAGAGTTCCGGTACCTGGATTTTCCGCCACCTGCCGTGATCACCGCAGTTCGGCAAGTATTCCGCAGGTCAGGGCATTCGTGTCCACAGGGCCACCACACGGTGAAGGCCCGGGCCTCCCTCACGAGGAACCCGGGCCTTCCCTATCCGGTCACGTCCGTCACGCCGCGACCGGAACCTCCGGCGCCGCCCCGTTGGTCGCGGGCGCGAGCGCCAGCTCCAGGACCTGTCGGACGTCGGTGACGGCGTGGACGTCGAGCTTGTCCAGCACCTCCGCCGGGACGTCGTCCAGGTCGGGCTCGTTGCGCTTGGGGATGATCACCGTGGTGACACCGGCCCGGTGCGCGGCGAGCAGCTTCTGCTTCACCCCGCCGATCGGCAGGACCCGTCCGGTGAGCGAGACCTCGCCGGTCATCGCCACGTCGGTGCGGACCAGCCGGCCGGAGAGCAGGGACGCGAGGGCCGTGGTCATCGTGATGCCGGCGCTCGGGCCGTCCTTGGGCACCGCGCCCGCCGGGAAGTGGATGTGCACGCCCCGGTCCTTCAGGTCGGCCACCGGCAGCTCCAGCTCGGCGCCGCGGGAGCGCAGGAAGCTGAGCGCGATCTGCGCGGACTCCTTCATCACGTCGCCCAGCTGACCGGTCAGGGTCAGCCCGGCCGCACCCGTCTCCGGGTCGGCCAGGGACGCCTCGACGTAGAGCACGTCACCGCCCGCCCCGGTCACCGCGAGCCCGGTCGCCACGCCCGGCACGGACGTCCGCCGCTCGGCCGGGTCCTGGGCGGACTCGGGCACGTGGTGCGGTCGGCCGATCAGGTCGCGCAGGTCCTCGTCCCGGACGGTGAACGGCAGCTTCCGCTCGCCCAGTTCGTGCTGGGCTGCGACCTTGCGCAGCAGTCGTGCGACGGACCGCTCCAGGGTGCGCACGCCCGCCTCGCGCGTGTACTCACCGGCGAGCTTGCGCAGCGCGCCCTCGTCGATGGTCACCTCGTCCTTGTCGAGTCCGGCCCGCTCCAGCTGGCGCGGGAGCAGGTGGTCTCGGGCGATGACGACCTTCTCGTCCTCGGTGTAGCCGTCCAGGCGGACGATCTCCATCCGGTCGGCGAGCGCCTCCGGGATCGCCTCCAGCACGTTGGCGGTCGCGAGGAAGACGACGTCCGACAGGTCCAGCTCGACCTCCAGGTAGTGGTCCCGGAAGGTGTGGTTCTGCGCCGGGTCGAGCACTTCGAGGAGGGCGGCGGCCGGGTCGCCCCGGAAGTCCGAGCCCACCTTGTCGATCTCGTCGAGCAGCACCACCGGGTTCATCGACCCGGCCTCCTTGATGGCCCGCACGACCCGGCCCGGCAGGGCGCCGACGTAGGTACGCCGGTGGCCGCGGATCTCGGCCTCGTCGCGGACGCCGCCGAGGGCGACGCGCACGAACGTGCGGCCCATGGCGTGGGCGACGGACTCGCCGAGGCTGGTCTTGCCGACGCCGGGCGGCCCGACGAGCGCGAGCACGGCACCGCCGCGCCGCCCGCCGACCACGCCGAGGCCCCGGTCGTCACGCCGCTTGCGCACCGCCAGGTACTCGGTGATCCGCTCCTTGACGTCCTCGAGACCGGAGTGCTCGGCGTCCAGGACCGCCTTGGCGCCCCGGATGTCGTACGCGTCCTCGGTGCGCTCGTTCCACGGCATCTCCAGGACCGTGTCGAGCCAGGTGCGGATCCAGGAGCCCTCCGGCGACTGGTCGGAGGACCGCTCCAGCTTGTCGACCTCCTTGAGCGCGGCCTCGCGGACCTTCTCGGGCAGGTCGGCGGCCTCCACGCGGGTGCGGTAGTCGTCGGACTCCTCGCCCTCCTGCTCGCCGTTGATCTCGCGCAGCTCCTTGCGGACGGCTTCCAGCTGACGCCGCAGCAGGAACTCGCGCTGCTGCTTGTCGACGCCCTCCTGGACGTCCTTGGCGATCGACTCGGCCACGTCCTGCTCGGCGAGGTGATCGCGCAGCTGCTGGGTGGCGAGCTTCAGCCGGGCCACCGGGTCGGCGGTCTCCAGCAGCTCGACCTTCTGATCGGTGGTGAGGAACGGCGAGTAGCCGGAGTTGTCGGCCAGCGCCGAGACGTCGTCGATGGCCTGCACCCGGTCGACGACCTGCCAGGCGCCGCGCTTGCGCAGCCAGGCGGTGGCGAGGGCCTTGTACTCCTTGACCAGTTCGGTGAGATGACTGGGCAGCGGCTCCGGCACGGTCTCGTCGACGCTGGTGCCCTCGACCCAGAGGGCCGCGCCGGGACCGGTGGTCCCCGCGCCGATGCGCACCCGGCTCCGGCCGCGGATCAGGGCACCCGGGTCGCCGTCGGCCAGCCGGCCGACCTGTTCGACGGTGCCGAGGACACCGGTGTTGGCGTAGGTCCCGTCGATGCGCGGCACCAGGAGTACCCGGGGCTTTCCGGGTGTTGTGCGGGCAGCGGCCTGAGCGGCCTCCACCGCGGCACGGACCTCGGAATCGCTCAGGTCCAGCGGGACCACCATGCCGGGCAGCACGACCTCGCCGTCGAGCGGCAGCACGGGCAAGGTGAGCGGTGTGGACGTCGAAGCCATGATCTCCCCTTCGGCAGTCAAGTTGAGCTATGTCGACTCAATGCTTGGGCATCGCCGGATGTTCCCCACCAGCTGTTCGCTGTCAGCGATCACTCATGCCATGGGGCTGTACGGGCACGTCACGCGGCATGTGTGCGGCGCGACCGGCGAGGGTCTCGACGAGGCGACCGTGCGGAAGGTGGCCGGGGCGGTGACCAGGGAGGGCGTGTGGCTGAAGGCGTTCCGGGATCCGTCGGTGGTGGCCGGCTGGCTGGACGACGGCTGGTGGATCGATCCCGAGCCCGGCTTCCTGATGAGGGTCCCGCCGGCGCCGGACGGCGCTGCGGCGTCCCCGAGGGCTACCGGCTGCGCGAGTGGTCGCGCGGAGGGGTGACCCGCGTGATGGTGACCGCGCCGGACGGGTCCCTGGCGGCCCGCGGCCAGATCGCCCCGACGGGCGAGACCGCCGTCGTCGACCGGGTCGAGACGGCTCCCGGCCATCGCCGCAAGGGTCTGGGCGGCGTCGTCGTGCGGACCCTTCAGAACGCCGCCGTCCGCCAGGGGGCGGGGACCGGCGTCCTGGCCGGCACCCCCGCCGGGCGAGGGCTCTACGAGGCGCTGGGCTGGGAGGTGGTGGCCCTGCCGAGCAGCGCGAAGTACGGCCCGCCGGTCTCCGCCCGGGCGTGAGGGGCTGGTCAGACTCCGGCCGGGTGAGGGCGGGCCGCGTACGAGCGCCGGACCACCGGCCAGGTCGCGAGCCCGACGCCCAGGGCGATGAGGTGCCCCCAGTTCGTCATCGGGTCGGCGAAGGCGAGCAGGTCCTGGAGCAGCATCCACCCGAACCCGGCCAGCAGCGGCAGGCGCAGCCACAGCGGCAGCAGACCGGCCAGGGCGCCGATGCCGGCGGCGACACCGAAGCTGACGCCGTAGTCGAGGCGGTGCAGGGAACTGTCGGGGAGGTGCCCGGCCAGCACCGCGAGCCCCACGGGCACCTCGGTCGCGAGGGTGGCGAGGACATGCCCGAGCAGGAAGACCCCCGCGGTGCGCAGGCCCCCGATCCGCCGTTCCAGCGCGGTCAGCACCAGCACGAAGGCGAGGGCGAACGGCGAGGTCACCCCGCCCGCGACCCACAGCGCGCTGCCGATCAGCACCAGGTCCGGCGTGCGCACTAGGTGCGCCATGTCCGTACTGGAGCCCTGGAGCAGGGCGTGCACCAGGGCCGGGTCCGCGTTCGCGGCGATCAGCGAGGTGAGGCAGAGGAGCGTCGCGTAGCCGAAGGTGAACGGCGTGCCCGTGGGGGTGGGCAGCAGCAGCCAGGGGCGGAGTGTGGGGAAACGGGGCGCTGCCGCGAGGGCGGGCTCCCCTCCTTCCGCGACCACCGCCTCCCGGGGGCCCCGCTGCCGCGGCATCCCGTCGAGCAGCCCTGGCACGTCGGAGAAGGGCACGTCCGCCGGCGCGGGTGTGGCCGGCTCGCTGGGCGGCGCGGTGGGTTCCAGAACGGGCACTCCTTCCGTCACGCCCCAGCCTTCGCGCCCGACATCGCGCTGTCTGTGACGTGCGCCACGCGGCAGCCGATGCACAGCAACCCGGAAGTCCCGTCCCGCGTCCTCCCCCGGGCCCCGCCGAATCGACGGGCGCCACGTGGTCCACTCCTGCCAGGATGCCCTCATGCCTAGCTCGTACGACATTCCCGAGGTCCTGGACCGTCGCGAGGGCCCGCATGGTGAGGTGGTGCTGCGGCGGCACGGCGACCGGCTGGAGATCATCGCCAACGGCTGTTTCCTGATGGACACCTCCGACGGCCGCTCGGAGCGGCTGCTGGTCGACGCCGCGCGGGACGCCCTGGACGGCCGGGACCTCCCCCACGTCCTGATCGGCGGACTCGGCGTCGGCTTCTCCCTCGCGCACGCCACCGCGGACCCCCGCTGGGGACGGATCACGGTGGTGGAACGCGAGCACGCGATCGTCGAATGGCATCTCGACGGCCCGCTCTCCGCGCTCTCCGCCCCGGCGCTGGCGGACCCCCGTGCGAACATCGTCGAGGCCGATCTCGTCGCCCACGTCAATGAGACATCCGACACGTACGACGCCCTGTGCCTCGACATCGACAACGGACCCGACTGGACCGTCACGGAGGGCAACGGGCATCTCTACGGGGAAGCCGGACTGGCAAGTTGCGCACGGGTGTTGAGGCCCGGCGGGGTTCTCGCGGTCTGGTCCGCCCGGCCGTCCCCGGAATTCGAAGAAACCTTGCGGAATGCCGGGTTCCAACGGGTGCGTACCGAAGAGATCCCGGTTGCCCGGGGCGTTCCGGACGTCGTGCATCTCGGCATCCGCCCTGGATAGCAAAGGCGTGCTGACTCCCCGTACGCTGCTCCTCGGACGCCGATCATTCAAGCGTCAATCGCAACCATGCGCAGGCATAGCCAGTCAGAAGGAATCACCCCACTGATTCCGGAAAGCACACCCCAGGGGCGGGCGATGGAGCAGACACAGACCTCCCACAACGGTTCGGCGACGGCTACTCCTGGCGCACAGCGCCGGGTCCTGGTGGTCGAGGACGACGCGACGATCGTGGACGCCATCGCGACCCGCCTGCGGGCCGAGGGATTCCTCGTGCAAACGGCGGGTGACGGTCCGGCCGCGGTCGACACGGCCGAGGCGTGGCAGCCCGACCTGCTGATCCTCGACATCATGCTGCCCGGCTTCGACGGCCTGGAGGTCTGCCGGCGCGTGCAGGCCGCCCGCCCGGTGCCGGTGATGATGCTCACCGCGCGCGACGACGAGACCGACATGCTGGTCGGGCTCGGCGTCGGTGCCGACGACTACATGACCAAGCCCTTCTCCATGCGGGAGCTGGCGGCGCGCGTGCACGTCCTGCTGCGCCGGGTGGAGCGGGCCGCCATCGCGGCGGCCACCCCCCGCTCCGGCATCCTGCGCCTCGGCGAGCTGGAGATCGACCACGCGCAGCGCCGGGTCCGGGTGCGCAGCGAGGACGTTCACCTGACGCCCACCGAGTTCGACCTGCTGGTGTGCCTGGCGAACACCCCGCGTGCGGTGCTCTCCCGGGAGCAGCTTCTCGCCGAGGTCTGGGACTGGGCGGACGCCTCCGGCACCCGCACGGTCGACAGCCACATCAAGGCGCTCCGCCGGAAGATCGGCGCCGAGCGGATCCGCACGGTGCACGGCGTCGGTTACGCCCTGGAGACGCCGACGCCATGAGCGGTGGGCCGGCCGGACGGAGAACCCCCGGGGAGCCGGATCCCTGGGGCGGGGTGAGCCCGTTCTCGATCAAGACCAAGCTGGGCGCGCTCGTCGTCATCTCGGTGCTGATCACCACGGGTCTGTCGGTGATCGCGGTGCACACCAAGACGGAACTGCGCTTCATCACGGTCTTCTCGATGATCGCCACACTTCTCATCACGCAGTTCGTGGCCCATTCACTCACCGCACCGCTGGACGAGATGACCGCGGTGGCCCGTTCCATCTCGCAGGGCGACTACACCCGCCGCACGCGGGAGAACCGCCGGGACGAGCTGGGCGAGCTGGCCGTGACGATCAACGCCATGGCCGACGAGCTGGAGGCCCAGGACAGCCAGCGCAAGGAACTCGTGGCGAATGTCTCGCACGAGTTGCGCACGCCCATCGCGGGTCTGCGCGCGGTGCTGGAGAACATCGTCGACGGGGTCACGCAGGCCGACCCGGAGACCATGCGCACGGCGCTGAAGCAGACCGAGCGCCTCGGGCGGCTGGTGGAGACGCTGCTGGACCTCTCCCGCCTGGACAACGGTGTCGTACCGCTGAAACAGCGGCGCTTCGAGGTGTGGCCGTATCTGTCCGGCGTACTGAAGGAGGCCAACATGGTGGCCTCCGTGCGCGCGGGCATCGCGACCGGCTCGGGCAGTCACACCCGTACCGACGTCCATCTGCACCTCGACGTCCACCCGCCGGAGCTGACGGCGCACGCCGACCCGGAGCGCATCCACCAGGTCGTCGCCAATCTCATCGACAACGCGGTCAAGCACAGCCCCCCGCACGGCCGGGTGACGGTCAAGGCGCGGCGCGGCGCCCTGCCGGAGTCGCTGGAGCTGGAGGTCCTGGACGAGGGACCCGGCATTCCGAAGTCCGAGTGGCACCGCGTCTTCGAGCGGTTCAACCGCGGCAGCGCCAAGCGGCCGCAGGGGCCGGGCAGCGACGGGGGCACGGGACTCGGTCTGGCGATCGCCCGCTGGGCGGTGGACCTGCACGGCGGCCGGATCGGAGTGGCCGAATCCGAGCGCGGTTGCCGGATTCTTGTCACTCTTCCGGGACTGTCATCTCTGCCAAGTTGACGTAAAGTTCGAAGCGGAGCCACAAGATCCACGGGCATCCGCACTGACGGACACGTGTGATCAGGCACAGGCCCGCGCCATCGGCGCCCGGGGCCCTGCCCCGCTCTTCCCTCCTGAAGCGGAACCACGCTTGTTTCCCGCCATTTCAAGCCCCGAAACACAGTTCAAGATGTGACTTGCACGACGTTGCACCGGCCCGACCTGACCTTCCCCGTCCAGGGGGCGTAGCCTTGATTCCCGCTGTCCATCATCTTGTGAAGCGGAAGAGGGCGGTTGCCGCCGTGTCGCCACAGTCCCCCAGTAACTCGAGCATCTCGACCGACACCGACCAAGCGGGGAAGAACCCTGCCGCGTCGTTCGGTGCCAACGAGTGGCTCGTCGACGAGATCTATCAGCAGTACCTCCAGGACCCGAATTCGGTAGACCGAGCCTGGTGGGACTTCTTCGCCGACTACAAGCCAGGGGCGGCCGCCGCCTCGACTCCGGCGGGTACCGCGGCCGCGGGGGCCGCGGGGACCACCACCGCTCAGGCGGCCGCTCCGGCCGCTCCCGCCCAGGCCCCCGCCCCCGCGGCCGAGAAGCCCGCCGCCGCGCCGGCTCCCGCCCCGGCTCCGGCCCAGGCGAAGCCCGCCGCGCAGGCCCCGGCCCAGGCACCCGCTCCGGCGCAGGCCGCCCCGGCCGCCAAGCCGGCCGCCGCGAAGAAGGCCGAGCCCGCCGGTGAGGCCCCCTCGGGCCCCGAGCAGGTCGTGCTGCGCGGCCCCGCCGCCGCCGTCGCGAAGAACATGAACGCCTCCCTGGAGGTGCCCACGGCCACGTCCGTGCGCGCCGTCCCGGTGAAGCTGCTGTTCGACAACCGCATCGTCATCAACAACCACCTGAAGCGCGCCCGGGGCGGGAAGATCTCCTTCACGCACCTGATCGGCTACGCGATGGTGCAGGCCATCAAGGCCATGCCGTCGATGAACTACTCCTTCGCGGAGAAGGACGGCAAGCCGACCCTGGTCAAGCCGGAGCACGTCAACTTCGGCCTCGCGATCGACCTGGTCAAGCCCAACGGCGACCGCCAGCTCGTGGTCGCGGGCATCAAGAAGGCCGAGACGCTGAACTTCTTCGAGTTCTGGCAGGCCTACGAGGACATCGTCCGCCGCGCCCGCGACGGCAAGCTGGGCATGGACGACTTCACCGGCGTGACGGTCTCCCTGACCAACCCCGGCGGCCTCGGCACCGTCCACTCCGTGCCGCGTCTGATGCCCGGCCAGTCGGTGATCATGGGCGTCGGCTCCATGGACTACCCGGCCGAGTTCCAGGGCACGTCCCAGGACACGCTGAACAAGCTCGGCATCTCGAAGGTCATGACGCTCACGTCGACCTACGACCACCGGGTCATCCAGGGCGCCGCCTCCGGCGAGTTCCTGCGGATCGTCGCGAACCTCCTCCTCGGTGAGAACGGCTTCTACGACGACATCTTCGAGGCGCTGCGCATCCCCTACGAGCCGGTCCGCTGGCTCAAGGACATCGACGCCAGCCACGACGACGACGTCACGAAGGCCGCCCGCGTCTTCGAGCTGATCCACTCCTACCGGGTCCGCGGCCACGTCATGGCCGACACCGACCCGCTGGAGTACCAGCAGCGCAAGCACCCCGACCTGGACATCACCGAGCACGGCCTCACGCTCTGGGACCTGGAGCGCGAGTTCGCCGTCGGCGGCTTCGCCGGCAAGTCGATGATGAAGCTGCGCGACATCCTCGGCGTCCTGCGCGACTCGTACTGCCGCACCACCGGCATTGAGTTCATGCACATCCAGGACCCGAAGCAGCGCAAGTGGATCCAGGACCGCGTGGAGCGCCCGCACACCAAGCCGGAGCGCGAGGAGCAGCTGCGCATCCTGCGCCGGCTGAACGCGGCGGAGGCCTTCGAGACCTTCCTGCAGACGAAGTACGTCGGCCAGAAGCGCTTCTCGCTGGAGGGCGGCGAGTCCGTCATCCCGCTGCTGGACGCGGTGCTGGACTCGGCCGCCGAGTCCCGCCTGGACGAGGTCGTCATCGGCATGGCCCACCGCGGCCGCCTGAACGTCCTCGCCAACATCGTCGGCAAGTCGTACGCGCAGATCTTCCGCGAGTTCGAGGGCAACCTCGACCCGAAGTCGATGCACGGCTCCGGCGACGTGAAGTACCACCTGGGCGCCGAGGGCACCTTCACCGGCCTCGACGGCGAGCAGATCGCGGTCTCCCTGGTCGCGAACCCCTCGCACCTGGAGGCGGTGGACCCGGTCCTGGAGGGCGTCGCGCGCGCCAAGCAGGACATCATCAACAAGGGCGGCACGGACTTCACCGTCCTGCCGGTGGCGATCCACGGCGACGCGGCCTTCGCGGGCCAGGGCGTGGTGGCCGAGACCCTGAACATGTCGCAGCTGCGCGGCTACCGCACCGGCGGCACGGTCCACATCGTCATCAACAACCAGGTCGGCTTCACCGCGGCCCCCGAGTCCTCGCGTTCCTCCATGTACGCGACGGACGTGGCCCGCATGATCGAGGCACCGATCTTCCACGTGAACGGCGACGACCCGGAGGCCGTGGTCCGTGTGGCCCGTCTGGCCTTCGAGTTCCGCCAGGCGTTCAACAAGGACGTGGTGATCGACCTCATCTGCTACCGCCGCCGCGGTCACAACGAGTCGGACAACCCGGCCTTCACCCAGCCGCTGATGTACGACCTGATCGACAAGAAGCGCTCGGTGCGCAAGCTCTACACCGAGTCCCTCATCGGTCGCGGCGACATCACCCTGGAAGAGGCCGAGCAGGCGCTCCAGGACTACCAGGGCCAGCTGGAGAAGGTCTTCACGGAGGTCCGTGAGGCCACGTCCCAGCCGGCCACGGTCGAGTCCACGGACCCGCAGGCCGAGTTCCCGGTCGCCGTGAACACCGCGGTGACCACGGAGGTCGTCAAGCGGATCGCCGAGTCCCAGGTCAACATCCCCGACCACATCACCGTCCACCCGCGTCTGCTGCCGCAGCTGCAGCGCCGGGCGTCGATGGTCGAGGACGGCACGATCGACTGGGGCATGGGCGAGACCCTCGCGATCGGCTCCCTCCTGCTGGAGGGCGTCCCGGTCCGCCTGGCCGGCCAGGACTCGCAGCGCGGTACGTTCGGCCAGCGCCACGCGGTCATCATCGACCGCACCACGGGCGACGAGTACACGCCGCTGCAGTACCTCTCCGAGGACCAGGCGCGGCTCAACGTCTACAACTCCCTCCTCTCCGAGTACGCGGCGATGGGCTTCGAGTACGGCTACTCGCTGGCCCGCCCCGAGGCGCTCGTGATGTGGGAGGCGCAGTTCGGCGACTTCGTCAACGGTGCGCAGACGGTCGTGGACGAGTTCATCTCGTCGGCCGAGCAGAAGTGGGCGCAGACCTCCGGTGTCGTCCTGCTCCTGCCGCACGGCTACGAGGGCCAGGGCCCGGACCACTCCTCGGCCCGCCCGGAGCGCTTCCTCCAGATGTGCGCCCAGAACAACATGACGGTCGCCATGCCGACGTCGCCGTCGAACTACTTCCACCTCCTGCGGTGGCAGGTGCACAACCCGCACCACAAGCCGCTGGTGGTCTTCACGCCGAAGTCGATGCTGCGCCTGAAGGCGGCGGCGGCGAAGGCGGAGGAGTTCACGACCGGGCAGTTCCAGCCGGTCATCGGCGACTCCTCGGTCGACCCGGCCGCGGTCAAGAAGGTCGTCTTCTGCGCCGGCAAGGTCTACTACGACCTCGAGGCCGAGCGTCAGAAGCGCGGCGTGACGGACACGGCGATCATCCGCATCGAGCGCCTGTACCCGCTGCCGGGTACCGAGCTCCAGGCGGAGATCAAGAAGTACCCGAACGCCGAGAAGTACCTGTGGGCCCAGGAGGAGCCGGCGAACCAGGGTGCCTGGCCGTTCATCGCGCTCAACCTGATCGATCACCTGGACCTCGCGGTCGGCGCGGACGTCCCGCACGGCGAGCGGCTGCGGCGCATCTCCCGCCCGCACGGCTCGTCCCCGGCGGTGGGTTCCGCGAAGCGGCACCAGGCGGAGCAGGAACAGCTGGTGCGTGAGGTGTTCGAGGCGTAGTCGCCCTCGCGCGTCCTGCGGTGCCGGGCCGCATCCCCGCTTCGGGGGTGCGGCCCGGCCGTTTGCGCGCACTTATCCTTGGGGGCATGTACTTCACGGACCGTGGCATCGAGGAACTGGAGAAGCGACGCGGCGAGGAGGAAGTCACCTTCGAGTGGCTCGCCGAGCAACTGCGGACGTTCGTCGATCTCAATCCCGACTTCGAGGTACCGGTGGAGCGCCTGGCCACGTGGCTGGCACGACTGGACGACGAGGACGACGAGTAGGGGCGCGCCGGCGTCAGCGGTCCGACGCGCCGGGGGTGTCATTGGCGGGGGCGGGTCACTAGCGGGGGCTGTCAGTCGCGGGGCGGATTACTAGCGGGGGCTGCCGACCGCGGGGGCTGTCAGTTGCGGGGGCGTCCAATCGCCGAGGTGTGTCAGTCCCCGGGGCGCGTCAGTCGGGCGGGCGCCTCCATCCCGGGACGCACCAGTCACGCGGGCGTCCCCAACGCCGGCACGCACCAGTCACGCGGGCGTCCCCAACGCCGGCACGCACCAGTCACGCGGGCGTCCCCAACGCCGGCACGCACCAGTCACGGGAACGTCTCCTCGCCGGGACCTGCCGTCGCGGGAGCGTCTCCCATCGCCGAAGCGCAACACTCGCAGGAGCGCCTCAATCGCCGGGACTCACCAGCCGCGGGAGCGCCTCAATCGCCGGGCCGCCGCCGGGCCCGTCAGTCGCGCGGGTGCGTGAGGGCGTAGGTCAGGCCCAGTGCGCCGTGTGCGAGGAGCAGGGCTCCGGCCGTGGCCCAGCCGCCACCCCGCCGCCGCAGGCCCCGAACCAGGAGCGGCAGGCCCGCCGCCACCTGTGCCAGGGCCAGGGCCCGGGCCCGGGGGCCGCCCGTCCAGGGCATCCAGGGGCCCAGCCGGCTGTGATCCACGGTGTCGCGTTCCGCGACCGCCTCACGCCAGCCCGGCCACTCGACGGGCAGACTGTCCGGCCGTGCTGCGGCGGCCTCCAGGAGGCGGTCGGCGGGTTCGCCCGGGGCGAGTCCGGCGGGCAGGGCGACACCCACGCCCGCGAGCACCGCGAGCAGACCGCGCAGCCGGGCGCGGGCGTCGACCGCCGAGTCGGGCGTGGTCAGACGGTCGAGGGCCTGCACCTCCAGGACAGGGTCGAGGCCCAGACGGGCGGCGAACGCGTGCATCGCCTCGTCCTCCCCGGCCGGGACGCCGCTCGCGAGCCACACGAAGCCGACCGGGCGGCGGAAACCGGACGCGAAGACGAATCCGGCGTGGTCCGGATCCCACCAGAGGGCCAGGACGGGCCAGGGCGCGCCGACGGCGAGGGCGGTGGCCCAGCCGGTGACCACCCGGTCGACGGGCTCGGCATCGTCCCGCCAAGGCCTGCCCTCCGGGACGAGAACACTCCACTCGTCGCCCGCGCCCGTGAGACGCATCGGCTCACGCAACAGGTGTGCGACGGGGGCGACAGACGCGGGCGCCGCCCGGCACAGCAGCAGCGCCCCAGACGCGGGACCGGTGCGGGCAGCTTCCGTCGGCATGCCCACACGCTAGGGCGATTCACCCACTCTTGGGCACTTTTGTTCGCCCACTCATCCCCAGAACGAGTGTCTTGACTTTCCCGGACCGCGATATATCGTGAATACGAGAGGACGCGATATGGCGCGTCGGAGCGGGGAGGTCTGCACCATGTCCGAGTGGTCCGTCACGGAACCGAGCAAGCTCACCTTCGACGAGCCCGTCAGCGATCTGCACGTACGCCTCGTCAACGGAACGGTGAACGTGGTGGGGACCGACGAAGGTTCCGCCCGCCTGGAGATCTCCGAGATCGAGGGACCACCCCTGGTGGTGACGCAGCAGGACGGCGTCCTGACGGTGGCCTACGAGGACCTGCCCTGGAAGGGCTTCCTCAAGTGGCTGGACCGCAAGGGCTGGCGCCGCAGCGCCGTGGTCTCCCTGGCCGTCCCGGCCGGCACCCGCGTAGAGGTGGGCGTGGTCGGCGCGGCCGCCGTGATCTCCGGAATCCAGGGCCCGTCGGTGGTGAAGGGCGTCACCGGCGACACGACCCTCGTGGGCCTCTCCGGCCCGGTCCGCGCCGACACGGTCTCCGGCAGCCTGGAGGCCCAGGACGTGACCGGCGACCTGCGGTTCAACTCGGTCTCCGGCGACCTCACGGTGGTCCAGGGCTCCGGGCCGTCCGTGCGGGCGGAGTCGGTCAGCGGCTCGATGATCGTCGACCTCGACCCGAACGGGCCGACGGACGTCCGGCTGACCAGCGTCTCGGGCGAGATCGCGATCCGTCTGCCGTACCCGGCGGACGCGGAGGTCGAGGCCAACACGGCGAGCGGCTCCGTCTCCAACGCCTTCGACGGCCTGCGGGTGCACGGCCAGTGGGGCGCCCACAAGATCACGGGCCGTCTCGGCGCGGGCACCGGCAAACTGCGGGCCACCACCGTCTCCGGCTCGATCGCGCTGCTGCGCCGCCCGGCCGGAGAGGACGACCCCGACGACCGACAGGACATACAGGCCGCCACCGGCCGCGCGTCGGCAGCCCCGGGGAGCGGCAGCCAGGACGGCTCGGGAGACAATTCCGGTTCCGGCCCGGGCGATGCCCCCACCACCTCGGCCGACGGCACGACCGACAAGAAGGTGCTCTGACATGCCCCCCGTCTTCGCCCACGGCCGCCTCCGCCTCTACCTGCTGAAGCTGCTGGACGAGGCCCCCCGCCACGGCTACGAGGTGATCCGCCTCCTCGAAGAGCGCTTCCAGGGCCTGTACGCACCATCGGCGGGCACGGTCTACCCGCGCCTGGCCAAGCTGGAGGCCGAGGGCCTGGTCACCCACACCACCGAGGGCGGCCGCAAGGTCTACTCGATCACGGACGCGGGCCGCGCCGAGCTGGCCGACCGCAGCGGCGAGCTGGCCGACCTGGAGCTGGAGATCCGGGAGTCGGTCGCGGAACTGGCCGCCGAGATCCAGGCCGACGTGCGCGGAGCAGCCGGCGACCTGCGCCGCGAGATGCGCGCCGCGGCGACCGAGGCCCGCCGGGACACCGGCACCAGGGCCGACGGCACGTCGGGCGCCCCCTACGGCGACTTCTCGCAGTACGGCGACAAGGAGGCCTGGCGCATCGCCAAGGAGGAGATGCGCCGCGCCCGGCAGGAGTGGAAGGAGCAGGCCCGGCGCGCCAAGGACGAGAGCCGCCGCGCCCGCGAGGACGCCCAGCGCGCCCGCCGCCAGGCGAAGGAGGCCCAGGAGCAGGCCCGGGTCCAGGCCCAGGAGCAGGTGCAGCGCATCACCCGCCGCGTCCAGGAGCAGGTGCAGGACCACTTCGCCCGCGGCGACTGGCCGACAGGCCTGCGCGAGGGTTTGAGCGAACTGGTCAAGGAGGTGGGCGAGTTCGGAAAGGACTACGGCAAGGACTTCGGCAAGGACCTCGGCTTCGACTGGACCGGCACCGGCAGGTCCGCTCCCGAGCCGGCACCTTCAGAGTCCCCGGAGGACTTCCCAGCCGCCTACGAACCGGCCTGGGCGCATGAGGACGCCGCAGACTCCACCGGCGACCCCGCCCGCGACCTCGACCGTCTGCTCGACCGCTTCCGGGACGACATCCGCGACGCGGCCCGCGACCATGGCGTCACCCCCGACCAGCTGCGCGACGCCCGCCGCCACCTGTCGACGGCGGCAGCCCACATAGGAGCGCTGCTGCGCACGCAGAAGAGGTAGCCGCCCACCCTGGGCCCCAGCCCTGCCCTTCACCCGGCCTTGGCCTCGCCACCGCTGCCGTACAGCACCCGCACCAGGGACTCGTACGTCACCCCGTGGTCGGCGAGGACCTCGGCCGGCACACCGGGGCGCAGGGTCAGGGCCAGCAGGAGGTGCTCGTCCCCGATGTGCCGGTCCCGCTGGGCGAGAGCGACCCGCAGGGAGTGCTCCAGCACCTCCTTGGCACCCCGGCCGAAGGAGGTTCGCCCCGACCACCGCCTCCTGCCCTTACGGTCGCCGGCGAGGGCACCGACCCCGTGCGCCTCCTCGACCCGGGCGACGATCTCCTCCACGTCGATCCCCAGCCCGGCCAGCGCATCGGTCTCGGCCTGGGTCAGCCCGGCCCGCCGCCGCGCCTCACGCAGCGCTTCCCGCACGGACTCCCGGCGCCCGTCGAGCCCGAGAGCGACGAGCGCGAAGGACCCCCGACTGCCCTCCCGGTCGAGCAGCGCCAGCAGCAGATGCTCCGGCCCCACACACTGCCCGCCCTCACCACTCCCCTCCACATACGCGTAAGCGCCCTTGACCACGTCCCTGGCGTCTTTGGTGAACCGCTCGAACATCAATGCCTCCCGTACTTCTTGTGCACGGCCTGCCTGCTCACACCGAGTTCGGTGGCGATCTCCTGCCACGACCAGCCTTGGTTGCGCGCATTGCGCACCTGTACGGCTTCCAACTGCTCCAGCAGCCGACGCAGCGCGGCGACGGCCCGTAGGCCGACCCGTGGATCACGGTCACCCGCACGCTCGGCCAGATCGGTCGCTTCGGTCATGTAGTCAACCTACGTTGACAAGCAGCCTTCGTCAACCACAGTTGACAAACGAAAACGGCCGGCCCATCCCGGACCGACCGTCAACGCACTGCGAACGAACTCAAGGATTGGTCAGCACGATCTTCCCGAACTGCTCACCCGAAGCCAGCCGTTCGAAGCCCTCTCGCGCCCGGTCCATCGGCATGACCTCGTCGATGACGGGCCGCACCCCGGTGGCGGCACAGAACGCGAGCAGGTCCTCCAGCTCGTCCTTGGTGCCCATCGTGGATCCCACGACCTTGAGTTCGAGGAAGAAGATCCGGGTCAGTTCGGCATGCGAGGGCCGGTCGCCGCTTGTGGCCCCGGAGATGACCAGAGAGCCGCCGGGCTTCAGCGACTTCACCGAATGCGACCACGTCGCGGCCCCGACGGTCTCGATCACGGCGTCGACCCGCTGCGGCAGCCGCGCCCCGGACTCCAGCGCCTCCACGGCCCCGAGCTCCAGGGCCCGCTTCCGCTTGGCCTCATCCCGGCTGGTGGCGAAGACCCGGAGCCCCGCGGCCTTCCCCAGCACGATCGCCGCCGTGGCGACACCACCACCGGCACCCTGCACCAGCACGGAGTCCCCGGGCCGTACTCCCGCGTTGGTGAACAGCATCCGATAAGCGGTCAGCCACGCCGTCGGCAGACAAGCCGCTTCCTCGAAGGAGAGCTCCTTCGGCTTGGGCAGAATGTTCCAGGTCGGCACGGCAACGCGCTCGGCGAAGGTGCCCTGGTAGCGCTCGGTGAGGATGGACCGGGGTTCCTTCGGGCCGACCCCGTGCCCGCTCTGTCCGATCACCGAGTGCAGGACGACTTCATTGCCGTCCTCGTCGATGCCGGCGGCGTCACAGCCGAGGATCATCGGCAGCTTGTCCTCTGCGAGGCCCACGCCACGCAGGGACCAGAGGTCGTGGTGGTTGAGGGAGGCGGCCTTGACCGTGACGGTACTCCAGCCGGGACGGGCCTCGGGAGCGGGACGCTCTCCCAACTCCAGGCCGGACAGCGGCTGGTCGCGGTCGATTCGGGCGGCGTAGACAGCGAACATGACCTCGACGATAGGTTCCCCGAGAACCCGAAGGAACCATCCACCCCTGTGAGACACGCCCTCTTGCCAGGTGGGCAGCAGTGTTGTGCGTAGGCGAGGCGGGACGCACCCGCACCCGCCGTCGTACGCGAGGGGCCGTGTCGGGGGGTGTCCGCCCGCAGCGGTTGGCGCGTCAACGCAAGTCAGTCGGTATGAAGCTCCATCGCGCCGTTCCGAGGACGGACACCCCCCGGCGCGGCCCCGACCCACCACCACGCGACGGCGAAGCCAACAGGCACACCACCCGAACAGCCCTACGCCAACGCAAAGAAGTGGCCCCACCCGATCCCGGGCGGGGCCACATCACACCAACGTCGGGTCGGCCTCAGCGCCGCGCCACACCCTCGGCCCGAGCAGCCGCGGCCACCGCGGCCGTGACCGCCGGCGCGACCCGCTCGTCGAACGGCGACGGAATGACGTAGTCGGCGGCGAGATCGTCCCCGACCACAGCGGCCAGCGCCTCCGCGGCGGCCAGCTTCATCCCCTCGGTGATCCGGGAGGCCCGCACCTGCAGCGCCCCCGCGAAGATCCCGGGGAACGCCAGCACGTTGTTGATCTGGTTGGGGAAGTCCGACCGCCCGGTCGCGACGACCGCCGCGTACTTGTGCGCGACCTCGGGATGCACCTCGGGGTTCGGGTTCGCCATGGCGAAGACGAACGCACCCTTGGCCATCGTCGCCACCGCGGACTCCGCGACCGTGCCACCGGAGACGCCGATGAACACATCGGCCCCCTCCAGCGCCGTTTCCAGCGACCCGGTGATCCCGGCCTTGTTCGTGAACCCGGCCAGCCCCTGCTTCACCGGCGTGAGGTCGTCCCGGTCCGCCGACACGACACCCTTGCGGTCGGCCACCGCGACATCCCCGATCCCGGCCTCGACCAGCATCTTGGCGATGGCGACACCCGCCGCACCGGCGCCGGAGATGACGGCCCGCAGCTCCCCCAGCGCCCGCCCGCTCAGCCGCGCGGCGTTCCGCAGGGCGGCCAGCGTCACCACGGCCGTTCCGTGCTGGTCGTCGTGGAAGACCGGGATGTCCAGCCGCTCCTGGAGCCTGCGCTCGACCTCGAAGCACCGGGGTGCCGAGATGTCCTCCAGATTGACGCCGCCGAACGACGGCGCGAGCCGCACCACGGTCTCGACGATCTCGTCGACGTCCGTGCAGGCCAGGGCGATCGGGACCGCGTCCACGCCACCGAACTGCTTGAAAAGAATCGCCTTGCCCTCCATCACCGGGAGGGAGGCCTCGGGCCCGATGTCACCGAGGCCCAGCACGGCCGTACCGTCCGTCACGACGGCCACGACCGACGACTTCCACGTGTAGTCGTGCACGAGCTCCGGCTGCTCCGCGATCGCGCTGCACACCTTCGCGACGCCGGGCGTGTACGCCAGGGACAGGTCGTCCTTGTCACGGACCGGCACGGTGGCCTGCACAGCCATCTTGCCGCCGCGGTGCAACGCGAACGCCGGGTCGAAGGAGTCGAGGGGCTCCGCACTGCCCTCGTGCTCCGTATCACCGGTCTTGCTCTCGCTGCGAGGATTGACGATCTCCGCTGCCACTTCGTTTTACCCCTTAAATCTTCATTGTTTTGAGGGTGGCCACTCCTGGTGAGGGGTGGGCGGGCACCGCGTAGGCCCATGTCGTGCTTGTACGTGTATACGTACGGGCGCGTACGCGACGGGCGCGCCGCACACGCGCCCTGAGCCCCGGATGAGGGGTGTAAAGACCCTTCATACCGGACGGACGGCGTCAGGGACGAGTCGATAACGCGAAGGTCACATGACGAGGCTCTGACGCTTCGTCCAAAATCGGGACAAGACCTGGACAAAGCAGCTACAACCACTCAACCACCGGCGAAGTCCTCGGCTGCCGTGTGGAAATCCCGGGATTTACCGAAGATCTTCCGGCCGGAAGGGGTGATTCCTATAGAAGGTCCGGCCGTGATGTACCGGAGTGCTGCGGTTCGGGGGTCGCCCGTTATCCGATTTTGACATGACTGGCCCCCAGAATCGCGCAGTCCGAATGGCAAGATGCCGTAATCACACGAGGTCGCGACACTCGAAGACGTGTGCTCTCGTCGACCCACGGCACTGCCGAACCCTTCGGCGTGCCACGGCCGTGCCGAATCCATCGGCGGCGGCCCGCCCCATCGGCAACTCCACCCATCCGCCGGAGGAACCCACCATGACCGCAAGCTCCACCCGTCGTACGACCGCCGCGCACTCCCGGCTAGCAGCGGTCGGTGCGATCGCGGTCGCAGGCGCGCTGATGCTCACCGGATGCGGTGACCAGACCAAGGACACCGGCTCCAGCGACACCGCGGCCTCGGCCCCGCTCGCCGACAAGCTGCCGCAGGCCATCCGCGACAAGGGTGTCATCAAGGTCGGCTCCGACATCGCCTACGCCCCGGTCGAGTTCAAGGACGGTTCCGGAAAGGTCGTCGGCATCGACCCGGACCTCGCCGCCGCCATGGGCAAGCAGCTCGGGGTCGACTTCCAGTTCGAGAACGGCACGTTCGACACGCTGATCACGGGTCTGCGCTCCAAGCGCTACGACATCGCCATGTCCGCGATGACCGACACCAAGGACCGCCAGGAGGGCATCGACTCCGACACCGGCAAGAAGGTCGGCGAGGGCGTCGACTTCGTGGACTACTTCACCGCCGGTGTGTCGATCTACACCAAGAAGGGCGACG
The DNA here is from genome assembly GCF_014701095.1 of Streptomyces tuirus. Classification (NCBI taxonomy): domain Bacteria; kingdom Bacillati; phylum Actinomycetota; class Actinomycetes; order Kitasatosporales; family Streptomycetaceae; genus Streptomyces; species Streptomyces tuirus. Next base: position 5,124,923 of record NZ_AP023439.1, on the reverse strand, counting down.
ACCAGGGCATCAAGACCTGGTCCGACCTGTGCGGCAAGAAGATCGTGCTGCAGCGCGGCACGGTCTCCGAGGACCTCGCCAAGGCCGAGTCGAAGAAGTGCCCGGCCGGCAAGAAGATCGCCATCGAGGCCTTCGACAACGACCAGCAGGCCCAGACCCGTCTGCGCGCGGGTGGCGCGGACGCCGGTTCGTCCGACTTCCCGGTCGCCGCGTACGCGGTGAAGACCTCCGGTGGCGGCAAGGACTTCCAGCTGGTCGGCGAGCAGGTCGAGGCCGCCCCGTACGGCATCGCGGTCGCCAAGAACCAGACCCAGCTGCGTGACGCTCTCAAGGACGCGCTGAACGCCGTCATCGAGAACGGCGAGTACGAGAAGATCATGAAGAAGTGGGGCGTCACGGACGGCTCCATCGACGAGGCCACCATCAACGGCGGCAAGTGACCGCAGCTCAGCGGCACTGAAAGGCAACACCCGTGACTGTTGACATCGACAAGACGCCGGCTGACACGCCCCCGGCCGGACCGGAGGCCATCAAGGCCATCCCGGTCCGGCACTACGGGCGGTATGTCTCCGCCGTCGTCGCCATCGCCCTGCTGGTCGGGGTCGTCTACGCGTTCTCCCAGGGCAAGATCAACTGGGGTGCGATCCCGGACTACTTCTTCGACGACCGGATCCTGGACGGCGTGGGCAAAACGCTCCTGCTGACCGTGCTGTCCATGGTGATCGGCATCGTCGGCGGCGTCATGCTCGCCGTGATGCGCCTGTCGAAGAACCCGGTGACCTCGTCGATCGCGTGGTTCTACATCTGGTTCTTCCGCGGCACCCCGGTCCTGGTGCAGCTGATCGTCTGGTTCAACCTGGGCCTGGTCTTCGAGTACATCAACCTCGGGCCGTTCTACAAGGACGAGTGGTCGGACTTCATGACCCCGTTCCTGACGGCTCTGCTGGGTCTCGGCCTCAACGAGGCCGCCTACATGGCGGAGATCTGCCGGGCCGGTCTGCTCTCGGTCGACGAGGGCCAGACCGAGGCGTCGCACGCGCTGGGCATGAGCCACTCCAGGACGCTGCGCCGGATCGTCATCCCGCAGGCGATGCGCGTGATCGTGCCGCCGACGGGCAACGAGGTCATCAACATGCTGAAGACGACCTCGCTGGTCTCGGTCGTCCAGTATCCGGAGCTGCTGCGCGCGGCCCAGGACATCGGGCAGACCTCCGGCGCCCCCGCCGAGATGCTGTTCCTGGCGGCGGCCTGGTACCTGCTGCTGACCTCAATCTTCAGCATCGGCCAGTACTACCTGGAGCGGTACTACGCGCGTGGTTCGAGCCGGTCCCTGCCGGCCACGCCGTTCCAGAAGATCAAGGCGAACCTGCTGTCCCTGTCCAACCGCTCGGCGTCGACGGGAGGCACCGCATGACCGTCATGGTCAAGGCCGAGGGCGTCCACAAGTCCTTCGGCCCCGTAGAAGTCCTCACGGGCATCGACCTGGAGGTGAAGTCCGGCGAGGTGTTCTGCCTCATCGGCCCCTCCGGCTCCGGCAAGTCGACCTTCCTGAGGTGCATCAACCACCTGGAGAAGATCAACGCCGGCCGGCTGTGGGTCGACGGCGAGCTGGTCGGCTACCGGCAGAAGGGCGACAAGCTCTACGAACTGAAGGACAGCGAGGTCGCGGTCAAGCGCCGGGACATCGGCATGGTCTTCCAGCGCTTCAACCTGTTCCCGCACATGACGGCCGTGGAGAACGTCATGGAGGCGCCGGTCCAGGTCAAGGGCGTGGGCAAGGGCAAGGCGCGGGAGCGTGCCCTGGAGTTGCTGGACCGGGTGGGCCTGGCCGACAAGGCGGGCAACTACCCCTCCCAGCTCTCCGGCGGTCAGCAGCAGCGCGTCGCCATCGCCCGGGCCCTCGCCATGGACCCGAAGCTGATGCTGTTCGACGAGCCGACCTCGGCGCTCGACCCGGAGCTGGTGGGTGACGTCCTGGACGTCATGCGCGACCTGGCCGAGTCCGGCATGACGATGATCGTCGTCACCCACGAGATGGGCTTCGCCCGCGAGGTGGGCGACAGCCTGGTCTTCATGGACGGCGGTGTGGTGGTCGAATCCGGTCACCCGCGCGAGGTGCTGACGAACCCGCAGCACGAGCGGACCAAGTCGTTCCTGTCCAAGGTGCTCTGACGGTACGCACGGCGAGGGGGCGGTACGGGATCTCCGTACCGCCCCCTCCGTCCGTGCTACTTGACGGCCAGCAGCAGGGTGTCCGAGGGCGAGCACCACACGGGCCTGGCCTCGCCGAACCCCTTCTCGCGCAGCACGCGCGCGTGCCAGCCGGGCGAGGGCGTGTCGCCGTCCGCGTGCTCGCCGTAGATCTCGTAGCGCCGGGCGGTGGGTCCGGCGAGAACGGGGTCCTTCGCCGCGAGCTGCCACCACTCGGCCCAGTCGAGGATGCCGTCCCGCTTGGCCTGTTCCATACGGGTGTGCCGCTGCGCCCGCTCCGCCGCGTTGATCCGGGGCGTCGTCTCGTCGATCATGTGGTCCGCGTTCATGAAGACACCGCCGGCGCGGACGAGTCCCGCGACCTGGCCGTAGAGGTCCGCGAGGGGTTCCCGGTGCAGCCAGTGCAGGGCCGTCGCGGTCAGGACGGCGTCGTACGAGTCGTACGGCAGGTGCGCCGGCCAGTGGGGGTCCTTGAGGTCGGCGGTGACCAGACGGACCCGGTCGTCGCCCGCGAAGGTGCCCTCGGCGATGGCGAGGAGCGCTGGATCGAGGTCTACGCCGGTGCTGGTGGCGTCCGGGAAGCGGGCGAGCAGCCGGGCGGTGATGCTGCCCGTGCCGCAGGCGAGGTCGAGGACGCGCGGGGCGGTGCCCACGAGGGCCTCGACCATGTCGAGCATGATCCGGAACCGCTCCTCGCGGTCGGGCAGGTACCACTCCTGCTGCCGGTCCCAGCTCTCCTGCCAGGCCTGCCAGTCGGCGCTGGCCGCGGTGATGTCGGCGTCCGCCATCGACCCCTCCCTCGTAATACCCTGGAAGCACCATCAGCTGTTACACGTGCACGCCCCCGACGATAAAGCCCCTCCGTAAGGACTACAAGTGGAACTGGCCTATTACTCGGATTACGCCGTGCGCCTCGTCAACACCGAGGAACCGGCCCGGGGCAAGGACGCCCTGACGTCGGTCGAGGCCGTCCGCGATCTGTTCGGGCCCAGCCAGTCGGCGGCCCGCCGCGCCACCGACGCGGACGTGACGCGCTTCCGCTCGGTCCGGGCCCGGCTGCGCGCGGTCTTCGAGGCGGCCGACTCGGGCGACGAGAGGCTCGCCGTCGACCTGCTGAACTCGCTGCTGCTGGAGTTCCCGGTGAGCCCGCAGATCTCGGGACACGACTTCCGTGACGACGACGGCCGGCCCCTGTGGCACATGCACCTGGCGGACCACCCGTCGAACGCCACCGCGGGCTATGCGGCGATCGCGGCGATGGGCCTGGCGTTCCACCTGACCGAGCACGGCGCCGACCGCCTCGGCCTGTGCGAGGCCGCGCCCTGCCGCAACGCCTACCTCGACACCTCCACCAACCGCTCCCGGCGCTACTGCTCCGACCGCTGCGCGACCCGCGCCAACGTGGCGGCCTACCGCGCCCGCAAGCGCCTGGAGGCCGCACGGCCCGTCCTGCCCGAGAACACGGGCCTGGCCGCCGACAGCGCCCAGCCGAGCAGCGCCCACGGCGAGCGCCGGTCGGGCCTGCGCGGCCGGTAGCGGAACCGGACCCGCCCCAGCACCAGGTCGTCGGGCACGACGCCGTAGTCGGTGCTGTCGCCGCCGGCGTACGCGTTGTCCCCGAGCACCCACCAGCCGCTCTCGCGCCGCTGGGCGACCCGCTTGACGACCAGCAGGTCCTGCTGGAAGGGGTGCCGCAGCACGACGACGTCCCCGGGCCTGACCCGGGCCCCGTAATGCACCAGGAGCCGGTCCCCGTGGTACAGCGTGGGCACCATGGACGGCCCGGTCACCTCGGCCACCCCGAAGGGCGGGGCCGGCCTCCCCCGCTCGGACTCCTGCGACAACTCCGGCATCACCCGGCACCTCCCCGGTTCTTCGTCCACCAGTCTCAGTCTCACCCCGGACTTTTGTCCTAAGCCCATGGGGGCACCCGCGAAAAGCCGTCCCTCACGGAGTAATGTCCCCTGTGAGAAGACGATCACGAGGAAGGAATGCTCCATGCTTTCCCGCCTGTTTGCCCCCAAGGTCAAGGTCAGTGCCCACTGCGACCTTCCCTGCGGTGTGTACGACCCCGCCCAGGCCCGCATCGAGGCGGAGTCGGTGAAGGCCGTGCAGGAGAAGATGGCCGCCAACGACGACCCGCACTTCCAGGCGCGCGCCACCGTCATCAAGGAGCAGCGCGCCGAGCTCGCGAAGCACCACGTCTCGGTGCTCTGGAGCGACTACTTCAAGCCCCCGCACTTCGAGAAGTACCCGGAGCTGCACCAGCTGGTCAACGACGCCCTCAAGGCCCTCTCGGCCGCCAAGGCCTCGACCGACCCGGCCACCGGCCAGAAGGCTCTGGACTACATCGCCCAGATCGACAAGATCTTCTGGGAGACCAAGAAGGCCTGATCGCCTTCGTACGGCGAAGGGGCCCGGCCGAGAACCGGCCGGGCCCCTTCGCCGTACGCGCCGTCGGTGGAACTGAGGGACGATCACCTGCTGTGCGCGGCCGCCCTCCAGCCGGGCGAGGCCGAGGACGACGAGGGCCAATACGGCGACCACGGCGACGGTGACGCCGGCGCTCACCGCGGCGACACGGATCAGGCCGGCGAACAGGGCCGCGTGCACGCGCTCCGCCCGGCCGCCGAGTGCGGTCCCGTCCGGATGCATGTCCTGCTCCCGGCGTTCACGCGGCCGTGCCGACCTTGGCCGGCCGCTCGGCGGTGATGCCGGCCTCGTGCGCGTCGTTGACGTTGCGCGCGTGCACCGGGTTGCGGCGCGAGAGGACCACGATGCCCGCCGCGAGGGCCACGCCGACCAGCGCGACGACCGCCGTGCCAAGGTCCCCGCCGTTCTGCACGACGGCGGCGGCCAGACCCCCGACCAGCGCCGCGGCGGGCAGGGTGACCGTCCAGGCGACCGCCATCCGGACGGCGACGCCCCAGCGGACCTCCGCGAGCCGGCGGCCGAGCCCCGCGCCGAGGATGCTGCCCGAGGCCACCTGGGTGGTGGACAGGGCGAAGCCGAGGTGGGCGGAGGTCAGGATGACGGTCGTGGAGGCGGTCTCGGCGGCGAAGCCCTGCGGCGACTGGATCTCGGTGAGGCCCTTGCCCATGGTGCGGATGATCCGCCAGCCGCCCAGGTAGGTGCCCAGGCCGATGGCGAGGGCCGCGGACGCGATGACCCACAGCGGCGGGCCGGCGTGGTGGCCGAGCGCACCCGCCGAGATCAGGGTGAGGGTGATGACACCCATGGTTTTCTGCGCGTCGTTCGTGCCGTGGGCGAGGGAGACCAGCGAGGCGGAGGCGATCTGGCCGATGCGGAACCCCTTGGTGACGGAGTCCCCCCGGGCCCGGTCGGTGAGCCGGTAGGCGAGGTGGGTGGCGAGCAGCGCGGCGACACCGGCCACGATCGGCGAGGCCACCGCGGGCACCAGCACCTTCTCCACGACCTTCTCGACGTTGACGCCCTGGCTGCCCGCTCCGACCCACACGGCCCCGATCAGACCGCCGAACAGGGCGTGCGAGGAGCTCGAGGGCAGGCCGATCAGCCAGGTCAGCAGATTCCACAGAATCGCGCCGACCAGTCCCGCGAAGATCATGCCCGGGGAGACGAGGGTGTCGTCCACGATGCCGCCCGAGACGGTCTTGGCGACCTCCGTGGACAGGAAGGCACCGACGACGTTGAGGACACCGCTGATCAGGACCGCTGTACGGGGTGCGAGCGCGCCGGTGGCGATGGATGTGGCCATCGCGTTCGCCGTGTCGTGGAATCCGTTGGTGAAGTCGAAGGCGAGCGCCGTGACGATGACGGCCGCCACGAGGAACGTGATGTGATCCATTCCTGAATGCAAACAAGCGCAGAGCGATCGGCGGGGAACGGTGCGGCGAGGGCAGGTCGAGGTTCACGCAGGTGGCGGTGGGGCGGTCCCTCTACGATCGCGCCCATGAGGATCAGCTGGACGTACGCCTTCATCGACCGCCCGCGCGAGGCCTTCGGCGCCGCCTGCGACTTCTGGACGGCCGTCACGGACACACGTCTGTCCGAACTGCGCGGCGAACACGACGAGTTCGTCACCCTGCTGCCCGACGGCGCCGACGCGTGCGTGAAGGTGCAGGCGGTCGGTCCGTCTTCCGGGGGTGCGCACCTCGACTTCTGTGTGGACGACGTACCGGAGTTCGCCGCCACGGCGGTGCGGCTCGGTGCGGGCGTGGTGGCCGACCTGGGGTCACTCGTCGTGCTGCGCTCGCCCGGCGGCAGTTGTTCTGCGCGGCCCCGTGGCGCGGGCAGTCGGCGCGGCCGGGTGTGGTGCGGGGCAGCCGGCTCGACCAGGTGTGCGTGGACGTCCCGGCTTCTGCCTTCGACGGGGAAGTCGCCTTCTGGAGCACGCTGCTCGACGGCTGGGAGTCGCGGCCGGGCTCCCGTGCGGAGTTCCACGTGGTCGAGCCGCCGCCCGGCCTGCCGGTCCGTCTGCTCCTGCAACGCCTCGACGAGGAACGTCCGGCCTCCGCCCACCTCGACCTCGCCTGCGCGGACGTCCCGGCGACCCGGGCCCGGCACGAGGAGTTCGGGGCCGCATTCGTGGCCGCCTTCCCCGGCTGGACGGCCATGCGCGACCCGGCGGGCGGCACGTACTGCCTGACGACCCGCGCCCCGGCGACGGGCGGGCGGCGCGGCTAGGGCCTGGTGACGTACGCGCAGGCCTCGGGCGTCGGGCAGGGCGGCAGGTGCTGTGCGTCGCCGGGATCCGTCCGCTCCCAGCCGTAGGGTCCCGGTGGTTCCGCCGAGTCCTGCATCCACAGCGTCAGCCCGCCCGCCACGACCGCGACCAGCGCCCACACCATCACCACCAGGCGCCGTACGGTGCGGCGCCGCTCCCCCGGTATATCCATGCCGTACACGTTAGTCGCCCAACCGCGCCGCCCGGGCCCGGAGATAGCGCTGCTCGGGCAGGCTGAGGGTCTGTGCGGCCGCCGACTCGTAGGCGGCCCGGGCGGCTTCGGGCTCGCCCGCGCGCTCCAGGAGATGACCTCGTACGGCGTCCAGCCGGTGGCCCTTCAACTCATCGGCCAGGGAATCCACTTCGGTCAGGCCCGCGCGCGGGCCGTGGACCATGGCGACGGCGACCGCGCGGTTCAGGCGCTCGACCGGGCCGGGGACCAGGCCGACGAGGACGTCGTACAGGCCGAGGATCTCGGCCCAGTCGGTCGCCTCGGGTGAGCTTGCCTCGTCGTGCACGGCGGCGATCGCGGCCCTCAGTTGGAACGGCCCCGGGCGGCCCCGGGACAGGGCCGCGGTGATGAGCGCGACGCCCTCGTCGATCGCGGCGCGGTCCCAGCGGTCGCGGTCCTGTTCGTCGAGAGGGATCAGCTCGCCGTGCGGGCCGCTGCGCGCCTCGCGCCGGGCGTCGGTGAGCAGCATCAGCGCGAGCAGGCCGGTCACCTCGCAGTCGCCGGGCAGCAGCCGGTGGACGGTACGGGTCAGCCGCACGGCCTCGCCCGCGAGATCACGGCGCTGCAGGGCGGCGCCGGAAGTGGCCGTGTAGCCCTCGTTGAAGATCAGGTAGAGGGTCTGCAGGACGGACGGCAGCCGTTGTTCCCAGCGGTCCGGGCGGCCGAAGCGCACACCCCGCACCTTCTGCTTGGCGCGGCTGACGCGCTGCGCCATGGTCGCCTCCGGGACGAGGTACGCCCGGGCGATCTCCGCCGTGGTCAGACCGCCCACGGCGCGCAGCGTGAGCGCGATCTGCGCGGGCGGCGACAGATCCGGGTGGCAGCACAGGAACAGCAGCGAGAGCGTGTCGTCGTCGCGGGGCGCCCGCTCCCCCGGCGGCGGCGCCGTGAAGGCGTCGCGGGGCGCGAGCGCGGCCGCCCGCTCCTCGCGCTGCCGCCGGGCCTGATCGCTGCGCAGGGTGTCGGTGAGCCGCCGCGAGGCGACCTTGATCAGCCAGCCGCGCGGATTGCCGGGCACGCCCTCGTCGGGCCACTGCCCGGCGGCCGCGAGCAGCGCCTCCTGTACGGCGTCCTCGGCGGCGTCGAAGTGTCCGTACCGTCTGACCAGCGCACCGAGGACCTGCGGCGCGTCGGCGCGCAGCAGGTCCTCGATCTCGGGTGTGCTTCTCACCAGCGTGTCCGTCGGCGCCGGGCGGTCGGTCAGATGTCCCCGGAACCGTCCATGATCGGGCGGATCACGACCGGGTAGTCGGGCGCGCCGGCCGGCTGGGGGCAGCGGGCGACGCGGTCGGCGATCTCCGTGACCCGCTCCAGACTCTCGCACTCCAGGACCCAGTAGCCGGCCAGCAGCTCCTTGGTCTCGCCGTACGGCCCGTCGGTGATCACGGCCTTGCCGTCGTCACCGAGGGTGACGTGCCGGGTCTGTGCCGGCTCGGCCAGGCCCTGCCCGTCGACGAGCTCGCCGCTCTCGGCCAGGTCGTCGTTGATGGCACCCATGTAGGCGAACATGGTCTGCAGCTCCTCCTCGCTCCAGGCCGGGGAGTCCGGGGACGCCTTGCCGCGCATGGCGTCGTAGTCCGCCTGTGTGCCCTGCACCATGACCAGGTACTTCATCAGTCCGCTCCTTCGGCTCTCACCGCCCCGGTGGGCGGTTCTTCACAAGGGACGTCGGAGCCGGGCCGCGCTTCTCGACACGGGCTCAGGACTTTTCCGCGGCGGTTTCTCCCGGGGCCGGTTCGGGCGGGCTCGTGGCAGGCGGGGCGGTGTCCCCGGCGGGCCGGCCGCCTTCCGGGGGCAGGTCGCCTTCTGGGGGCCGGGTGCCTTCCGGTGGCCGGGTGCCTTCCGGTGGCCGGGTGCCTTCCGGTGGCCGGGTGCCCTGGTCGCCCTCACGGCTGTCGCCGTGGCCGGTGTCACCACCGGCGGCGCCTTCCGCGTCGTAGGCCCCGCACTCGGGGTTGCGGCACGGGCCCGCCACCCAGAGCGGGACCCAGGTGCCCAGCGTCTTGTGACGCCGGACGACTGTTTCCACTGGCTGTCCGCAGGCCGGACAGACGTGTCGTTCGCTGCCCATGACCTCAGAGTAGGCCGGTCGGAGGCTCAGCGCTTCCTGCTGTACGTGCGCACCACCGCGCCGTTGCCGAACGTGCGCACCGACTCCAGGGTGAAGTCCGAGATCGCGACCCCGGAGCCGAACATCGGCATGCCCGCGCCGTACACCATGGGGTAGGTCTTGATGACGAGTTCGTCGACCTCGTCGAGCAGTTCGCCGGCGACCGTCGCGCCGCCGCACAGGTAGATGCCGAACTCGCTGTCCTCCGCCTTCAGTTCGCGGACCTTGCCGACCAGGTCGTCCGCGATGATCTCGACGTTCGGGTCGGGCGACTCCGTCAGGGTGCTGGAGGCGACGTATTCGCGCAGGTGGGCGTAGGGGCTGGTGATGCCCTCCTTCAGGGCGAGGTCGTAGCTGCCCCGCCCCTGGATGATCGTGTCGAACCGCTTGTTCGGCAGGTCGTCCATGCCCAGGGCACGGCGGCCATGGGTGGGCACGGCCTCGGGATACTCCTCGCGGAAGTAGTCGAGGAACTCCTCGTCGACGAAGCGGATCATCGCCGTTCCGTCGCCGCTCGGGTCACCGATGAAGCCGTCGATGGAGCAGGCGATGTAGTACGTGAGCTTTCGCAAGCCGGTCTCTTTTCGTAGGCGTCACCGCAATAACTTCATTCGTAGTACTTCCTCTGTAGTGGTTTCAAGGGTTCCTTGCGAATCGCCGCAAGTAGGAGAAGGGATTCCGCATGGTCGGCAACCCCGGGCGCCGGGCCGCGCTCGTCGACGCAGGTGCCTGACCCCGACGTGGTCGCCGACCTGATGACCAGGGCGACGGACCACACGCTGGTCACGCCCTTCATGCACGACCTCGTGGCCGGCGACCCGCGACCGCCCCGGCTGTCTGGCCCTCATCGGAGCTACGTCTGAAAGCCACCCGGCCTAAGCGGACCGGTGCGGCCTGGGCTCGCGCCACAGGGGCCACATCGCCGGGCCGTCCGGCAGGTCGAGGACCGATCCGACGAGCTCGAAGCCGAGGCGCTCGTACAGCGTGCGGCTGCGGGCGCTGCTGGCCTCCAGGTAGGCGGGCAGCCCCTCGCGGTCGCACCGGTCGAGGACGGCCTCGATGAGCGCGGTACCGAGCCCCTCGCCCTGGCGGCCGGGTGCCACACCGATCATCCACAGGTACTCATGGGCCCGCCCGGCGGGGTGGACGGCGGCCGTCAGCCGGCCGATCGCCTCGATGCGCTCGTTGTCCGGGTCGACGGCCTCGCGTACCTGGGCTGGACCTTCGTCGTCCCCGGCGTCGCCTTCGCCGTGGCCCTCGTCGGCGGGCACGGAAAGCCACAGGGCGCAGGCCGAGCCGTCTTCCGTGACGTCGATGCGGCCGGCCGCGAGCACGATGTCGGTGAAGGCGGCCATGAGCGCGGGGTGCTTGGCAGGGCGATCCGCCGCGCCCGGGAAGACCCAGCCGCTCACGGGGTCGTCCTGGAACGCCTCGTCCAGAAGCCGGACGATCAGCTCCCTGTCTCCTTCGCCCGCCGTCCGGATGGCCACACCCATGTCCCGCCCCTTCGCTCGACCCGACGGGCGTTGATCGTAGGGGCGCCTCTCCCCATGAAGGGATACGAGCGAGATCTTGGCGGGATTCAGTGGAACGTGTGCGCAAACTCGACGGATCTGTACGGGTGGGTGGTCGGGGAAGGGGGCGGGCCCCGCACACCGTGGGGCAGTGCGGGACCCGCCGACCGGAGGCCGGTAGCCGTGCGGGGTCAGGAGCCGCACGGCCCCGACGCTCCGTGGTCTTGCCCTTCGGTCACCCGAAGGTCGTCACAAAGGCCGGCGATCAGCGGCCTGCCACGGCCGGTCGTCGACTGCTGCCGGCCGACCGGCGCCCCCGGCCGTCAACCGGTCCGCCGTGTCACGAACTCGGCGAGCGCCAGCAGGCCGCCCGCCGCCTCCGGGTCCGGCACCGCTCGGGCCAGCTGCTGCATCGCCCGGGCCATCCGGTCGGCCGCCTGGCCCTGCGCCCAGTCGCGGCCGCCCGCGCGCTCCACGGTCAGGGCGATGTGCTCCAGGTCCTCCTGCTCGCCGGGTCGTGCGTACAGCCCGGCGAGCTCAGCGGCCGCCGGTGTGCCGGAGGCGAAGGCCGCCACCACCGGCAATGCCTTCTTCCGGGCGGCCAGGTCGGCACCGACGGGCTTGCCCGTGCCGCCCGGGTCACCCCATATGCCGATGACGTCGTCGATGAGCTGGAAGGCGAGCCCGGCTTCCCGGCCGAACGCGTCCAGCGCCGCCACTTCCTCGTCCGAGGCGCCCGCGTACAGCCCGCCGATCGCGCAGGCGCTGCCGAGCAGGGCGCCCGTCTTGGCCTCCGCCATGGCGAGCACCCTGTCGAGCGTGACCTCCGCGGGGGCGCACCGCTCCAGGGCCGTGTCCGCGTGCTGCCCCGCGCACAGTTCGATGACGCAGTCCGCGAGCCGGGCGGCGGCGGCCGGGGACGCCGGGTGGGGGTCCTGGGCGAGCAGCCGCAGGGCCAGCGCCTGGAGGGCGTCCCCGGCGAGGACGGCGTCGGCGTCGCCGAACACGGTCCTCGCGGTGGGGCGGTGGCGGCGGGTGGTGTCCCGGTCCATCACGTCCTCGTGCAGCAGTGTGAAGTTGTGGACCAGTTCCACCGCGGCGGCGGCCCGGGCCGCCCCGGCCCGCGCCTCGGGCCCGCCGAGGGCGGCCGCCGCGGCCAAGACCAGCGCGGGCCGGATCGCCTTGCCGGAGCCGCCCTCCGCCGGGCTGTCGTCGGACTGCTCCCAGCCGAAGTGGTAGCGCGCGATCCGGCGCATCGGGCCGGGCAGCGAGCCGAGGGCGACTCGCAGCACCGGATCGACCTCCGCCCGGGCCCGCTCCAGCAGGACGACCGCCTCGTGCCCTTCGGCCGGTGCAGCCCCGCCGTCCCGCTGCGTCCCGATGTGCCCCCGCCTTTCCGGTGCTCCGGCCGCCGGCCCGGGCTCGGTGCCGTGCTGCCCGCAGGGTGCGGGCAGCGTCGTCTCCGTCCTGAACTCCGTGAGGGACTCACCCATGGGACCGCCTCGGAGAATGAGCGGACGGTGGCGCTTCCGCTGCCGCTGGGCGCGTACCCCGAGGATGTACCCGCCCTGACGGGCGGGGACACGGCCGGCGTACCGGGAGTATCACCGCCAGCGGCCGATCTCGACGTTCTCCAGGACGCCGAGCGCGTCCGGTACCAGCACCGCGGCGGAGTAGTAGGCCGTGACCAGGTATTTGATGATGGCCTGTTCGTTGATGCCCATGAAGCGCACCGACAGGCTCGGCTCGATCTCGTCCGGGATGCCCGAGGCACGCAGACCGATGACGCCCTGGTCGGCCTCGCCGGTACGCAGGGCGATGATCGACGTCGTCCGGGCGTCCGAGACGGGGATCTTGTTGCACGGGAAGATCGGCACACCGCGCCAGGTCGGGATGCGGTTGCCGGCCATGTCGATGGTCTCGGGGACCAGTCCGCGCTTGTTGAGTTCGCGGCCGAACGCGGCGATGGCGCGCGGGTGGGCGAGGAGCATCTTGGTGCCGCGGCGCCTGCTGAGCAGCTCGTCCAGGTCGTCCGGGCCGGGCACGCCGTCGTGCGGCTGGATCCGCTGGTCGTACTCGCAGTTGTGCAGAAGCCCGAAGTCGCGGTTGTTGACCAGCTCGTGCTCCTGGCGCTCCTTCAGCGCCTCGACCGTCAGCCGGATCTGCTGCTCGGTCTGGTTCATGGGCTGGTTGTACAGGTCGGCCACGCGCGAGTGGATGCGCAGCACGGTCTGGGCGACGCTCAGTTCGTACTCACGGGGCCGGGCCTCGTAGTCGACGAAGGTGTGCGGGATGTCCGGCTCGCCGGAGTGGCCGGCGGAGAGGTCGATCTCCTTCTCGCCGTACTTGTTGGAGCGCTGCGAGGGGATCGAGCGGCGCTGCTGGAGGTGTTCGCGCAGGGTGTCCGAGCGCTCCGCGATCTGCGCGAACTCCTGGCGGGGCAGCACCAGCACGGTGCACGCGGTGAGGGCGCGGGCCGTGTACTCCCAGATCGCGTCCTCGTTCAGCAGGGCGTCCTCGCCGAAGTAGGCGCCGTCGGCGAGCACACCGAGGGACTCGTCGTCCCCGTAGGGGCCCGTGCCGACCTTCTCCACCCTGCCGTGCGCGAGGAGGTACACCTCGTCGGACGGGCTGCCGAACGAGGCGATCACGTCGCCGGCCGGGATCTCCCGCTGCTCGCAGCGGCGGGCGATCTCGAAGAGCACCTCCTCGTCCTCGTAGGACCGCAGGGCCGGCAGTTCGCCGAGCTCCGCGGGGATGATCTCGACACGGTCGCCGGTCTTCACGAACGTCAGACGGCCGTCGCCCACGGCGAACGTCAGCCGCCGGTTCACCCGGTACGTACCCCCCTGGATGTCGACCCACGGCAGCATCCGCAGCAGCCAGCGGGAGCTGATCTCCTGCATCTGCGGCACGGACTTGGTCGTGGTGGCCAGGTTCCGCGCGGCCGCCGTGCCGAGACTCTGCTGCGGCTTGGTCTGCTCCGTGCGGACCTCTTCGCCTACCGACATAGAGAACTGCCCTCCCGGTTGTGACCGACGCCCACATGCCTCGGGCATCGATGTGCACGGGCAAGCCTTCCTCACTCAGCGTGGTCGTGCTATTACCCGAAAGAGCGGGAATGGAGCTTTGCGCTGCTGGGCAAGGGGGCCGTCACGGCGTTGGAGGGCGCTCGTGTCGGGCCCTCGGACGAGGGGCCCAGGCGGGAGCGCGGCGTCAGCCCGAGCCCCGCGCTTCCCCACTCCCGGGTGACAATGGGCCGGTGACCAGCCCCGACGCTCCCGGAATCGCCGCGCTGCGCCCACGGCTGCCGTCACCGGTGCAGGAGGTCGTGGACGGCCGGTTCGAGCGCCGGGGTGTGCGGCTGCTGCTGAAGCGCGACGATCTCATCCACCCGGAGCTGATCGGCAACAAGTGGCGCAAGCTGGCTCCGAATCTGACCGCGGCGGCCGGCCGTACCGTCGTCACCTTCGGCGGTGCCTGGTCCAACCACCTGCGTGCCACGGCCGCGGCAGGCCGGCTGCTCGGCATCCCCACCGTCGGTGTCGTCCGCGGCGACGAGCTGGCCGGCCGGCCCCTCAACCCCTCGCTGGCCCGCTGCACGGCCGACGGCATGCGGCTGCACTTCGTCGACAGGGCGACCTACCGGGGCAAGTCCGGGCCGCGGACCCTGGCCGGCATCCTGCGCGCGGCGGACGCGGAGGAGGCGTACGTGGTCCCCGAGGGCGGCAGCAACGCCGAGGCCGTCCGCGGCTGCCGGGCGCTCGGCGCCGAACTGCGCGGCCTGGCCGAGGTCGTCGCCGTGGCCTGCGGTACCGGTGGCACGCTCGCGGGGCTGGCGGCCGGTCTCGCTCCCGGCCAGCGGGCCTTGGGTGTGCCGGTGCTCAGGGGCGGCTTCCTGGCCGCCGAGACGGAGGCACTGCAGCGTGAGGCTTTCGGTGGCAGGCGCGGCGCCTGGAGCCTGGACGAGCGCTTCCATGGCGGTGGCTACGCGCGCGTGCCCGCCGAGCTCGACGCCTTCGCGGCGGAATTCGAGCACCGGCACGGCCTGCCCGTCGAACGCCTGTATGTCGCCAAGCTGCTCTACGGCCTCGTCACCCTGGCCGGAGAAGGCGCCTTCCCTCGCGGGACGGCGGTGGCGGCCGTGATCACCGGGCGCCCCTTCCCCTGAGAGGCCGACCCGTCGTCGTACCTGAGTCGCCGGCCCGTCGACTCCTCGGAGACGCCGGCCCGTCGTCGCCCCTGGGGCGGCGGCCCGTCGTCACGCGGCCTCCCGGAAGGCCGCCGCCTCCTCCAGGTCCAGCCTGCGCAGCAGGGTCCGCAGCATCTCGTCGTCGATGTAGCGGCCGTCCCGGAGCTTGACCAAGACCTCGCGCTCGGCGCTGATGACCTCCCGTGACAGCCGCCTGTAGGTGTCGTCGACGGACTCCCCGGTGATCGGGTTGGCCTGGCCAAGCCGTTCCCAGGGGGCGTTGCGGCGGCGCTCCAGGACGGTGCGCAGCCGGTCGGCGAGCGGAGCGGGCAGGGCGTTGCGTTCGTCGGCCAGGAGCTCCTCCAGGCGCTGTTCCGCGGCCCTGGAGGCCTGTGCCTGGGCGTTGGCCTCGATGAGCGTCTCGGTCTGGGGGTCCCGTCCGGGGAACTTCAGCAGCCGGATGAGCGGGGGCAGGGTCAGGCCCTGCACGACGAGGGTCCCGATGACGGTCGTGAAGGTCAGGAAGAGGATGAGGTTGCGGTGCGGGAAGGGCTCCTCGCCGTCGTGCATGGTGAGCGGGATAGAGAAGGCGATGGCCAGGGAGACCACGCCCCGCATCCCGGCCCACGCGATGACGAACGGCCCCTTCCAGGTCGGGTCCTCCTCCCGTTCCCGCACCCGGGCCGACAGCAGCCGCGGCAGGAAGGTGGCGGGGTACACCCAGACGAAACGGCTCACGACGACGACCAGGAAAATCGCGACCGCGTACCAGGCGGCGTCGGCCCCCTCGTACTCGCCGAGGCCCCTGAGGACCACCGGCAGCTGGAGTCCGATCAACGCGAACACCGTCGACTCCAAGATGAAGGCGACCACCTTCCAGACCGCCTCCTCCTGCAGGCGCGTCGCGAAGTCGACCTCCCACGCACGGTGCCCCAGGTGGAGCGCGACGACCACGACCGCGAGGACACCGGAGGCGTGCACCTGCTCGGCGACTGCGTACGCGACGAACGGGATCAGCAGGGAGAGCGTGTTCTGCAGCAGCGGTTCCTTCAGGTGCGTGCGCAGCCAGTGGATCGGCGCCATCAGCAGCAGGCCCACCACGACGCCGCCGACCGCCGCGAGCAGGAACTCGCCGATGGCCCCGGCCCAGGTCGCGCCCTCGCCGACGGCGGCGGCCAGGGCCACCCGGTAGGTGGTGATCGCGGTCGCGTCGTTCAGCAGGGACTCGCCCTGGAGGATCGTGGTGATCCGCGACGGCAGCCCGACCCGGCGGGCCACCGCCGTCGCCGCGACAGCGTCCGGGGGCGCCACCACCGCGCCGAAGACCAGCGCCGCTGTCAGCGGCATGCCCGGCACGATGAGGTACAGGGCCCAGCCCACGACGAAGGTCGCGAACAGCACGTACCCGACCGACAGCATCGCGACCGGCCGCAGCTGCGCCCGCAAGTCGAGGTAGGAGCTGTCGGTGGCCGCCGTGTACAGCAGCGGGGGCAGGATGAGCGGCAGGACCACGTGCGGGTCAAGCGTGTAATCGGGCACCCCCGGGACGTAGCTGACCGCCAGCCCCGCCGCCACCAGCAGCAGGGGCGCCGGCACCGGGGTACGCCGCGCGGCCGCGGCGATCGCGGCGCTGCCCGCCACGAGCAGCAGCAGTGGCATCACGTCCATCGTTCTCGCCCGCCCTCACTTTTCGACGCGGTCTTCCGCCCGACCGTCGTAACCTGGCAATCATGAAACAGTGCACGCACTCCGACGCGCTGCCGCACCCAGAACCCGGCCCGCTGAGCGAGACGTGTCCGGAGTGCCTGGCGGACGGCATGGATCCGGTGCAACTACGGCTGTGCCTGAGCTGCGGTCACGTCGGCTGCTGCGACTCCTCGCCTGGACGGCACGCGGCGGAGCATCATAAGGAGTCCGGCCATCCCGTGATGCGGAGCCACGAACCCGGGGAGACCTGGCGTTGGTGCTTTGTCGACCATGTCCTGGTGTGAGCGCGACAGGACCCCGGGCGGCGGACGGTTCGACCGTCTGACGTCTGGGTACGTCAATCCGGCGCGCGCTCTTCCCATTTGGGCCCGCCCAACCTCTAGACACGGAGCGTATCCACAGGTTTACTGTGAGTGACGACAAGGGGATGGGGTCCCGGGGACAGGACCGTCGAGAGCGCGATAGCGTCACCGCTGAACCACGAATCGCGTTGTACCGGGGGGTGACCCTCGGCCCTGAAACGCTTGTACCACCATGGAGGTGAGGGTGTCCCAGATCGCAGGCGAGCCCGCGACCCAGGACTTCGTGGAAGTCCGGCTGCCGGCCGCGGGTGCCTACCTGTCGGTGCTGCGTACGGCCACGGCCGGTCTCGCGGCCCGTTTGGACTTCACCCTCGACGAGATCGAGGACCTGCGCATCGCGGTGGACGAGGCCTGCGCGATCCTGCTTCAGCAGGCCGTGCCCGGCTCGGTGCTCAGTTGTGTCTTCCGCCTCGTCGACGACTCGCTCGAGGTCACCGTCTCGGCGCCGACCACGGACGGCCATGCCCCGTCACGGGACACCTTCGCCTGGACGGTTCTGTCCGCCCTCGCGGGCAAGGTCTCCTCTGCCGTGGACAAGGACAAAACCGTTTCGATCAGCCTCTACAAACAGCGCGGCGCGGGACCCGGGCCGGCGTGAGGAGCGAGGACGGGCCGGTGCGGGACGAAGAGCGTGGCACACGAGGGCTGCCGGCCGAGGGCACGGGCACGAGCGGTGCCCGGCGCATGGCGGACGGCATCGACGGCATTCCCGAGCAGGCCCGCCCGCACCCCGAGGACGACTCCGTGGAGGCCGTCCTCCCGGGCGGCGGGCGGCTGGACCGGGACGGTGCCGTGCGGAGCGCGTCTCCGGGCGGGGGGATCGCCGCATCCCCGGCCCAGGGGGGTCCGCCCACCCGCTCGAAGTCGGGGGTGCCGGAGGAGGCGAGCGCTCGGGGAAGGGCGACGGGCGGGACGATGAGCGAGCACGAGCGGAACTCCGAGGATCAGGCGCCGCGCGCACACCACACACAAGGTGGGCATCACGGCTCTCCGGACCGCAGCGGTGCGCGCGAGATGTTCCTCAAACTGCGCACGCTGGACAGTGGCAGCCCCGAGTACGCGGAGCTGCGCAACCAGCTGGTCCGTATGCATCTGCCCCTCGTGGAGCATCTCGCGCGCCGCTTCCGCAACCGCGGCGAGCCGCTGGACGACCTCACCCAGGTCGCCACGATCGGCCTGATCAAGTCGGTCGACCGATTCGACCCGGACCGCGGCGTGGAGTTCTCCACATACGCGACTCCCACGGTCGTGGGAGAGATCAAGCGGCACTTCCGCGACAAGGGCTGGGCGGTGCGCGTCCCGCGCCGGCTGCAGGAGCTGCGCCTGGCGCTGACCACGGCCACGGCCGAGCTCTCCCAGCTGCACGGCCGCTCACCCACGGTCCACGAGCTCGCCGAGAAGCTGGCGATCTCGGAGGAGGAGGTCCTGGAGGGCCTGGAGTCCGCCAACGCGTACTCCACGCTGTCCCTGGACGTCCCCGACACCGACGACGAGTCCCCGGCGGTCGCCGACACCCTCGGCGCGGAGGACGAGGCGCTGGAGGGCGTGGAGTACCGGGAGTCGCTCAAGCCGCTGCTGGAGGATCTCCCGCCGCGCGAGAAGCGGATCCTGCTGCTGCGCTTCTTCGGCAACATGACCCAGTCGCAGATCGCGCAGGAGGTCGGCATCTCCCAGATGCACGTCTCCAGGCTGCTGGCGCGCACGCTCGCGCAGTTGCGGGAGAAGCTCCTCGTCGAGGAGTGAGCGCTACTTCTCCAGGTTGCCGGGCCCGCGGATCCCGAGGGCCCGGGTCGTCTCGGGGTTCACCAGCAGCACGAGCGACGCGACGGCCACGACCGCGAGGGCGATCCCGGCCGGAATGGCCATGCTGTCGGCCTGCAGCAGGTTGTAGGCCACCGGCAGCGCCATGAGCTGGGTGATGACGGCAGGACCGCGGCTCCAGCTGCGGCAGCCGAGCAGCCCACGGGCGGCGAGCAGCGGAAGCAGTGCGAGCACCACCAGCGTGATGCCTCCGGTCACGGCCTGCTGCCGGTCGTCCGGATGCCCGGTGAGGCCGAGGACGAGGATCCAGACGCCGCCGACGACCAGCGCGAGGCCTTCCAGCGCGGCCAGCAGCGCCGCGTACGTCAGACGCCGGGGGCGGGGGCCGGTGGTTTCCTCGGTGGTGGGGGTCTGCTCACTGCTCACCCCTGAAGAGTAGCCCC
Source organism: Streptomyces tuirus (assembly GCF_014701095.1). NCBI lineage: Bacteria > Bacillati > Actinomycetota > Actinomycetes > Kitasatosporales > Streptomycetaceae > Streptomyces > Streptomyces tuirus. The sequence goes on along the minus strand of NZ_AP023439.1, from coordinate 5,105,686 downwards.
CGCCGTGCACGCCCCCCGGGGCGCGGTTCACCCCCGTCCTCTTACCTGATCCCTACCTCGGTATGGGCCCGGTACCACCCAGTAGGTACGCTGCCAGTCATGCGTGCACTTCTCGTGGTCAATCCGGCGGCAACCACCACGAGTGCGCGCACGCGCGACGTGCTGATCCATGCGCTCGCCAGCGAGATGAAGCTGGAGGCGGTCACCACGGAGTACCGCGGCCACGCGCGCGACCTCGGCCGGCAGGCGGCCGACAGTGACGACATCGACCTGGTGGTGGCCCTCGGCGGCGACGGCACGGTCAACGAAGTGGTCAACGGCCTGCTGCACGCCGGCCCCGCCCCGGGGCATCTGCCCGGCCTCGCCGTGGTCCCCGGTGGCTCCACCAACGTCTTCGCCCGCGCCCTGGGCCTGCCCAACGACGCCGTGGAAGCCACCGGCGCCCTGCTGGACGCCCTGCGCGACGGCAGCGAGCGAACCGTCGGCCTGGGCCTGACCTCGGGCACGCCGGGCACGGAGGACGAGTCGGTGCCGTCCCGCTGGTTCACCTTCAACGCGGGGCTCGGCTTCGACGCCGGCGTGGTGGGCCGTGTGGAGCAGCATCGCGAGCGCGGCAGGAAATCCACACATGCCCTCTATGTGCGCCAGGTGATGCGTCAGCTCCTGGGCGAGCCGAACCGCCGCAACGGGACGATCACGCTGGAGCGGGCCGGCGAGGATCCGGTCACCGATCTGGTGCTGTCCATAGTCTCGAACACCTCGCCATGGACGTTTCTGGGCAATCGCCCGATCTACGCGGCGCCTAAAGCCTCGTTCGATACCGGGCTCGATCTCTTCGGTCTCAGCCGCCTGTCCACCGCGGCGGTTGCCCGGTATGGCACCCAGTTGCTCACTTCGTCCCCCGAGCGTGGACCCCATGGCAAGCACGCCACCTCTCTGCACGACTTGACAGAGTTCACCTTGCATTCGAAGGTCCCGCTCCCCCTCCAGATGGACGGTGACCACCTGGGGCTGCGAACAAGCGTGACGTTCACAGGCGTACGCCGTGCACTGCGTGTGATTGTGTGAGCAGAACTGGCTAAAGTCCTTTCACTCGAACGTTTAGGCCAGGATCCACCCCATGGAAGTACGGCTGTGACCTAGTCGACACCGAAGAATCAAAAAAAACTTTCCAGAAGGGGTTGTATCCGCCGCTGAGGTTTGCGAGTCTCTACGTGGCGATCGAGACGGCCCGCAACACCGGCCTCCACTGATCACCAGAACCCCTCTTCAACTCACAGGACCTTCGCCGGGGAACCTGGCAGTCGGCCCTTCACTTGTTGAGGGATTCGTGAAAGCGTTCACATTCACAAGCAACCCTGCACGTAATACCAAGGAGAGGTAGCAGCCATGGACTGGCGTCACAACGCCGTTTGCCGCGAGGAAGACCCCGAGCTCTTCTTCCCCATCGGCAACACCGGTCCTGCGCTGCTGCAGATCGAGGAAGCCAAGGCCGTCTGCCGTCGCTGCCCGGTTATGGAGCAGTGCCTGCAGTGGGCGCTCGAGTCCGGCCAGGACTCCGGCGTCTGGGGTGGTCTCAGCGAGGACGAGCGTCGCGCCATGAAGCGCCGCGCCGCCCGCAACCGGGCCCGTCAGGCCTCCGCCTGACAACCCACCCCTGCTGACAGCCTGAGCTTGGCGGCGCGTACAGCGCGTACGCATCTCCCGCCCCCGAGCCGCAGCGCGCAGTTCCCCCGATGCGCTTAGTTAAGCAGCAACGAGCTTTAGCCCCGGGCCACTTGGTGGCCCGGGGCTCATTGCTTTACCGGGCCCTTTGCGAGGACTGCGGGATTCCGCTACCTCGTGATTCCGCTACCCCCGCGATCCCGCCGGCCCCGCGATTCCGTCACTTCTGCGACGGCACCGGGATGTCGAGGATCACGCGGGTGCCGCGCTCCGGGGCCGGGACCATGTCGAAGGTGCCGCCCAACTCGCCCTCCACCAGGGTCCGCACGATCTGCAGGCCGAGATTGCCGGCGGTGTGCGGATCGAATCCCTCGGGCAGACCGACCCCGTCGTCCTGGACCGTGACCAGCAGTCGGGCCTCCTTGGAAGTGCCGCCGCGCACCGCCGACACCTCGACCGTGCCGGTGTCGCCCTCACGGAAGCCGTGCTCCAGGGCGTTCTGCAGCACCTCGGTCAGCACCATCGACAGCGGAGTGGCCACCTCGGCGTCGAGAATGCCGAAGCGGCCGGTGCGCCGGCCCGCGACCTTGCCCGGGGAGATCTCCGCGACCATGGCCAGCACACGGTCGGCGATGTCGTCGAACTCCACCCGCTCGTCCAGGTTCTGGGAGAGCGTCTCGTGCACGATCGCAATCGATCCGACGCGCCGCACCGCCTCTTCGAGGGCCTCGCGCCCGCGGTCGGACTCGATACGCCGGGCCTGGAGACGGAGCAGCGCCGCCACCGTCTGGAGGTTGTTCTTGACGCGGTGGTGGATCTCCCGGATCGTCGCGTCCTTGGTGATCAACTCGCGCTCACGCCGACGCAGTTCGGTGACGTCGCGGAGCAGCACGAGGGAACCGATGCGGGTGCCCTTCGGCTTGAGCGGGATCGCACGGAACTGGATGACCCCGTCACTGGCCTCGATCTCGAACTCGCGCGGCGCCCAGCCGCTGGCGACCTTGGCGAGCGCCTCGTCCACCGGGCCCCTGGTCGGGGCGAGTTCGGCGGTGGTCTTGCCCAGGTGCTGACCGACGAGGTCGGAGGCGAGGCCGAGCCGGTGGTAGGCGGACAGGGCGTTCGGCGAGGCGTACTGGACGATGGCGTCGGCGTCGAGCCGGATCAGGCCGTCGCCCACCCGGGGCGAGGCGTCCATGTCGAGCTGCTGGTTCGGGAACGGGAAGGACCCGGCGGCGATCATCTGGGCCAGGTCGGAGGCGCTCTGCAGATAGGTGAGTTCCAGGCGGCTCGGGGTCCGCACGGTGAGGAGGTTGGTGTTGCGGGCGATGACGCCGAGTACCCGCCCTTCTCGCCGCACGGGGATCGACTCGACCCGGACGGGAACCTCCTCGCGCCACTCGGGGTCTCCCTCGCGCACGATGCGTCCCTCGTCGAGGGCGGCGTCCAGCATCGGCCGCCGGCCGCGCGGCACGAGGTGACCCACCATGTCGTCCTGGTACGAGGTCGGGCCGGTGTTGGGCCGCATCTGGGCGACCGAGACGTACCGGGTGCCGTCGCTGGTGGGGACCCACAGGACCAGGTCGGCGAAGGAGAGGTCGGAGAGCAGCTGCCACTCCGAGACCAGCAGGTGCAGCCACTCGAGGTCGGTGTCGTCGAGTGCGGTGTGCTGGCGTACGAGTTCGTTCATGGAGGGCACGTCTGCGAGCGTACCCGGGGGTTCGTACGGCCCTGAAACACCCGCGGGCCGCGGCGCCTGAGAGGGACCCTCAACCCTCCCGGCACCGCAGCCCGGAGCAGCATCGGCCGTGGGGTGTGCGGTCCCGGTCGGCCGAAGGATGAGGAGCCGGGGCAGTCAGGGCAGAGAGCCTCGGTTCCTCGGTCCGTCCTCCTGTGCGGGGAAGACGGAGGCTGGTGCGCGTTGCACACGCGCTCTCGTCACGCATTGTGGACTAGACCACTTGCGGGTGTCCATGCGTGGGAGGCTGTTCGTTGTTGTCTTTTCCGCGACACGTCGGACGCACCGGCGTCCAGCAGGCAGCCTAACCCGTGTGGGTTCCTGTGCGGGGCCAGATGGAGAGGGCAATTTCCGCGACCGCCTCCAGTTCCTCCCGGCTCGCCCCGTCGCGTGCCTGTTGTGACATGCCCTGGATCATCGCTCCGGTGTGCCGGGCCAGGGCGGCGGCGTCGGTGGCAGGCGGCAGCACGCCGGCGGCGACGTCGGCCCTGATGCGGCTCTCGAACGCGGCGATGTTGGCATTGCGGCGATCCCGCAGCGACTGCTCCACCTCGGGGTTCGAGCAGTTCGCCGCCGCGTGGACGACGAGGCAGCCGTGCGGGTGGCCGGGTTCGGTGTACGCGGTGGCGGCCTCGCGCAGGGTGCGCTCGACGGCGGCCCGTGCGGTGGGCTCCTCGGCGAGAGCACGGTCGGTGAAGGATCCGTGCCTCGCGCCGTACACGCGGACGACCTCTTCGAAGAGGGATCGCTTGTCGCCGAAGGCGGCGTAGAGGCTGGGGGCGCCGATGTCCATGACGCGAGTGAGATCGGAGACGGACGTGGCCTCGTAGCCGTGCTCCCAGAAGGCGAGGAGAGCCTTCTCCAGCGCGGTCTCGCGATCGAAGGAGCGGGGGCGGCCGCGGGGTTTGGTCCTCACTTTGCCGTCCCCGGCGGCTCTCACGCTCGCGGCCTCGGGCCCCTTGCAGGCCGGGGCGGTTCCGTCGTCGTTCACCATGGGGTGCATTTTATAGCGGGCACTAGAGAAATGTCTGCGGGCTGCTGTACGGTCATTTTTGTAGCGACCGCTAGAGAAATGGGAAAGGGGGCGCCACCATGGGCGTGCTCACGGGCAGGACCGCACTCGTCACGGGGGCGAGCAGGGGCATCGGACGAGGAATCGCCGAGCGGCTGGGACGCGACGGCGCGCGGGTCGCGGTGCACTACGGCAGGAACGAGACGGCGGCGAAGGAGACGGTCGCGGCGATCGAGAGGGCCGGGGGCTCGGCGTTCGCGGTGGGTGTGAAGCTGGGGGTGCCGGGGGACGCCGAGGCGCTGTGGGCGGAGTTCGACCGGCACGCGGACGGGCTGGACATCCTGGTGAACAACGCGGCGATCGGTAACACACGGCCGATCGGGCAGCTGGAGGAGCAGGAGTACGACGAGGTCTTCGCGGTGAACGTGAAGGCGCCGTTCTTCATCCTCAAGCACGGCATGACGCGTCTGCGGGACGGCGGCCGGGTCGTCAACATCTCGTCGGGCCTGGCCCGCACGGCGGTGATGCCGGACAACGTGGCCTACGCGATGACGAAGGGCGCGCTGGACGTCTTCTCCCGGGACCTGTCCAAGGTGCTGGGGCACCGGGGCATCACGGTCAATTCAGTGGCGCCGGGGATCATCGACACGGACAACACGGCGGAACTGCTGCGCGGCACCCCCGACGGCCGGGCGAAGGCCTCGGCGATATCGGCACTGGGCGGGGTGGGCGAGCCTGCCGAGGTCGCCGACGTGGTGGCGTTCCTGGTGTCGGACGGGGGGCGGTGGGTGACGGGCAGTTGGGTGGATGTGACGGGGGGATCGCTTACGTAGGCACGCACGTGGCCGGGCAGATTCCCCACCCCGTGGCCGGCCGGGGCCGGGGCTGCAGACTCAGTGGCGGGGCTGCAGCCTCAGTGGCCCGGTCGGCACGGCAGCGCTGCCCGCATGGAAGCAGCAGATTTCACCCTGGGAGGGACAGAGCAGCTCTGTTAGATTGGTCTAAACCACACGACCCCTCCCGGGTCCAGTCCCAGTTGAGCACTCCTCTCAGATCGGCAGGCCCAGCGTGGAAGTTGTCATCGTCCCGGACGCCAAGGCGGGCGGCGAGCTCATTGCCGAGGCCATGGCCAAGCTGCTCCGCCGCAAGCCGGGCGCCCTGCTCGGCGTGGCCACCGGCTCGACGCCGCTTCCCGTGTACGAGGCGCTGGCGGTGAAGGTGCGCTCCCGTGCCGCGGACGTCGGCCGGGCTCGGATCGCGCAGCTCGACGAGTACGTGGGGCTGCCCGCCGAACATCCGGAGTCCTATCGCTCGGTGCTGCGCCGCGAGGTGCTGGAGCCGTTGGGGATAGGAATGGACCAGTTCATGGGCCCGGACGGCACGGCGGAGGACGTGCAGGGGGCGTGCGAGGCCTACGACAAGGCACTGTCGGACGCCGGGGGTGTGGACCTTCAGCTGCTCGGGATCGGGACGGACGGGCACATAGGCTTCAACGAGCCGTGCTCGTCGCTGGCCTCTCGGACGAGGATCAAGACGCTGACCGAGCAGACCCGCATCGACAACGCGCGCTTCTTCGACGGTGACATCGACCAGGTGCCGCACCACGTGATCACTCAGGGCATCGGCACCATCCTGGAGGCCCGTCACCTGGTGCTGCTCGCCACCGGTGAGGGCAAGGCGGATGCGGTCGCGGCGACGGTGGAAGGGCCGATCGCGGCGGTGTGCCCCGCGTCCGCGCTCCAGCTCCACCCGCACGCGACCGTCGTAGTCGACGAGGCCGCCGCGTCGAAGCTGAAGCTGGCGGACTACTTCCGGCACACGTACCTCAACAAGCCGGAGTGGCAGGGGATCTGAGGGCCTCCCCCCACCGGCACCGCACCGGATCGGCGGCGCCGATTCCCCGCCGCTCTCCCGCCGCTTGATCCGGACGAGAGGCCGGCTGCCGGCGGGGGCCTGGGCGCCCAGGTCCTGGCTGCGGGCCGCCGGGAGTGCCGGATACCTCTGCCGCTGGCGCCCCCAACCGAGCCCGCACGACCGGACCGGGCCCCTGCACGGGCTGCGGGTGGGCCCCGGCTCAGTCCCCACGCCCTCACCCAGCCCGTTCACGAGCCGGGGTGCGTGCTCAGAACGAGCCGGCACAGCCCCACCCGCCCATCGGCTCACGCCCGTGCTCTCACGCCCCCGGACCCCCGGTGATCACCTCGGCCGCGGCGCGGCCGCAGACGCGGGCCGCGCCGTGGGTGGCGATGTGCAGGGCGCCGCGGGGGGTCGCCTGGGGGACGCCCATCTCGACGACGATCGAGTCGGGGCGGGCCGCCAGCAGCGCGTCTAGGGCCGAGGCCATCCAGGGGTGGCGGTGTTCGTCGCGGACGACGGCGACGATGCGGCGGGAGCCGGCCGCCTGGAGGGCCGCCCGGCCCGCGCTCTCCCCGGCTTTCTTCTCCGGGCCGTCCCCGGCGGAGAAGCTGCCCGTCACCGTGCCCGGCAGGAGGTTGATGAGCTCGGCGGCGACGCCCCACGGGGTCTCGTCGCCGACGGCGATGTTGGCGATGGGGGTGAAGGCGGCGACGTAGGGGGGTTCGGTGAGGGGCTCGAAGGTGTCGGGGCTGCCCAGGCCCGGCGCGGCGGTCACGGTGAGGGCGCGGCGGGCGGCGTGCAGGCCGATGTCGGTGCCGTGGGTGCTCTCGGCAGGGCTGCCCGCGGCGCCTGCCCAGCGGGCCAGTGCCCGGACCCGGCCGGCGGCCTCCGCGAGGCGTTCCTCGGGGAGTTCGCCCGCCCGCACGGCTCCGACCAGGGCGTCCCGCAGGCGCAGGACGGTCGCGTCGTCGGCGAGGCCGCCGCCCACGCAGATCGCGTCGGCGCCCGCGGCGATGGCGAGGACGCTGCCGCGTTCGATGCCGTAGGTGCCGGCGATGGCGCGCATCTCCATGCCGTCGGTGACGATCAGGCCCTCGTAGCCGAGTTCTCCGCGCAGCAGGCCGGTCAGGATGCGGCGGGAGAGGGTGGCCGGGCGGTCCGGGTCCAGGGCGGGGACCAGGATGTGGGCGCTCATGACGGCCCGGGTGCCGGCGGCGATGGCGGCGCGGAAGGGGGCCAGTTCGCGTTCGGCCAGTACGTCGGCGGAGACGTCGATGCGGGGCAGGGCGTGGTGGGAGTCGACGGCCGTGTCGCCGTGGCCCGGGAAGTGCTTGGTGCAGGCGGCGACACCGGCGGACTGCAGGCCGGTGACGTAGGCGGCGGTGTGCCGGGCGGCCAGTTCGGTGTCGGCGCCGAAGGAGCGGACGCCGATGACCGGGTTGCGCGGGTCGGAGTTGACGTCGGCGGACGGGGCCCAGTTGAGGTTGACGCCGCAGGAGGCGAGGCGGCGGCCGAGTTCGTGGGCGACCTGGTGGGTCAGCTCCACGTCGTCGACCGCGCCGAGCGCGTGGTTGCCCGGGAAGGAGGAGCCGCTGCGCACCTCCAGGCGGGTCACGTCGCCGCCCTCCTCGTCGATCGCGACCAGGACGTCGTCGCGCTCGGCCCGCAGCTGGGCGGTCAGCGCGGCCAGTTGGCCGGGGGAGGCGATGTTGCGGCCGAACAGTCCGACGGAGGCGAGGCCCTCACCGAGCCGGCGCAGCAGCCAGTCGGGGGCGGTGGTGCCGGTGAAGCCGGGCTGGAGGACCGTCAGGGCGTCACGGGTGAGCGTGTCCGTGCCGTCGGCGAGTGTCGTCATCGGGTGAGGTCATCCCTTCACTGCGCCCGCGGTCAGGCCCGCGGCCATCTTGCGCTGGACGAGGAGGAAGAGGGCGACGATCGGCACGGCCATCATCGTGGCGCCGGCCATCATCGGGGCGTATTCGGTGCCGTGTTTGGTGGTGAAGTTGCCGAGCCAGACGGTCGCGGTCTGGTTCTTCTGGCTGAGCAGCATCAGGGCGTAGAGGTACTCGTTCCAGGCCTGGATGAAGCCGTAGACCGAGGTGGCGACCATGCCGGGAGCCAGGAGGGGGAAGACGACCCGGAGGAAGGCGCCCGTGCGGGAGCAGCCGTCGACCATCGCGGCCTCCTCCAGCTCCTTCGGGATGTTGACGATGAAGCCCCGCAGCGTCCACACGGTGAAGGGGAGGATGAAGGTCAGGTAGGTGATGATGAGGCCGGTCAGCCGGTCGTACTGGCCCAGGTCGTTGAGCAGCAGGAACACCGGGATGATCATGGCGACCAGTGGCACCATCTGGACCGCCAGGATGCCCACGATCACGATCTTGCGGCCGCGGAAGGCGAACCGGGAGATGGCGAGCGCGGCCAGCAGCCCGACGACCATGCCGATGACGACCACGGCCAGCGACACCACGAGGCTGCGGCCCACCGGCCCCCAGAAGTCGGCGATGTCCAGCGCCCGGTGGAAGTTGTCGAAGGTGAGGCCGGTCGGCAGCAGGCTGGGGTCCGGGTCGATGGCGTCCTTGGCGGGCTTGAACGCCGTGTTGAGCATCCAGTAGAGCGGGAAGCCGGCGACGACGAAGACCAGGAGGCCGAGGAGGTTCCAGCCCAGCCGTGACTTCCGGCGGCCGGCTCCGGGGAGCGTGCTCATTCGACCTCTCCGATCTTCAGCATCTGCCGCATGTAGACGGCGACCACGCCGAGCAGCAGCAGGACGGTGATCAGCGCGATGGCCGAGCCCTGGGCGTAGTCGTTGACCACGAACGCCCGGTCGTAGGAGTAGGTGTTGAGGACCTGGAACTCCGGCTCGGGGTGGCCGTTGCGCATGACGAACACCTGGGGGAAGACGCCCATGTCCCAGATGACCGACAGGGTCGTGAGCATCACGATGATCGGCTTGAGGACGGGCAGGGTGACGAAGCGGAAGACGCCCCAGGAGTTGGCGCCGTCCAGACGGGCGGCTTCCTCCAGTTCCTTCGGGACCTGGGTGAGACCGGCGCTGAGGGTGATGACCACGAAGGGCACGGCTCCCCAGATCACCAGCAGCATGATCACGGCCAGGCCCTCGGGGCCGCTCGCGAACCAGTTGTGGCCGATCATCTCGACGCCGGGCAGCTTGCTGAGCAGCGCGTTGAAGACGCCGTAGTCGGAGTCGAAGAGCCACTTGAAGACCGTGGTGGCGACGATCACCGGCATGCCCCAGCTGGCCACCAGCACGATGTTGATGAGCATCTTCAGCCAGCCGGAGACCCGCTGGAGCAGCAGGGCGAGGGCCATGCCGATCACCATGGTGAAGACGACGGCGCCGGCGGCGAAGACGATCGTGCGCAGGACGACGGCCCAGAACTCGCCGTCGCCCAGCACCTTGGCGAAGTTGTCGAACCCGACCGTCTCGGCCGGCTGGAAGCCCCACAGCTGGGACTGGCCGAACTTCTGGAAGGACAGGGTGACCAGGCGGGCCAGCGGATAGCCCATGACCAGGGCGAGGATCAGCAGGCAGGGCGCGAGCAGCAGCCAGGGGGCGGAGGCACCGCCCGACGTGCGCTGCCCGCGGGGCCGCCGGTCCTTCGGGGGCGGCGGTGGTGCCTGCCGCGGTGGCGGCACCTTGGCGGGGGTGGTGGTGTCTGCGGCACTCATCGCGCGCTCCTCGGCGGTCCCTCAGGTCTTGACGGCGGCGGGGCTCCGCAGGCCAGGGAGCCCCGCGCGCAGGTCACTTGGTGTTGATGACCTTGTCGATCGCGGCGTCCGCGTCCTTGGCGGCGGCCTCGACGGACTTCTTGCCGGTGCCGATGCTCTGCAGCATGGTCTGCAGGATCTGCGCCTTCTCGACCTGGCCCCAGCCGGGGGCCATCGGGACGAACCAGTTGGACTCGGCCGCGGTGGCGGGGACCGCCGTCTTAGGGTCGTTCTTGAGCGTCGCGAGGTCGGTCTTGTTGTTGGGCAGGTTGCCCTTGGCCATCAGGCCCTTCTGCCCGGAGGAGCCGGTGAGGGCGTTGATCCACTCGGCGGCCAGGGCCTGCGCGTCGGACTTCACCGGCACGGCGAGGTCGGAGCCGCCCAGGAAGACGGGCATGTTCTTGCCGGACGGGCCGGGCATCACGAAGTTCTCGAGGTTGCCCTTGAGCTTGCCGGTCTTGTCGTTCTTGGGGTCCTCGGCGGTCGCGCCCTCCCAGGCCGCCGCGAAGATCATGGCGGACTTGCCCTGGCCGTAGACGATGTAGCGGTCGGACTCGTCCTTGGTCTTGTCGCCGTGCATGTAGGAGTCGACGACGTTCTTGAACTCCTTCAGGCCCTTGAGGGACTCGGGCGAGGAGAGGGAGGCCTTCCACTGGCCGCCGGACTCGGTGGCGATGGCGCCGCCGGCGTCGTAGACGAAGGACATGGCCGCGTACCAGTCGCGGGTGGGCTGGTACCAGGCGTTGTACTTGTCGCCCTGCTTCTTCTGGATCTTGTCCAGGGCGGCGGTGAGTTCCTTGTACGTCCTGGGCGCCGACTTCACCCCGACGGAAGCCGCCACGTCCTTGCGCCAGTTGGCGACGCGGCCGCCGGCGTAGTACGGGACGCCGTAGGTCTTGTCCTGGTAGGTGACGGAGGCCTTGAGGCCGTCCAGCCAGGCGTCGGAGTTGTCGAACTTGGCCTGGTCGAGCGGGGCGAAGGCGCCCTTGACCATGTAGCCGAGCATCTCGGTGTTGCCCATCTCGACCACGTCGGGGACCTTGTCCGTGGCGAGGACGGCGTCGAGCTTGGCGTTCTTGTCGGGCCAGCCGTAGTACTCGTGGTTGATCTTGACGCCGGGGTGCTTCTTCTTCACCGCGGCGTCGGCGGCCTTCACCAGTTCCGGCCAGTTGTTCTGCGCGTCGACGGTGAGCCAGACGGTCAGCTCCTTGGCGTCCGCGCCCTTGTCGGAACCCCCGCCGCCCTCGCCGCCGCACGCCGCGATGGAGACCATCATGCCCGCGATACCGATCGCGGCTGTCAGCTTGCGCTTCACGCCACCCTCCTCAGGGATCCCACAACCCCCCTGGCTCCCCGCAGTGAACGTGGGGCCGGGCCTGGACCAATGGTGTAGACCAGTACGGGGAGCTTGGACCAGACCATGAAGCCTGTCAAGGGTCGCGATACGGCCCTGACCAGCCGTTATGCGACCTACATATGCAGGAACCTTTAAGTAAGAAGTCAGCGAAAACCCGGATGGACACGGCATACTGCGGGTAGACCACAGTGATTGGTGGACTAGACCAAAAGAGGCGCCGACGGTATACAAGTGGGATCGTGTCGGCAGACCCAGCCGGGAAGGCGGAGCATGAGCACCGACGTCAGCAGTGCGGAGAACGAGAACGGGGTGCCCGTCCGTACCGCGCGCGTGCCCAAGTACTACCGCCTGAAGAAGCACCTGCTGGACATGACGGAGACCCAGGCGCCCGGCACGCCGGTCCCGCCCGAGCGCACCCTGGCGGCGGAGTTCGACACCTCGCGCACCACCGTGCGCCAGGCGCTGCAGGAACTGGTCGTCGAGGGCCGGCTGGAGCGCATCCAGGGCAAGGGCACGTTCGTCGCCAAGCCCAAGGTCTCGCAGGCACTGCAACTGACCTCGTACACCGAGGACATGCGCGCCCAGGGTCTCGAGCCCACCTCTCAGCTGCTGGACATCGGCTACATCACCGCCGACGACCGCCTGGCGGGGCTGCTCGACATCACGCCCGGCGGGCGCGTGCTGCGCATCGAGCGGCTGCGCATGGCCAACGGCGAGCCGATGGCGATCGAGACCACGCACCTGAGCGCGAAGCGCTTCCCGGCGCTGCGGCGCTCGCTGGTGAAGTACACGTCCCTCTACACGGCGCTGGCCGAGGTCTACGACGTCCACCTCGCGGAGGCCGAGGAGACCATCGAGACGTCCCTGGCCACCCCGCGCGAGGCCGGCCTGCTCGGCACGGACGTCGGGCTGCCGATGCTGATGCTCTCCCGGCACTCCCTGGACCGCAGCGGCCAGCCGGTGGAGTGGGTGCGGTCGGTCTACCGGGGCGACCGGTACAAGTTCGTGGCGCGGCTGAAGCGGCCCGCCGACTAGGGAAACCTGGCCGCTCGAGTCACTGCCGAGGCCTGGTTTCGGTTGGGTACCGCATTGCGAACGAGGGGTTCCGCTATGGGCACGCCCTGACCTAGATTGCCTGCGCATTGCACAGGTGATCACCAAGGGGACGGAGCCGCCTGATGTCGCAAGCCCCAGAAGCCGGTGGAGGGCCGGTGGTGACGCCCATGCGCGTCGTCATCGCCGTCTGCCTCATAGCACCGTTCGTGGCCCTGCTGTGGGTCGGCTCGTACGCCAAGACCGACCCGGCCTTCATCGGGATCCCGTTCTTCTACTGGTACCAGATGGCGTGGGTGCTCATCTCCAGCGTCCTGACGATGACCGCCTTCAAGCTGTGGCAGCGTGACCAGCGCGCCCGCTCGGCCGCGAAGGGCGGTGCGTCGCAGTGAAGGACGGCGTGAACGGCGTCGCGCTCGGCGTCTTCATCTTCTTCTTCCTGGCCGTGACGGTCATGGGCTTCCTGGCCGCGCGCTGGCGCAAGGCCGAGAACGAGAACAGCCTGGACGAATGGGGCCTGGGCGGCCGCTCGTTCGGCACCTGGATCACCTGGTTCCTGCTCGGCGGCGACCTGTACACGGCGTACACCTTCGTCGCCGTGCCGGCGGCCATCTACGCGGCGGGCGCGGCCGGCTTCTTCGCGGTGCCGTACACGATCCTGGTCTACCCGCTGATCTTCACCTTCCTGCCCCGCCTGTGGTCGGTGTCCCACAAGCACGGCTACGTCACGACGTCCGACTTCGTGCGCGGCCGCTTCGGTTCGAAGGGCCTGTCGCTGGCGGTGGCCGTGACGGGCATCCTGGCGACGATGCCGTACATCGCGCTCCAGCTGGTCGGCATCCAGGCCGTGCTGGACGTGATGGGCGTCGGCGGCGGCGAGAACACCAACTGGTTCATCAAGGACCTGCCGTTGCTGATCGCGTTCGGCGTGCTGGCGGCGTACACCTACTCCTCGGGTCTGCGGGCCCCCGCGCTCATCGCGTTCGTGAAGGACACGCTGATCTACATCGTCATCGCGGTGGCGATCATCTACATCCCGATCAAGCTGGGCGGCTTCGACGACATCTTCGCCAAGGCCAGTGAGGCGTACGGCCAGACCAACCCGGCGACGGGCGCGCCGCGCGGTGCGCTGACACCGGCCGAGCCGGGACAGTGGACGTACGCCACGCTGGCGCTGGGCTCCGCCCTGGCCCTGTTCATGTACCCGCACTCGATCACGGCGACGCTGTCCTCCAAGAGCCGTGAGGTGATCCGCCGCAACACCACGATCCTGCCGCTGTACTCGCTGATGCTGGGTCTGCTGGCGCTGCTCGGGTTCATGGCGATCGCGGCCGGCATCAAGGTGCAGAACGGGCAGCTGGCGATTCCGCAGCTGTTCGAGACGATGTTCCCGGACTGGTTCGCGGGCGTGGCGTTCGCGGCGATCGGCATCGGCGCGCTGGTGCCCGCGGCCATCATGTCCATCGCGGCCGCGAATCTCTTCACCCGCAACATCTACAAGGACTTCATCAAGCCGGACGCCACTCCGGCGCAGGAGACCAAGGTCTCCAAGCTGGTCTCCCTGCTGGTGAAGGTGGGCGCGCTGGCCTTCGTCCTCACCATGGACAAGACGGTCGCCATCAACTTCCAGCTGCTGGGCGGCATCTGGATCCTGCAGACCTTCCCGGCCCTGGTCGGCGGCCTGTTCACCCGCTGGTTCCACCGCTGGGCGCTGCTCGCGGGCTGGGCGGTCGGCATGATCTACGGCACGGTCGCCGCGTACGGCGTGGCCTCCCCGACCCAGAAGCACTTCGGCGGCTCCGCGAAGGAGATCCCGGGCATCGGCGAGATCGGCTACATCGGCCTCACGGCGTTCGTCCTGAACGCGGTGGTGACGGTGGTCCTGACCTTCGTCCTCAAGGCCCTGAAGGCCCCCGACGGCATCGACGAGACCAAGCCGGAGGACTACACGGCGGACGCGGGCGACCCGGGGGTCCAGGTGGAACTCCCGCCGGCGACGGCTGGTTCCGCGCACTGATTCCTGCACAGCGGAGGCGGGCCGTCGGGGGCATCCCGGCGGCCCGTCGGCGTATCCGCCCCGTGGCGCGCCCGCCCCGTGCCCTAGTCGCGTGTGCGTGTGGCCATGGCGTGCCAGAAGCGGTCCAGCTCGCGGACGCGCATGCTCACCCAGGGCGGTGTCTTCCGGCGCAGCAACCTGGGGAACAAGCGGCGCAGGCGGCCGGGCAGCAGAGCCTGCTGCTGGCGGCAGAACGGCTCCCGGATCTCTCCCCGGGGCACGCCCCGGGGCGGGTACGGGCAGAGCTGGAACTTGCAGTCGGGCAGGCATGTGGTGCCGGGCTGGGGCGGGGCCGCGGTACCGTCCCGCGCGCCGGGCCGCAGCGGTTCGCGGTTCGTACGGAGACACGGCGGAAGCGGCATGCCGGACTGCTCCGCGCGGATCATGCGCTCCTCGACCTCGTCGGGGCGCCCGTCCCGTTCGATCAGGTTCAGCAGCACCAGCACGTCGGCGACGAGACGTTGGGCCCGCCCGTCGAGGGTGCTCCAGCCGACCGAGGGCGGGATCCACAGGTTGTGCTTGCGGTATCCGCCGGAGTTCCCCGCGCGGGAGCCGATGTTGTCGGCGACCCCCTTCTCGTCGATCCAGAGGAAGCGCTCGGGCTGCCCGGTCTCCAGGGCGAGGGCCACCAGATCGCCCGCCTCGGCGACGAACGGGTGCAGAAGCCGCCGCGGCGAATCGCCGTCGCCACCGGGCGGGGCGTTCACCGTGCCGGCCATCGCCAGCCAGCGCTGCACGGTCTGCACGGCGGTGGAACCACCGATCGTCGTGCCCGGCTCACGTGCCCCGCCGTGATCACCGTTCTGCGCCGCTCCGGTATGGCCGCCGTGCTCGTGGTGGCCGAGCCGGTCCGGAAGCCTCCACAGGCACAGTGCCTGGAGCAGGCTGACCTGCGTGTACCAGCATCGGGACTGCTGCAGCACGGTCTCCGCCTGCCGTATCAGGTCGACGCGTCTGCCCGGGTCGGTGTGCGGATGGCGTTGACGCCGGTTGGCCGCGTACTTGAAACCCTGGGCCAGCGCCACCTCCAGGGCGAGAGGGAGGTCGGGGACACCATCGGTGTGGGCCGGGTCGAGATGGAGCAGCCACTTGGTGAGGCGCTCTCCGGCCTCACCGCGGTGGGAGTCGTCGACCGACCCCAGGAGCATGGGCAGCATCCAGGCCCGCATCACGAACTCCCGTAGGAGTTCCACCCGATCGCTCTCGTACCGCCGGTTGAGTTCCTCCCGCTCGTCCTGCAGCCGTTCGGGAGACGTCGAGGAGGCGACCCGAGTGGACCAGCGGCTGGACCGGGCCTGCCCCATACGGACGGTCCACGCCTCGAAGTTCTTCGTCCTCTCGGCTTTCAGGTCACGGATCTTGTCGTTGTACTCCTCGATGGGGTCGCTGTTGAGACCGACGCGCTTGCGGATCACGGCGAACGCCTCGTTGCCGCCGCTGCCGAACTCCTGGGCGGCGGCCAGTCGTATGGAGTACGAGGGCTCCGCGATGCCGATCTGGAAGAGCCGCTCGTACAGCGAAGTGGTGTCGATCTTCTTTGCAGCCTCCCGCAGCGCGGCGCCGAGTTGTTTGAGCAACCTCCGCTTCGCGTCCTCCAGGGAGCGCTGGTCGCCCTTGATGGCCGGCCAGTCGGCCGCCACCCTGTCGACGATGTCGCTCAGCCGTCTGAAGTCCGCGTCCACGCTTTCGACTTCGAGGGCAGCGGCGTAGAGGTCGAGGCTCTTCGGGTCCTCCAGTCGCTGCCGTGCTGCCGCGCAGAGCTGTTCGGACGGGGCGCGCCCCAGCGCCGGGACCCGCCGCAACAGCTCCTCCCTGCCCTTGTGCCAGCCCACCCGGCCGTTCCGGGCGGGACGCTCCGCCGCCCGCCGACGGGAGAGCAGCACGACCATGACGAGAAGCTCACGGCCGGGACCGGGCGGCTGCAGCGCATCCTCGATCAGCTCGCAGACGTCCGTCTCGTCCAGGTGGGTCAGCAGACGGAAGCCGAAGTAGGCCTGGAGGATGCTGTGCGGGAAGCGCGCCTTCTGCTCGAAGCCCTCCAGCAGTCCGAGCTTGTCCGCGTTGCCCACCAGACGGGCGAGGACGGCGTGGGCCTGGGTCATGTTCCCCCGGTGCAGCCGCTTGTTCTCCTCGTCGCCGAGCCTGACGCTGAGCGCCTCCCAGATCCTCTCCCGGTGCCACTCGGAGAAGGCGTGGTCCTGCTTGCCGTACCGGTCGGTGCCACGCACCCGGGTCCACAGGTGGCCTGCCTGGGTCCTCGCGTGCCGGGCTCTGCCGGGGTGGGCGTCCCGGCCGAGCAACTCGGCGAAGTCCACTTCCAGCTTGTCCTGCAGGAGGCCCACGCACGCCAGGGCGGAGACAACCTCCAGAGTGTCCTGGCGCTCCTGGGGCGTGAGCGCGACGTCCACGCGCAGTCGGCCCTCCTGCAGGGCACGGCCCCAGGTGTCCAGCAGCCACAGCCGGAGCATGCTGCGATCCCGGCTGCGGGTGTTCAGGCGCTTGGGGTCGTCGGTCGGGCGGTCGCGCTCCAGGGCGCCGTGCCGGTGGAGTTCGCGGGCGATCTGCAGGTAGACGGGCGACTCGGTCACCTCCGCCGTCTCCACAATCCAGTCCACCCGGCGCTCGTCCGTCTCCGGTGCGGAGGCCTTGACGAAGTCCAGCGCCTCCTCCTCGCTCAGCGGTTCCAGCTCCACGATCGCGGCGGACGTGGTGTCCAGCGGACTGTGCGGCCGGGAGGCGATGACCACCGGTAGCCGCTCCTCGTAGGCACGTTCGATGGCACGGCGGATGATGTTGTCCCGGTTCTGCTGGAGACGGCCGTCCAGAAGAGCCTCTTCGAGGCCGTCGGCGATGACGACCAGCTTGTCGTCGGCGAGCAGTTGCTGCCAGACACGCTCGGTCTTGGTGCGGGCGAGGATGCCCTGGGGCGCTTCCTCGGCGAACCGCTGCTGGGCCATCCGCTCGAAGTTCAGATCGGCCTCGCCGTCGGCGTCCCGCAGCCGGATCGGCACGGGAACGGCACGCTCATGGGCCAGCAGTTCCGTGAGCCGCACGAGGACGGCGGTCTTCCCCGTGCCGACACCGCCGACGAGCAGATAGGGCCGACGGGTGGTGCGTTCCCTCAGCCGTTGCGCGATGACCTGGGCGAGTTCCTCGCGGCCCACGATCTGCGTGTCGTCGTGGCCGGAGGTGAGCACGAGTCCATGAGGGTCCTTGCGCGCCTTGACGAGGTAGCGCCGTTTGTTCCAGCTGTACCACCAGAACAGGAAGAGCGCGGCGGCGACCGATGCGGTGAGGACCGGGCCGACGAACCTGACCAGCGCCTCTACCCCCGGCTCCTGCTGCCACTTCTCGACCGTGGTCTCCCTGCCGGTGACCAGCAGCATGTGGACGCCGGCCCCGATCCAGCCGAAGACCACGAGGGCTCCGACCGCCCACGCCATCCGGACCACGTTGGTGTAGGAGAACCACCTGCGCCACTTCTTGGGGCGGGTGGTGCCCCGGCGGGCCTCGAGACGAATGGTCAGACCGTGCCAGTGGCCGACGAATCCGCGGCTGGTCCGCTTCGCTGCCCGGCGCAGATCCAGTGTCACCATCGGCGCGTTGCGCGGCCGCTCCTTGCCCGCAGTGCGACGGACGACCCTCGTCATGGCGCTTGCTCCCTCCGAGAGGACTTCCGCTGCGGAGGATCTGACGGGCGCCGGCACCTACTTCCATGGAAGCACTCCAGGCACGCCCCGCAACCCGGTGGGACACGCCCCGAGGGATCACTCTCCTCATCCATCAGCTGACGCTCCGACACCACCGCGACACAACATCTGGGGGTGCCAACCCGGCCCGGCACAAGATGTATGCTCATGCTCGCTGTCGCCGCAGGGGAATCCGGTGCGAATCCGGAACTGTCCCGCAACGGTGTACCCATGCCCATATCGGCGCATGGGCGTCAGTCCGAGGACCTGCCGACAGCGCACCCGGCCACCCGGCCGGTGTGCCCTGACGTCCGGGCCTCGTGGAATGGGCCGGTGGACGCGACGCCGCGTGCGCTCGTGTGCTGCCCCCTGCCCTCGACGAGGCCCCGTGCCGAGCGAGGGAGAGCCCCACGTGACCATCGCGCCAGCCGAACCGGTCTCAGCCGCCGAGGAGGAGCAGGACGCTCCCGGTACCGCGCTGCTGCGGACCCTGACCGAGCTGACCGCCGACCTCCCCGACGCCGACCCCGGCCGGGTCGCCGCCGCCGCGCTGCGCGGCCGGTCCGCCGCCGCGGACGAGGCGGAGTTGCGGGAACTGGCGACAGAGGCCGCGGCCGGTCTGATCTCCGAGGATCCCGCCTACTCCCGGCTGGCCGCCCGGCTGCTGACCATCGGCATCCGCGAGGAGGCCGCCTCGCAGGGCGTCACGTCTTTCACCGAGTCCGTGGCGGTCGGCCACCGAGAGGGCCTCATCGCCGACCGCACCGCCGAGTTCGTCCGGGTGCACGCGGCCCGGCTCGACGCCCTGATCGACACCGGCGCCGACGACCGCTTCGGCTACTTCGGCCTGCGCACCCTGCACAGCCGCTACCTGCTCCGGCACCCGATCACCCGCAAGGTCGTCGAGACGCCCCAGCACTTCATGCTGCGGGTGGCGAGCGGCCTCGCGGAGGACGACACCACCCGTGCGCTGGAGGAGGTCGCGGCCCTGTACGGGCTCATGAGCCGCCTCGACTACCTCCCCTCCTCCCCCACCCTCTTCAACTCGGGGACCCGGCACCCGCAGATGTCGTCCTGCTACCTCCTCGACTCCCCCAAGGACGAGCTGGACTCCATCTACGACCGCTACCACCAGGTGGCCCGGCTGTCGAAGCACGCCGGGGGCATCGGAGTCGCCTACTCCCGCATCCGCGCCCGCGGTTCGCTGATCCGCGGCACCAACGGGCACTCCAACGGCATCGTCCCGTTCCTGAAGACCCTCGACGCCTCGGTCGCCGCCGTGAACCAGGGCGGCCGGCGCAAGGGCGCGGCCGCGGTCTACCTGGAGACCTGGCACTCCGACATCGAGGAGTTCCTGGAGCTGCGCGACAACACCGGCGAGGACGCCCGCCGCACGCACAACCTGAACCTGGCGCACTGGGTGCCGGACGAGTTCATGCGGCGCGTGAACGCCGACGGGCAGTGGTCGCTGTTCTCCCCCTCGGACGTGCCCGAGCTGGTCGACCTGTGGGGCGAGGAGTTCGACGCGGCGTACCGGGCGGCCGAGGCGAAGGGCCTGGCGAGGAAGACCCTGCCCGCCCGTGAGCTGTACGGCCGCATGATGCGCACCCTCGCGCAGACCGGCAACGGCTGGATGACCTTCAAGGACGCCGCCAACCGCACCGCCAACCAGACGGCCGAGCCGGGCCACGTCGTCCACTCCTCCAACCTCTGCACGGAGATCCTGGAGGTCACCAGCGACGGGGAGACGGCGGTCTGCAACCTGGGCTCGGTCAACCTGGGTTCCTTTGTCGACACATCGACCGGCGGCCTGGACTGGGAGCGACTGGACGAGACCGTCCGTACGGCCGTGACCTTCCTCGACCGGGTCGTCGACATCAACTTCTACCCGACCGAGCAGGCGGGCCGCTCCAACGCCCGCTGGCGTCCGGTCGGCCTCGGCGCGATGGGCCTTCAGGACGTCTTCTTCAAGCTGCGCCTGCCCTTCGACTCGCCTCAGGCCAAGGCCCTCTCCACCCGCATCGCCGAGCGGATCATGCTCGCCGCGTACGAGGCCTCCGCCGACCTCGCCGAGCGGAGCGGCCCGCTGCCGGCCTGGAAGAAGACCCGTACGGCCCGGGGCGTACTGCACCCCGACCACTACGACGTGGAGCTGACCTGGCCGGAGCGCTGGGCGGCGCTGCGCGAGCGCATCGCCACGACCGGCATGCGCAACTCGCTGCTCCTCGCCATCGCCCCCACGGCCACCATCGCCTCGATCGCGGGCGTGTACGAGTGCATCGAGCCGCAGGTGTCCAACCTGTTCAAGCGCGAGACGCTGTCGGGTGAGTTCCTCCAGGTCAACTCCTACCTGGTGGACGAGCTCAAGCGGCTCGGCGTGTGGGACGCCCGCAGCCGGGAGGCCCTGCGTGAGGCCAGCGGCTCGGTGCAGGACTTCGCCTGGATCCCCGAGGACGTGCGCGCCCTCTACCGCACGGCGTGGGAGATCCCGCAGCGCGGCCTGATCGACATGGCGGCGGCCAGGACGCCGTTCCTGGACCAGTCCCAGTCACTGAACCTGTTCCTGGAGACGCCGACCATCGGCAAGCTCTCCTCGATGTACGCCTACGCCTGGAAGTCCGGGCTGAAGACCACGTACTACCTGCGCTCGCGCCCGGCGACCCGCATCGCCCGTGCCGCCCAGGCCACCGTCCCCGCGCAGGCCACCCCGGATCCCGAAGCGGTCGCCTGCTCCCTGGAAAACCCCGAGTCCTGCGAGGCCTGCCAGTAATGAGCACCCAGAACCTTCTCGACCCCGGCTTCGAGCTCACCCTGCGTCCCATGCGCTACCCGGACTTCTACGAGCGCTACCGGGACGCCATCAAGAACACCTGGACCGTGGAGGAGGTCGACCTCCACTCGGACGTCGCCGACCTCGCCAAGCTGTCACCGGCGGAGCAGCACCTGATCGGCCGGCTGGTGGCCTTCTTCGCCACGGGCGACTCGATCGTCGCGAACAACCTGGTGCTGACGCTGTACAAGCACATCAACTCCCCCGAGGCGCGGCTGTATCTGAGCCGTCAGCTCTTCGAGGAGGCCGTGCACGTCCAGTTCTATCTGACGCTGCTCGACACCTATCTGCCCGACCCGGAGGACCGCACTGCGGCCTTCGCCGCCGTGGAGAACATCCCGTCCATCCGCGAGAAGGCGTCGTTCTGCTTCAAGTGGATGGACTCGGTGGAGAAGCTGGACCGGCTGGAGACCCGGGCCGACCGCCGCCGGTTCCTGCTCAACCTGATCTGCTTCGCCGCGTGCATCGAGGGCCTGTTCTTCTACGGCGCCTTCGCCTACGTCTACTGGTTCCGCAGCCGGGGCCTGCTGCACGGCCTGGCCACCGGCACCAACTGGGTGTTCCGCGACGAGACGATGCACATGTCCTTCGCCTTCGACGTGGTCGACACGGTCCGCAAGGAGGAGCCGGAGCTGTTCGACGACCGGCTCCAGCAGGAGGTGACGGACATGCTCCGGGAGGCCGTCGAGGCCGAGCTGCAGTTCGCGCGCGACCTGTGCGGTGACGGCCTGCCGGGCATGAACACCGAGTCGATGCGGCAGTACCTGGAGTGCGTCGCCGACCAGCGGCTCACCCGCCTGGGCTTCGCTCCGGTCCACGGCTCGGAGAACCCCTTCTCGTTCATGGAGCTCCAGGGGGTTCAGGAGTTGACCAACTTCTTCGAGCGGCGGCCCTCCGCGTACCAGGTGGCGGTGGAGGGCACCGTCGACCTGGACGAGGACTTCTGAGCCGGACGCTCTCCGCGGGCCTCCTGGGCCTCCCGGATCTGACGGTCGATGCGCCGCTCGCGCACCAGGCCGATCACGGACGGGAGGATCAGGAGGACCAGGATCCCGAAGGTGGCGGACAGTCCGATGAGTGCTTCGATCTGGTTCGTGTTCATGGACACCACTGTCGCGCCGATTACTCCTTACCGTCAGTGGCAGTACTGCCGTAGACCCTCGAATTCCTGCCAAGGACGAGGCACACTGGATCCATGCTGCAGAACGTGGCCGTCGCCCTCCTCGACGGCGTGAACCCCTTTGAACTCGGTGTGGTGTGCGAAGTCTTCGGCACGGACCGGAGCGACGAGGGCCTGCCGGTCTACGACTTCGCCGTCGCCTCGGCCGAGGGCCCGGTCCTGCGGATGAACTCGGGCTTCTCGCTCCAGGTGGAGCACGGTCTGGAGCGGCTGGAGACGGCCGATCTGATCGCCGTGCCCGCGGGGCACAGCTACGCGTCCCGGGACTTCCCGCCGGAGCTGCTGGACGCGCTGCGCCGCGCGGTCGACCGCGGGGCGCGCGTGCTGAGCGTCTGCTCCGGTGTCTTCGTGCTGGCCGCGGCCGGACTGCTGGACGGCCGCCGGTGCGCCACGCACTGGAAGCACGCGACGGACCTCGCCCGGCTGTACCCCGGCGTGGTCGTCGAGCCGGACGTGCTCTACGTCGACGAGGACCCGGTGATCACCTCCGCCGGCACGGCCGCCGGCATCGACGCCTGCCTCCACCTGGTGCGCAAGGAGCAGGGCACCGAGGTCGCCAACAAGATCGCCCGGCGGATGGTGGTGCCGCCGCACCGCGACGGCGGCCAGGCCCAGTACATCGAGCGCCCCCTCCCCCACCCCGAGGGCGACACGATCGGCGAGGTGCTGGCGTGGATGGAGCGCCATCTCGACGAGGAGGTCACCGTCGAGCAGCTCGCCATCCACGCCCACATGTCCCCGCGCACCTTCGCCCGCCGCTTCCAGCAGGAGACCGGGACCACTCCCTACCGCTGGATCCTGCGCCAGCGCGTGCTGCTGGCCCAGCGGCTGCTGGAGGCGACGGACGAGACCATGGACGCCATCGCCGGCCGAACGGGGTTCGGCAACGCGGCCACACTGCGCCACCACTTCGTCCGGGCGGTGGGGACGACCCCGAACGCCTACCGGCGGACGTTCAGGGGCCCCGAGGCGGCCTGAGCCCGGGGATTCTCACCTCGCCACCGGCCGCACCCGC
Organism: Streptomyces tuirus; assembly: GCF_014701095.1. Classification (NCBI taxonomy): domain Bacteria; kingdom Bacillati; phylum Actinomycetota; class Actinomycetes; order Kitasatosporales; family Streptomycetaceae; genus Streptomyces; species Streptomyces tuirus. The sequence goes on along the minus strand of NZ_AP023439.1, from coordinate 5,082,505 downwards.
AGGTCGTGCGGCCGCAGCGTGATGCCGACACGGGTGGCGTCCTTCGAGCCCGGCACCTGCTCGAAGCGGTACTTCGTCGCCAGCGCCGCCGTGACCAGCGTCAGCTGGGCCATCGAGAAGTGGTCGCTGGGGCACTTGCGGTTGCCCACACTGAAGGGGCTCATGGCGTGCTTCGGGATGTCGGTGACCCGGTCCGGAAGCCAGCGGTCGGGGTCGAACTCCAGGTGCCGCTCGTACGACTTCGGATCGCGCTGGATCGCGTACGGGCTGTAGATGATGTCCGCCCCGGACGGAATACTGTATCCACCGAGTTCCGTGTCCCGCACCGCCCGGCGGGTGAGAATCCAGACGGCCGGGCTCAAACGCATGGACTCGACGACGACATTGTTGGTGTGCCTGAGTCCTCGGACGTCTGCGAATGCCACCGGCCTCCCACCGGTGACGGCTTGCACTTCGTCATGCACCCGGTCGGCGTGTTCGGGGTGCTCCGCGAGCATATGCAAGAGCCACATGATCGTGGAGGCGATGGTTTCGCTGCCGGGGGTGAGGATCGCGACGACTTGATCGTGGATCTCCTGTTCCCCGATCGGGTCGCCATTCTCGTCCTTCGCCTCGAGCAATGCCGTCAGCAAATCGTCCGGCTTTTGACCGGATGCCCGGCGCTCGGCGACGATCTCGTCGACGAGGAGATGCAAATCGGCCAAGGCCCGGTTGAATTCGCGATTGGCCGGGAGCGGCAGGTTGTAGAGCGGTCCGAGCGGGACCACCATCCGCCGGTACATCCCGCGGAAGACGGTGGCGAGGGCGACGCACAGCCGCTCCGCCCGTTCGTCCATGTAGTCGCCGCGCAGCAGACAGCGGGCCGCGATGCGCACGGCCACCCGGAAGGACTCCGACGTGCAGTCGATCGTCTCGCCGGGCTTCCAGCGCTCGGCGAGCGCGTGTGCCTCCTCCTCCATGATCGGGCCGTAGCCGGGGATGGCGTCGAGCCGGAAGGCGGGCTGGATGGTGCGCCGCTGGCGCCGGTGGCGCGGGCCGTTCGCCGTGGCCACGCCCTGCTTGCCGAGCAGACCCTCCAGGGACTCCCACAACGGTCCGGCGATGATGAAGTCGTTGCTCAGCGCCAGGGCGCCGGTCAGGGCCGGGGTGGTGACCGCGTACACCGTCTTCGGCCCGAGCTTCAGCCGCACGACGTCGCCGTGCTCGCGCAGCCGGGACATGAAGGCCAGCGGGTCGCGGGCCAGCTTCCAGCCGTGCCCGAGCACGGGGACGCCTCCGCCCGCCCGGGGCGGCTCCCGCAGCTCCAGGGCCGGCGGGGTTTCGGGCTGCACAGACTCGACGGTCATTTCTCACCTGCCGCTTCGTTGTTGACGTACGGGGGCGTGGACCGGTCGTCCCAGCTGTCGACCATGTACCGGCCGGACTCGTGGTGGAACCAGTAGACGGAACTGAACCAGTTCCGCATATTGCTCAGGCAGGCCCGCACGGCGGCGCTCAATTCCTTTCCCCGCACGGATCCGTCGGCGAGGTCGTCGGCGAACCGCAACGCTTCCTGCTCGACTTCGAGGAAACCCGTGATGGTTTTCTCGACTCGGCACCTGACTTCCGCGACGGCCTGTTCCAGAGTCAGCCCCTCATGGGTGATGAGGCTGATTCCGAGATTGTGCACCTCGTCGCCCGCGATTTCCTTCGGGAGCGAGCACAGATCGTTGTACCAGGCGGCGAATTCCTGGCTGAGCAGCGCCGCCCGCCGATACGCCGGGTGGTTCCGCACGGCGTCGGGGAATTCACAGCCGGCGGTCGGCTCCAGCAGATCCGTCCATATCCAGTGCGCGAACGTGAGCCGGCGCAGTTGGAGGTATTCCTCGACCGTCGGGACGATGCCCTGGGTGCGGTTGTGGAACTCCCGGTCATAGGCGTCGATCACCGCGTGGAAGTGCCGGGCGAACCGGAGGTTCCACGTCTGGCCCAGGAACGCGTACAGCCGCAGCACGCTGTCGGCGAACCCCGCGACCAGTGGGTCCTCGTGGTGCAGGTGCTCCTCGGGGGAGTCGAGGGCCGTGTGCAGCCGGTCCCTCAGGAGCCGCCAGGCGACAGGACGGCCGTGCACGATGTCGCGGTCGTGACGGTCGTCCCAGACGAAGAACCACGCGCTGTAGTCGGCGATCGCCTGCATGACCTCGTCGGAGGCGCCGATGTAGTACCCGGCCATGAGGTCGGTGTAGCAAAGGCCGTCGGCATATGCCTCCACCTTGTCCGCCGACATGAGCCGCTTTTCGAGCAGCCAGGCCCGGGTCTTCTCCTGACACTTGGGCCAATACGGGTGGAGTTGCCGGGGAAACTCCGCCTCGATCACCGGGAGAGAGAGCGAAGGTGGAACTGCGATCGTGACCGGTGTCGGTGTGGTGCCGTGTGACAAAGCATGCACGAACTAACCCCTCTCAGCCGCCAGTCGGCGCGAGCGCCCCTCCCTTCGTGCCGGGCGTGCGCCGTTGCATACCCCGCTCATCCCATTCAGCACTACAACTGACCGTTCTGGGAACGCATTTGCTTCATTCACTACCCCACAGTGCCGGGAACATCCCGTTGTGTGGCTACTGGGGGATCACCTGAAGAGCAGATGCGATCGAACGTGCGACGGACAGGCGAACGGAACAGACGAACGGCGCCCGTTCGGGTGGGAAACCCGAACAGACGCCGTGCGCCCGGTGCGGCTGAGGTCTCAGTCGTTGGCCACGACCGGGTAGCGGGGCTCGTTCTCGGCCATCTGCCGCAGCGCGTCCTTGCGTTCGCGCTTGGAGAGCCGGTCGATGTAGAGGTAGCCGTACAGGTGATCCGTCTCGTGCTGCAAACACCGTGCGAAGTATCCGGTGCCGCGCACCTTGATCGGGTTGCCCTTCTCGTCCTGCCCGGTCACCTCGGCGTAGTCGGGCCGGGCGAGCGGCGCGTACGCCGTGGGCACCGACAGACAGCCCTCGTTGCTGTCGTCCAGGCGGCGCTTGTCGGCGGGCAGCTCGACGAGCCTGGGGTTGCAGACGACGCCGGTGTGCCGGACGCCCTCGTCGTCGGGGCAGTCGTAGACGAAGACCTTCGCGTCGACGCCGATCTGGTTGGCGGCGAGGCCCACGCCCTCGGCGGTGCGCTGGCTGGCGAACATGTCCGCGACGAGCTGCTGGAACTCGTCGCCGAAGTCGGTGACGTCCTTGCACTCCTTGTGCAGCACCGGGTTCCCGACGACCGTGATCGGCCGCGAGGTCCCCCGCTCCCGCCAGGCAGCCTCGCGCTCCTCGCAGTCCTGCGTGTCGATCACGTACCCCTCGTCATCGACGGGGAGCACGCCCGCGCGCTGCTGATCGGTGTCCTGCTGAGCCATGACGTCCGTACGCCTTCCTGAACAAATCCAACCCGGGATGCTCATACAGGGTACGGGGAAGGCGCCCCCTCAGGGGCGCGGGGAACTGCGCGAACAACCACGACGCAGCCGCACCCGGCAACGGCGCTAACAGACCTCTTCCAGATCCCGCCAGTCGCGAGAATCCGGGCTGTCGGCGACCCACCCGTCCAGAAGCCCCCGGACCAGCGCAGCCGGCGCAGCCAGCCCGCACTCCCGCTCGGGGACCCACAGCTGCCCGTCCGTCCGGTGCCCCAGCGGCCCCGGATGCCCCGGCTCACTGTGATCGTGCGGGTCGAGATGCTCCCCGTCGCCCTCGTCCGACGGCATCCGTGACTCCGAGCACATCCGGCACAGCAACCGCACCGACGAGGACCAGTCCTCCGCGGCGAACCCGGCGTCCGCGGCCAGCTGCTCCAGCGCGTCCCGGTCCGCCTCGGTCGCCGCCTCCAGCAGCACCACCCACGTCGGCACGGGCGACGGCGCCCACAGCTCGATCTCGTCGAACACCGGGTACGTGTGCCCGGCGGCGGTCGTCCGCTCGCCGTGCGGCACCCCGTCGTGCAGGACGACCTCTCCCCAGCGCCGCCCGGAGGACGGCAGCGGGATGGACAGCACCTCGATCCGCGCGGGGTCCAGCCTGCGCCCCCACACGACCTCGGCCTCGCCCTCCGGGGACAGCCGTACGGCCGCGCTGCCGAGGTCCATGCCGAGGGGTTCACCGGAGTCGTTGGCCGCCCCCGGCACCCGCAGCCCGTAGGCCTGCCAGGCGCGCCGGGCCAGCGGCCAGTCCTGGAGCGCGGTCGCGGCGATGCCGACGTTCCACCAGTCGGGGGCGCCGGCGTCCCGGTCGAGCAGCGCCACGGCCCTGAGTCCGGCCGCCCGCGCCTGCTCCCAGTCGTGCCGGAACTTGTGCAGCAGCGCGAGGTTGAACCAGGACTCGGAAAGCCAGGGCTCCAGATCGGCGGCACGTGTCAGCAGTGCGCCTGCGTCCTCGTACCGGCCGTCGCCGATGAGGGTGAACGCCCGGTCCGTGGCCTGCCGCCAGGAGGCGGAGGGCCGGTGCCGTCCCTTGCCGAAGATCCTCACGATTCCCGCCTGCCAGTTCCGTGCGGTGGGCTGGCCGTAGCTGTGTTTCGAGCCCCCGGACACCTTCTCCTTCGCATCCAACCATGTACGGCCTCGAGGGCGCTCATTACCCATGGGTTACCCAGCCACGGGCAGGGTCAGACTGCTCCTTGCCAGTACCCGGGCCAGTGATTCCACCACCTCCGGGGCGTACGTCCCGGCGGTGGCGAGCCGGAGTTCCTCCAGCGCCGTCAGCGGCCCGCCGGGCCCTCCTTCCCGGGACTTCTCCTCGTACGCGTTCACGGCCCGGACGATTCGCGCGGCGAGCGGCTGCTCGGCGTAGGGGTCGGCCTGCCGCTCCACGACCACGGCCACCGCCTCGTCGACGCCCGTCTGCCGTACGACGGCTCCGCCGAGCAGGGCGATCCGCCGCTGCTCCGCGACGGGCAGCGCGGCGGTGGCACCCGCCGGAACGGGGTCGACGAGGCTGAGCTGGCCGATGTCGTGCATGAGCGCGGCGTACTCGAGGACGGCGAGCTCGGGCTGGGTCAGGCCCAGGTCGCGCCCCACCGCCTTGCTGACCACGGCGACGCGCCGGGCGTGCCCGGCCGGGGTGTATCCGGCGACCTCGGTGGCCCGGGCGAGGGAGGCGATGGTCTGCCGGTAGGTCGCCCGGACGGCGGCGTACCGGCGGAACGCCATCTGGGCGAGCAGCAGCGGCACGGAGAACACGGGCAGCGCCCACAGCCCCACCACGGCGACCGCCAGCGCCATCACCGCCCCGGTGGCGATGACGGCGGACCCGATGCCGTACACGGCCCGCATCTCGTCCCGCAGTACCGGCCCGAAGGGCCAGCCGGTGCGGGTGTGGGCCAGGGCGGCGGCGAGCACCGCGTCGCACAGCGCGGTCAGGGACAGCAGCGCGAGGAGGAGCAGGGCGTAGGCGGGACCGCCCCAGTCGTCGAACATGCCCCGGCTGTACGGGGGCTGGAAGCAGACGGCGACGAATCCGACGGTGAGCACGCGGCGGGCGAGGTGGTCGAGGGTGGGCCCCTGCCCGCGTGCGACATGCGGGACGCTGCCGAGCAGGGAGGCGATCAGTACGACGGTGACGACCTGGGCGGGGCCGTGGTGGCTGGCCCGTCCGCCGGCCTCGCCGAGCAGGGCGTAGGAGAGGGCGGCGGCGGCCCCGAGGGGTGCCGGTTCCCGGACTCGGGCGCCGTTGCGCCGGGTGAGCTCGCCGACGGTGACGAGGACGCCGAAGGCGAGGGCGACCCGGCGTTCCTCCAGGCCGTGGTGGAGGGTGACGACGAGGGAGCCGGTCGCTAAGAGGGCGGCGCAGGCGTGGACGAGGGTGAGGAGCGGGGGCGGCCGGTAGGCGCTCATCGGTGTGCTCCCGGACGGCCGGCCAGGCGGGTGCCGGGCGGGGGCACGCGGGACGGGCGGGTCTCCTCGTCGTCGGCGGTCACCGCGGGGTGCCATCCCGCGCGCCCGACGGCCTCGACGAGCGCCGCGACCATCACCGGGTCGAACTGGCTGCCCGCGCACCGCTCCAGCTCCGCCAGGGCCACGGAGACGGGCCGGGCCCTGCTGTAGCTGCGGGTGGAGGTCATGGCGTCGAAGGCGTCCGCGACGGCCACCACCCGTGCGGACTCCGGGATCTGACGGCCCACCAGGCCATAGGGGTACCCGCTGCCGTCGAGCCGCTCGTGGTGGTGCAGCACGGCGGCGCGGGCCTCGCCGAGGAAGCCGATGCCGCGCACCATCTCGTGCCCGTACTCGGGGTGCAGCTCGATCACCCGCCGCTCCTCGGGTGTCAGTGGCCCGTCCTTTCTGAGCAGCCGGGTGGGCACGCCCAGCTTGCCGACGTCGTGCAGGATCCCGGCGAAGCGGAGCACCTCCACGCGCTCGTCGGCCATGCCCAGCTCGCGCGCGATCATCATGGAGGCCTGCCCGACGCGCTCGCTGTGCCCGCGGGTGTAGCCGTCCTTGATGTCGACGGCCTGCACCAGCGCCCGGATGGTCGCCTGATGGGCGGCGCGTTCCCGGTGGTACTGCGCGAACGCCCACCACGAGACGCACATGGGCAGCAGGACGAGCAGCGCGGAGACGGGGCCGTAGGGGCTGCGCCAGAGGACGGCCATCATCAGCCCGGCGAGGCCGTGCACGGCGATCGGCGCGAGCGAGCGGGCCACCAGGCCGCGCCAGGCCCGCCGTACCGGCACCCGTTCCGCCAGGGCCAGGATGCCGGCGTCGAGCAGCGCGAGCACCAGGCAGAACGCCAGCACGGCCGCTCCGGCCGGGCCGAGGGCGTACGGGACGTCGCCCGCCGCGACCGCGTCGCGCCCGCCGAGCAGCCGGTGCACCTCGGCCGCGGCCCACACGCCGAGGACGAGCTGGGCGGCCCGCCAGACCCGCCGCAGCGCCACGGGCCGCTGCGCGACCTGGGAGAGCAGCGCGCCGGGCACGACCACCAGCGCGGCGGCGCTCGCCGGCAACAGGAAGGCGCCGGCGAGCAGGACGGGGTAGAAGGTCCCGGCCGGGTGGGAGATCCCCACGAACCGGGACCTGGCCACGCGCTCGCACACCGCGTACAGCGCCGCGAGCAGCGCGGCCGCCCACCAGGGCGTGCGGACGCCCGGCAGCGGCAGCAGGCAGAGCAGCGCGGCCACGGCGACACAGGCGATGTAGACACGTGCCCGTGCCGGTACCGCTTCCATGAGCCCCTCCCCCGGCCATGTCCGTCAGGCATCGGAGCCTAGGACGGCGGCAGGGGGTTCCGCGGGTCGATAGCCCGCGGTTTAGCACGTTCGAGTGACGTGTTCGGGGGGGACTGACCCCGCAGAGGCGGGGTGGGTCCAAAGGCGCGGGAGTGTCAGGACTCCTGGGGCGTGGCGGGCGAGGCCGTGATGTCCTGCTCGGGGACGGCCTGGCCGGAGCGGATCAGGTCGATCCGCCCCATGACCTTGTCCCGCAGGTCACCCGGCACGTCGTCGTGCCCGCAGCAGCGCTTGACGAGCTTCTTCACGGCCTGCTCGAGCCCGTACTTCTCGAGGCAGGGCGAGCACTCCTCGAAGTGGTGCTCGAACTTCACGCAGTCCGAGTCCGGCATCTCACGGTCGAGGAACTCGTAGAGATGATCGAGGATTTCGCTGCAATCCGTCTCGTGCGGCTCTCCGCAGCTCATGACCCCGAGCCTTTCGCTTCGTTCGACTCTCCGGCGCCGGCCGGGACCATCCCGCGGTCACGGGCGTAGTCCTCCAGCATGCCGCGCAGCTGACGGCGGCCCCGGTGCAGCCGGGACATCACCGTACCGATGGGTGTCCCCATGATGTCGGCGATCTCCTTGTAGGCAAAGCCCTCGACATCCGCCAGGTAGACCGCGATGCGGAACTCCTCGGGGATCGTCTGGAGCGCTTCCTTCACGTCCGAGTCGGGCAGGTGGTCGAGCGCCTGCGACTCCGCGGAGCGCAAGCCCGTCGACATGTGCGACTCGGCGCGGGCGAGCTGCCAGTCCTCGATCTCCTCGGCCGCGGAGCGCTGAGGTTCGCGCTGCTTCTTGCGGTACGAGTTGATGAAGGTGTTGGTGAGGATCCGGTACAGCCACGCCTTGAGGTTGGTGCCCTCGCGGAACTGGTGGAAGGACGCGTACGCCTTGGCGTACGTCTCCTGCACCAGGTCCTCGGCGTCGGCCGGGTTGCGCGTCATGCGCAGCGCGGCCGAGTACATCTGGTCGAGGAACTCGAGCGCGTCCCGCTCGAAGCGCGCGCTGCGCTCCGCGGCCGTCTCCGCGCCCGTGCCGCCCTGGCTCTCGGGCTGCTCCGACCGGCCGTTGTCGGCCCCTGCGTCGGTCCCAGTGACCGGACCCACCTCCTCGAGTGTTCTCGTGAGACCGAGACCGGTCTCACCCGAATCGGAGGATAGACGACGATCCGGTCCGCCCGCCGCCCGGACAGGGGCGGTCCTGGCCGCGTGCAGCACCGTCCAGTCCAGGTCGGCGCGGCTGCTGCGGGTCGGGCAGATGGTCGAACCCATGCGGCGGACTCCCTCTCCTACGACGTCGGCGCTGGTCTCCAGCACGTACGTCCCGCACAACAGTGACCGCCGCCCCGGCATTCCCGAAGCTTTACCCGAGTGACCCCGTCCACTCCACGACCGCGTCCGTGATGACTGCCACGGCCTCGTCCTGCGAGATGTCCGCACGCTTCGGCACGGCGAAGCCGTGATCCCCGTACGGGATCTCCACGAGCGCGTACGTCCCCTCGGGGAACTCCGCCGGCTTCCCGAACGGGTCGTTGCCGCCCTGCACGACCAGGGTGGGCACCCCGGAGCCCAGCAGCTCGTCGGCGCGGGACTTCTCCGGCTTGCCCGGCGGGTGCAGCGGGAAGCTGAGCGCGAGCACGGCGTGGGCGCCCAGCTCGGTCGCGGTGCGGCAGGCCACCCGGGCCCCGGCGCTGCGCCCTCCGGAGATCACCGGCAGCCCGGACTCCGCCAGCGCGGGCCAGATGCCGCGCCAGCCGGTGTCCAGGGTCCCGGGCGCGGGTGCCAGCTTCTTCCCGGCCACCCGCCAGGGCTGCTCCACCCGGGCGACGGTCACGCCGTGGGCGGGCAGGGCCTCGGCCAGGGCGGTCAGGTCGCGGGCCTCGATGCCGCCGCCCGCGCCGTGACTGACGGCGAGGACCAGCCGGGCCTTCTTCGCCTCGTGCCAGGTGATACGGGCGGTTCCGGCGTCGGTCTCGACGGTCTCGGTGCTCGTGGGGGCCGTCTTCGTCACATGCGTCACGTCAGAAGAGTGTGCCCTCTTCGGGCCCCTCCAGCTCCTTCAGCAGCTCCGGCCCGTTGTTGCGGACGTTGCTGACGGCCGTGGCGACGGGGTAGGCCCGCATCAGCCCGCCGGGCGGCGGGGCGAGCAGCTCGCGCAGGTCGTCGGCGTCCGTGCGGGACGGGTCCAGCCAGGCGTCCCAGCGGTCGGGCGTCAGCATCAGCGGCATCCGGGGGTGGATCTCGGCGAGCGCCCGCGGCCCGTCGGCCGGGGACACCGCGAGGGGGCTCTGCTCGGCCTCCGTGGTGATGACCGAGCAGGTCACCCACCAGGCCTGCGGGTGATCGTCCGGCAGGGTCCTGTCGCGCCAGAACTCGTACAGCCCGGCCATCGCGAAGACCGACCCGTCGGCCGGTGTCACGAAGTACGGCTGCTTGCGGGGCCGCTTCTTCTTGCCCTCGACCTCCAGCTCGCGCTCCTGGGTGCCGGTGACCCACTCGTAGTAGCCGTCGGCGGGCAGGATGCAGCGCCGGGAGGTGAAGGCGCGGCGGTAGGACGGCTTCTCGTGGACGGTCTCCGCGCGGGCGTTGATCATCCGGGCGCCGCCCTCGGGGGTCTTCGACCAGGACGGGACGAGTCCCCACTTCAGCGTGCGCAGCTGCCGAACCGGCCGCGGGTCGTCCGCGTCTTTCAGGGGGCGGTCCAGGACGGCGTAGACCTCCTTGGTGGGTGCCACGTTGTAGTCCGGCGCGAGGGTCTCCTCGGGCTCCCACTTCTCGATCTCAAAGATTCCTGCGAGATCCTCTGGCCTACGACTCGCTGAATACCGTCCGCACATACGTGCCACACTGCCAGGCCCACCCGCCGCCCGACCACCACCCCTCAACGACGGCGCTGCGCGCCGCACCCATTGGATCGCCCACAGGGAGCCAACGCCTTACATGGACAGCACCGCAACCGCCTCGCTCGCCTCCCTCTGGGACGAGGTGTCCGGCACGCAGCCCGACCCCGATCTGTGGGTGGTGATCGCGACTCTGGGCGCCGCGCTCGCCGTGGTGATCCCGCCCGGCCTGTGGCGCATCTCCCGCAACGCCATCACCATTGCCCACGAGGGCGGTCACGGGCTCGTGGCCCTGCTCACCGGCCGCACCCTCACCGGCATACGCCTGCACTCGGACACCAGCGGCCTGACCGTCAGCCGCGGCAAGCCGCACGGCATCGGCATGATCCTCACCGCCGCCGCGGGCTACACCGCCCCGCCCCTGCTGGGCCTCGGCGGCGCGGCCCTGCTGGGCGGCGGCCGCATCACCCTGCTGCTGTGGCTGGCCACGGCCCTGCTCCTGGCCATGCTCGTGATGATCCGCAACGCCTACGGCGCCCTGACCATGCTCGTCACCGGCGGTCTGTTCGTGCTGGTGTCCTGGCTGGCCGGGCCCCAGGTCCAGGCGGCGTTCGCGTACGCGGTGGTGTGGTTCCTGCTGATCGGCGGAGTCCGCCCGGCCTTCGAACTCCAGGCGAAGCGGGCCCGGGGCGGGGCCGGCGACTCGGACGCGGACCAGCTGTCGCGGCTGACGCACGTACCGGCGGGGCTGTGGTTCTTCCTCTTCCACGCGGTGTCGCTGTGCTCGCTGATCGGCGGCGGGCGCTGGCTGCTGGAGATGTGACGGCCGGCCCGAGGGGCGCGTGGCCCCCGTGGTGTGCGGCTCCACCACGCGGGCGCGACCGGCGCCGACGGCGCCGCACTCGGAAGTCGGCTGGCTTATAAAGTGGGGCCATGGCCCCGAACACCGCAGACACCGCCCTCTGGCCCGCCCCGCACGCGAGCGGAGCCGTCGACGCGACGGTCCACGTGCCCGGGTCCAAGTCGGTCACCAACCGTGCCCTGGTCCTCGCCTCCCTCGCCTCCGAGCCCGGCTGGCTGCGCCGCCCCCTGCGCTCCCGGGACACCCTGCTGATGGCGGGGGCGCTGCGCGCGATGGGCATCGAGATCGAGGAAGGCGTGGGCCCCGACGGCACCGGCGAGGCGTGGCGGGTGATCCCCTCGGGCCTGCGCGGCCCGGCCGCGGTCGACGTCGGCAACGCCGGCACGGTGATGCGGTTCCTGCCGCCGGTCGCCGCGCTCGCCGACGGCCCCGTCCGGTTCGACGGCGACCCCCGTTCCTACGAGCGTCCGCTGAACGGCGTCATCGACGCGCTGCGTCAGCTCGGCGCCCGTATCGACGACGACGGCCGCGGCGCCCTGCCGATGACCGTGCACGGCAACGGCGCCCTCGAAGGCGGCACGGTCGCCGTCGACGCCTCCTCCTCGTCCCAGTTCGTGAGCGCCCTGCTGCTGTCCGGGCCGCGCTTCAACCAGGGCGTCGAGGTCCGCCACACCGGCGCCACGCTGCCCTCCATGCCGCACATCCGCATGACCGTCGACATGCTGCGCGCGGTCGGCGCCCAGGTGGACACGCCCGAGTCGGGCGGCGAGCCGAACGTCTGGCGGGTCTCGCCGGGGGCCCTGCTCGGCCGCGACCTGGTCATCGAGCCGGACCTGTCCAACGCACAGCCGTTTCTCGCAGCGGCCCTGGTGACCGGCGGCAAGGTCGTCGTCCCGGACTGGCCCTCGCGCACCACCCAGCCCGGCGACCGGCTGCGCGAGATCTTCACCGAGATGGGCGGCTCCTGCGAACTGACCGAGTACGGGCTGGTGTTCACCGGCTCCGGTTCGATCCACGGCATCGACGTCGACCTGGGCGAGGTCGGCGAGCTGACCCCGGGCATCGCGGCGGTCGCGGCCCTCGCGGACTCCCCGTCGACGCTGCGCGGCGTGGCCCACCTGCGGCTGCACGAGACGGACCGGCTGGCCGCGCTGACCAAGGAGATCAACGAACTCGGCGGCGACGTCACGGAGACCGCCGACGGTCTGCACATCCGCCCCCGCCGGCTGCACGGCGGGATCTTCCACACCTACGACGACCACCGCATGGCCACAGCCGGCGCGATCATCGGACTCGCGGTGGAGGGCGTGCAGATCGAGAACGTCGCGACGACGGCCAAGACGCTGCCCGACTTCCCCGATCTGTGGACCGGGATGCTCGGGGCGTAGGACGCGGGGATCACGTCATGCGGCGCTACGGCAAGCACACCGACGAGGACGACATCCGCACCCGTCCGGGCCGCCGGAACACCCGGCCCCGGACGAACATCCGCCCCAAGCACGAGGACGCCGCCGAGGGCCTGGTCCTCACCGTCGACCGGGGCCGTCTGACCTGCCTCGTCGAGGACCGCGTGGTCCTGGCGATGAAGGCCCGCGAGCTGGGCCGCAAGGCAGCGGTGGTCGGCGACCGCGTGGCTCTCGTCGGTGACCTGACGGGCAAGAAGGACACCCTGGCGAGGATCGTGCGCATCGAGGAGCGCACGTCCGTACTGCGCCGCACGGCCGACGACGACGATCCGTTCGAGCGGGTGGTCGTCGCCAACGCCGACCAACTGGCAGTCGTCACCGCCCTCGCCGACCCGGAGCCCCGCCCCCGGCTGATCGACCGCTGTCTGGTCGCGGCCTACGACGGTGGCCTGGATCCGCTGCTGGTGCTGACCAAGTCGGACCTCGCCCCGCCGGAGAAACTGCTGGAGCTGTACGGCGACCTCGACATCCCCTACGTGGTCACCAGCCGCGCGGAACTGGAGAGCGGGGTCGCCCTCGCCCGGGTGCGGGAGCAGCTCGACGGCAAGATCACCGCGTTCGTCGGCCACTCCGGGGTCGGCAAGACGACCCTGGTGAACGCGCTGGTGCCCGAGGAGCGGCGGCGTACGACGGGCCATGTGAACGCGGTGACGGGCCGCGGCCGGCACACCACGACCTCGGCGCTGGCGCTGCCCCTGTCGGGCGGCGACGGCTGGGTGATCGACACCCCGGGCCTGCGGTCCTTCGGCCTCAACCATGTGGACCCGTCCCGGGTCATCCACGCCTTCCCCGACCTGGAGCCGGGCACCGAGGGCTGTCCGCGCGCGTGCAGCCACGACGAGCCGGACTGCGCGCTGGACGCGTGGGTGGCCGAGGGGCACGCGGATCCGGCGCGGCTGTACTCGCTGCGCCGGCTGCTGGCCACGCGCGAGCGCAAGGAAGGCGACTGACCTCCGCGTTGTTTGTCCTGGCGTGCGGACGGTAAGTGCATAATCGCACCCAAGCCGGACGCGAGCCTGGCCAAAGCCTGACGAGCGCGACGGAACCGACGAAGCGGTCACTGAACGTGGGATACGGGAGGACGACTCATGGCGTGGCTGCTGGTCATCGTGGCCGGGTTGCTCGAGACCGGCTTCGCGGTGTGTCTGAAGCTGTCGCACGGCTTCACCCGGCTGTGGCCGACGGTCGCGTTCTGCATCTTCGCCCTCGGCAGCTTCGGACTGCTGACCCTGGCGCTGAGACGGCTCGACGTGGGTCCCGCGTACGCGGTGTGGACCGGCATCGGGGCTGCGGGAACGGCCATCTACGGCATGATCTTCCTGGGCGACGTGGTGTCCACGCTGAAGATCGTGTCGATCAGTCTCGTCATCATCGGCGTGGTCGGGCTGCAGTTGTCGGGATCGGCGCACTGACGCTTCGTCACCTCGCCTGCCGCTGAAGGGCGCTGCGGACCAGGTCGGCGACGCCGCCCTCGCCGGGTGGTGCGGCCACGCACGACAGGGCCAGCCGGACGGCGAGTTCGCAGGAGCGGGCCAGGTCGGCGGAGTCGGACTTGGCCGTGCCGGGGCCGGCCAGGAGGCCGACGGCCCGGTCGCGGACGAGGGCGACGAAGTCGCCGGGTGAGGGCAGCGGCCCGTCGGCGCGGCGCTGGGCCGGCACGGCAGAGGTGGACGGCACGGCCGTCAGGGCCGGGGCGGGCAGCCGCTCGCTCCAGCAGCCGGTGAGCATGGCGCGGACGAGGAGGTTCTCCCGGGCGGCCGAAGCGGTCCACTCGGCGGTGGCGGCGAGCCGGTCGCGGGGATCGCTCGGCCCGGTGAGGGCGCGGTCCACCCCGGCGAGAAATCCGTCGGCCTCTCTCCTGACGAGCGCCCGGGCGAGGCCGTCCTTGCTGCCGAACTCGTTGTACAGCGTCTGCCGGGACACTCCGGCCGCCGCGGCCACGTCCACCATCCGTACGGCCGACCACGGCCGGCGCACCAGCGCCGTGTACGCGGCGTCCAGTAGAGATTCCCGCGCTGCAGGCATCTTCGCCTCCCCTTGGGGCGAGCGGTCTGCGCCCAGATTTGACGCGCGTGCAACCACTGTCAAGGGTTCGCGAGCGCGCTTGGGGGCGCGTTTCGGCCTTGCCGCGCGGGGTCGTTGGCCGGGTGGGCTCGGCCTTGCCGCGCGGGGCCGTTGGCCGGGTGGGCTACGGCCTTACCGCGCGGGATCGGCCCGGAGGCCTACGGCCTTGCCGCGCGAGGTCGTTGACCGGGTGGGCTACGGCCTTGCCGCGTGGGTTCGGCCCGGAGGCCTACGGCCTTGCCGCGCGGGGTCGTTGGCCCGGTGGGCTACGGCCTTGCCGCGCGGCGTTGACCCGGGGCTACTTCGGGTCGTCGTTGAACTTCGAGGCCGACCAGAAGTAGCCGAGCACGGCGAGGCCGAGGCACCAGGCGAGGGCGAGCCATCCGTTGTGGCCGATCCCGGTGCCGAGCAGCAAGCCGCGCAGGGTCTCGATGGCCGGGGTGAACGGCTGGTACTCGGCGATCGGCTGGAACCAGCCCGGCATCGCGTCGAGCGGGACGAAGGTGCTGGACAGCAGCGGCAGCAGGATGAGGGGCATCGCGTTGTTGCCGGCGGCCTCGGCGTTCGGGCTGACCAGGCCCATGCCGACCGCGATCCAGGTGAGCGCGGTCGCGAACAGCACGAGCAGTCCGAAGGCCGCGAGCCACTCCACGACGGTGGCGTCGGTGGAGCGGAAGCCGATGGCCACACCGACGGCGCCGACGAGCACCACGCTGATGACCGCCTGCAGCACGCTGCCGATGACGTGCCCGATGAGGACCGAGCCGCGGTGGATGGCCATGGTCCGGAAGCGGGCGATGATGCCCTCGGTCATGTCGTTGGAGACGGAGACCGCGGTGCCGATCGTGGTGCTGCCGATGGTCATCAGCAGCAGGCCGGGGACCACGAAGGCGATGTACGCGGAGCGGTCCGGACCGCCACCGCCGATGCCCGCGCTCATGGTGTCGCCGAAGATGTAGACGAAGAGCAGCAACAGCATGATCGGCG
The DNA here is from genome assembly GCF_014701095.1 of Streptomyces tuirus. Lineage (NCBI taxonomy): Bacteria > Bacillati > Actinomycetota > Actinomycetes > Kitasatosporales > Streptomycetaceae > Streptomyces > Streptomyces tuirus. The sequence continues at coordinate 5,067,064 of NZ_AP023439.1, read as the reverse complement.
TGAGCAGCAGGTTCAGCGTGAGGGACGGGTAGCGCCGGGCGTGCAGCAGGTTGCGGCGCAGCATGGTGGCCGAGTCGCGCACGGCGAGCGAGAGGGAGGTCATCGGGCCGTCTCCTTGGGCTGGTCAGTGGTGCCCGTCAGGGCGAAGAACACGTCGTCGAGGTCGGGGGTGTGCACGGTCAGTTCGTCCGCTTCGACCCCTGCGGCGTCGAGACGGTCGAGGATGGTGCGCAGTGCGCGCTGGCTGCCGTCGCTGGGGAGTTGGAGGGCGAGGGCTTCGTCGTCGCGAGTGGTGTCGCCCAGGGCGGTGACGGCGTTCCGGTAGGCGGCGGGGTCGGTGAAGCGGAGCCGGACGTGTCCGCCGGGGACGATGCGCTTGAGTTCCTCGGCGGTGCCTTCGGCGGCGAGGGTGCCGTTGTGGAGGACGGCGATGCGGTCGGCGAGTTCGTCGGCCTCCTCGAGGTACTGGGTGGTGAGGAAGACGGTGACGCCGCCGGTGACGAGGTCGCGGATGATCTGCCACATGGTGTGGCGGGCGCGGGGGTCGAGGCCGGTGGTGGGTTCGTCGAGGAAGATGATCCTGGGGCCGCCGACCAGGGTCATGGCGATGTCGAGGCGGCGTTTCATGCCGCCGGAGTAGGTGGATGCGGGCTTCTTCGCCGCGTCGGCGAGGTCGAAGCGCTCCAGCAGCTCGGCGGCGACGCGGCGTCCCTCGCGTCTGGGCAGGTGGTGCAGGTCCGCCATGAGGAGCATGTTCTCCTCGCCGGTGATCAGACCGTCGACCGCGGAGAACTGACCGGTCACGCCGATCGCGGCGCGTATGGCCTGCGGGTCGGCGGTGAGGTCGTGGCCGCCGACCCGGATCTCGCCGCTGGTCGGGTCCGGCGAGATGAGGGTGGAGAGGATCTTGACGGCGGTGGTCTTGCCGGCGCCGTTCGGGCCGAGGAGGGAGAAGATCGTTCCTTCCGGGACGGCCAGGTCGACGCCGTCCAGGACGGTCTTGTCGCCGTAGGACTTCCGCAGCCCGTTCGCCGCGATGGCCAGATCGGTCATGAGAGGTGCTCCTTCGGACGGGCGGTGGGGTTCTAGAGGCTGCGGGCGGTGATGTCGCCGTGGGCGGTGGTGGCGTGGATGGTCAGGCCGGCGGCGCCGTCGGTGTTCTTGAGGGCGTTGTGGATCCGGCCGTGGCCGGTGCCGGCGTCGAGGGCGGCGGAGACGCCGTGGGCGGCGTCGACCGTGATGTCGCCCTGTTCGGTGCGCAGTGCGACGGCGCCGGTCACGGCCTCGGCGATGCGGAGGTCACCCTTCTGGGTGCTGATCTCGGCGGGGCCGCCCAGGCGGCCGACCAGGATGTCGCCGGCGAGCAGGGTGAGGCGGGCGCTGCCGGTCTCGTCGAGCTTGATCGTGCCCTGCGCGGCGTCGAACTCGACGTCGCCGAGCCGTCCGACGCCGCGCAGGTCGGCGGCGGCGGCCTTGGCCTGGACGCGGGATCCGGCAGGCAGCTGGACGGTGACCTCGACGGATCCGGAGGAGCCGAGGATGCGGTTCTTCGCCGCGGGGGCCTCGATCCGCAGGGCGCCGTCGTGGTGGGTGATCTCGATCTGCTCCGCCGCCTTGACGTCGCGGCTCTTGGCGGGGTCCGCGGGCAGGACCTCGACGGTGGTGTCGGTCCGGTCGGCGGCGATGAGGCGGATGCGTCCGGCGGGGATGTCGAGGACGGCCGAGACGGGGGCGGGGCTGTCGAACTTCTGCATCGTTGCTCTCCTTGACGTGACTTCGTTCCGTAGTTTCCAACGATGGAAAAGCTACGTTGCATTCACGCAGCAGGCAACAACTTCGTTGCACGCAAGGCCAGTCCTGGCAGCTCAGAGCAGACATTTCATTGCAACGACCCTGCCGCCTAACGCAACACCACCACTCATTCCGTTGCAATGAAATGAAGATGAACGCTATGGTGCGGACATCACGCACCACAAAGGAGGCCGCGATGCCGGGAGGCAGACTCACTCAGCAAGAGCGCCAGCAGATCGTGCTGGGACTCGCCGACGGCCTCGCCTACGCGGAGATCGCCCGGCGCCTGGACCGCCCGACCTCGACGATCACCCGCGAGGTCATGCGCAACGGCGGCCCCACGGCCTACCGCGCCGACCTGGCCCATCGCGCCACGGAACGCCGCACCCGCCGCAAGCAGCCCGCGCAACGGGACCCGAAGGCCCGCCCGCAGTCCGACGGACGGGACGCCGAGGCCGTACGCGAGTACGAGGAGACGTTCACCACCGTCATGATGGCGTCGGGCATGCCGAAGATGATGTCCCGCGTGCTGGCCTGCCTCTGCATGACCGACTCCGGCAGCCTCACCGCGTCCGAACTGGCCGAGCGCCTCCAGGTCAGCCCGGCCTCGGTGTCCAAGGCGGTCACGTTCCTCGACAGCCAGGGCTTCCTCCGCCGGGAGGCCGACCAGGGCCGCCGCGAGCGCTACATCGTCGACGACGACATCTGGTACCGGTCGATGATGGCCAGCGCACAGGCCATCGCCAAGGTCGTCGAGACCGCGCGGCAGGGCGTCGGCATCCTCGGCCCCGGCACCCCGGCCGCCGCACGCCTCGAGAACATCGCCCGTTTCCTCGACTTCGTCTCCGAGAGCTCCACCCGCGCCGCGGAGCAGGCACGCGACATCCTCCACACCAAGCCCGAGAGCACTTCCGACTCCCCCACAAACCCCCGGTAGCCCCATCGCCACCTCGGCAGATAGGTTCGTTGCATGCCCGACTACCTCGACGACCTGCGTCTCGCCCACGTCCTCGCCGACGCCGCCGACGCCGCGACGATGGACCGGTTCAAGGCCCTCGACCTCAAGGTCGAGACCAAACCGGACATGACCCCGGTGAGCGAGGCGGACAAGGCCGCGGAGGAACTCATCCGCGGCCACCTCGGGCGCGCCCGCCCCAGGGACGCGATCCTCGGTGAGGAGTACGGCGTCGAGGGCACCGGCCCCCGCCGCTGGGTGATCGACCCGATCGACGGCACCAAGAACTACGTACGCGGCGTTCCCGTCTGGGCCACGCTCATCTCGCTGATGGAGGCCGGCGAGGGGGGCTTCCAGCCCGTCGTCGGCGTCGTGTCCGCCCCCGCCCTCGGCCGCCGCTGGTGGGCCGCGAAGGGCCACGGCGCGTTCTCCGGCCGCAGCCTCACCAAGGCCTCCCGGCTGCAGGTCTCCCGCGTCTCCAAGCTCTCCGACGCCTCCTTCGCGTACTCCTCACTGAGCGGCTGGGAGGAGCAGGGCCGCCTGGACGGCTTCCTGGACCTGACCCGCGAGGTGTGGCGCACGCGCGCGTACGGCGACTTCTGGCCGTACATGATGGTCGCGGAAGGCGCCGTCGACATGTGCGCCGAGCCGGAGCTGTCCCTGTGGGACATGGCCGCCACCGCCATCGTCGTCACCGAGGCGGGCGGCACCTTCACCGGCCTCGACGCCCGCCCGGGCCCCCACAGCGGCAACGCGGCCGCGTCCAACGGCCTGCTCCACGACGAGCTGCTGGGATACCTGAACCAGCGCTACTGAGCCCCCGGTTGTTACCGAGCGCCCCCTTGTTGACTCTCCCTTTACCTGCCACCCTGAGAGTCCCCCCACTTGTGAATTTGTGAAATCATGAACGAACGGCGGGGAGACCCCCAGGAGGTGGCTCCATCCATGCTCGTCCGTGACGCCATGAGCACTGTCGTCCTCACCATCGGCCCCACCCACACCCTGCGCCAGGCAGCGGCGCTGATGTCCGCGCGCAAGGTCGGGGCGGCCGTCGTCCACGACCCCGACGCCGGCATCGGCATCCTCACCGAACGCGACATCCTCAACTCCGTGGGCCTCGGCCAGGACCCGGACGCCGAACACACCCACGCCCACACCACCAACGACGTCGTGTTCGCCGCTCCGGCCTGGACCCTGGAGGAGGCCGCGGCCGCCATGGCACACGGTGGCTTCCGGCACCTCATCGTGCTGGACGGCGGCGAACCCGTCGGCATCGTCTCGGTCCGCGACATCATCCGCTGCTGGGCACCGGCACGACAGCGGGTCCCGGCCTGACCACGCGGACGGGCCGGGCCCCCCGAAGAGGGTCCCGGCCCGTCCGCTACCGCAAGCGGTCCAGCGCTGGAGTTCAGCCGCGCAGGGCCTGGACCGCGACCTCCAGCCGCTTGCCGTAGTCTCCGTCGGCCCGACGGAAGTTGTCGATCGCCCGCTCGACGATATCGTCGCGCGAGACCTTGGCGATGAAGCCGGCCAGGTTGGCGACCAGGCGCTCCTTCTCGTCCTCGCTCATCAGGCGGTAGAGGTTGCCCGCCTGCACGAAGTCGTCGTCCTCGGCGTGCACCGGGGCCGGGTGGTTGCCCGTCGCGCCGCTCACGGCCGTGGCGGACCACAGCGGACGGTCCGTCTGGAACGGGCCGCCGAAGCTGTTCGGCTCGTAATTCTTCGCGCCGGCGTGCCGTCCGTCGTAGAGGTACCCGTCCCGGGAGTGGGTGCGCGCCACGGTGGCGTGCGGCCGGTTCACCGGCAGGTGGTCGGCGTTGATGCCGACCCGGTAGCGGTGGGCGTCGCCGTAGGCGAAGAGACGGCCCTGGAGCATCTTGTCCGGGGAGGGGCCGATGCCCGGCACGAAGTGGGCGGGGCTGAAGATCGACTGCTCGACCTCGGCGAAGACGTTCTCCGGGTTGCGGTTGAGCTCCAGCTTGCCGATCTCGACGACCGGGTAGTCCGCGTGCGGCCAGACCTTGGTCAGGTCGAACGGGTTGAAGCGGTAGGTCGCCGCCTCGGCCACCGGCATGATCTGCACGCCGACGGTCCAGGTCGGGTACTCGCCGCGCTCGATGGCCTGGCGAAGGTCACGCTGGTGGGAGTCGGGGTCCTCACCCGCGAGCCGGGCCGCCGCCTCGGCCGTCAGGGTCTTGATGCCCTGGTCGGTCTTGAAGTGGTACTTCACCCAGAAGGCCTCGCCGGCCGCGTTGCTCCACTGGAAGGTGTGCGAGCCGAAGCCGTCCATGTGGCGGTACGAGGCGGGGATGCCGCGGTCGCCGAACAGCCAGGTCACCTGGTGCGTCGACTCGGGCGACAGGCTCCAGAAGTCCCAGACGTTGTCCGCCTCGGTCGAGCCGGTGTAGGGGTCGCGCTTCTGGGTGTGGATGAAGTCCGGGAACTTGATGGCGTCCTTGATGAAGAACACCGGGGTGTTGTTGCCGACGAGGTCGTAGTTGCCCTCCTCGGTGTAGAACTTCAGCGCGAAGCCGCGCGGGTCGCGGACCGCGTCCGCCGCCCCCAGGTTGCCCGCCACCGTCGAGAAGCGCAGGAAGACCTCGGTCTGCTTGCCGATCCCGGAGAGGAAGGCGGCCCGCGTGTACGGGGTGACGTCGGCGGTCACCGTGAAGGTGCCGTACGCACCGGCGCCGCGGGCGTGGACGACACGCTCCGGGATGCGCTCACGGTTGAAGTGAGCCAGCTTCTCCAGCAGCAGCTGGTCCTGGACGAGCACCGGGCCGCCGACGCCCGCGGTCTCGCTGTTCTGATTGTCGGCGACCGGAGCCCCGGCCTCCGTCGTAAGCGGTCCCTGCGTCACGTGCGCCTCCTGCACCATTCCTGACCAGTCCTGTTCACCGGTCAAAGCCGTTCTCGATCCTACAATAGACAACGTCTAAAGCAAGTGGGACTCTAAACTCACACCTGTTCGGGACCTGGTCCCCCTAGCTGTTAGGCTGGTGGCCATGAGCGACCTTCTGGAACGCCTGCGCGGACGCGGATGGCGAATGACCGCGCAGCGGCGCGTCGTGGCCGAGGTCCTCGACGGCGAACACGTCCATCTGACGGCCGACGAGGTCCATGCCCGGGCCGTCGCCAAGCTGCCCGAGATCTCCCGGGCGACCGTGTACAACACGCTGGGTGAGCTCGTGACCCTCGGCGAGGTGCTGGAGGTCTCCACCGACCAGCGCGCCAAGCGGTACGACCCGAACGCCCACCAGCGGCATCACCACCTGGTCTGCGCCCAGTGCGGCGCCATCCGGGACGTCCATCCGGTCGGCAACCCGCTGGCGGACCTCCCCGACACCGAGCGCTTCGGCTTCACGGTCTCGGACGTCGAGGTGACCTACCGCGGCGTCTGCCCGAACTGCGCGGCCGCCTAGCCCGCACGAACGCGCGAGAGCCCCGGCACTGATGGGTGCCGGGGCTCTCTGCTGCCATGCTGCACGATGCCGCGGAAACACCGAAGGCCGGAACCCTTTCGGATTCCGGCCCTCGGCCTTCAGTAGCGGGGACAGGATTTGAACCTGCGACCTCTGGGTTATGAGCCCAGCGAGCTACCGAGCTGCTCCACCCCGCGTCGGTGAATGCAACGTTACGTCACCGCGGAGGGCAGATGCAAATCCATTGCCCGGCCGCACCCCCGCCCCACCTCCACCACCTCACGCGGACAGCTCCTGCCGCAGCGCGTCCCTCAGCCGCTCCGCCCGCTCGGTGACAGACGCCGGCCCCAGCGACACGGCCCGGTCGGCCCACCGCTGGCCCTCCGCCAGCTCACCCCGACGCGCGTAGACCAGGGCCAGCCGCAACGCCGCCCGCCCGTGCCCCGCGTCCGCGGCGCGCGTCCACCAGACCGCCGCCTCGGGCTCGCTCCCCTCCCGGGCCAGCAGCAGCCCGAGATTGAACGCGCCGTTGCGGGACCCGGCCTCGGCCGCCTCCCGGTACCACCGAGCCGCCTCGACGACATCGCCCCGGGCCGCCGCCAGCATGCCGACCCGCACCTGCGCCCGCCGATGCCCCTGGGAGGCCGCCCGCTCGTACCACTCCTCGCACTCGCTCCGCCGGTGCACCGGCTCCCCGAGCTCGTGCGCGGGCTCCGGCGGCCGCCGCGCGTCGAGCACGGTCGCCAGCCGGTACGCGGCCTCGGCGCTCCCGCCCCCGGCCGCGCACCGCAGATGCCGCTCGGCCTCCTGCTCGTCGCCGTCCCGCAGCCTCGCCATGCCGACCTGGAGCGCCGCCTCGGTGTGCCCGGCGGCAGCGGCCCGCTCGTACCAGCGCAGCGCGGCCCGCTCCTCGTCCCGCCCGGCATGCAGGATGCCGAGGTTGAAGGCGGCATCCACGCTCCCCGCCTCTGCGGCCTTGGAGAACCACGGCTCCGCGCCCGTCTCGTCGCCGCCCCGCAGCAGCAGGATCGCCAGCGCGTTCGCGGCCTCCCGGTGCCCGGCGTAGGCCGCGCGGCGGTACCACTGCTCGGCCTGCTGGGTGCGTCCCTGCTCGGCGCAGAGCAGGCCGAGGTTGTACGCGCCGTTCACGTCGCCCGCGTCCATCGCGGCGCGGTACCACCGCTCGGCGGTCTGGGTCTCGCCCCGCTCGGCGTGCAGCGCGCCCAGCGCGTTCGCGGCGTTGCCGTCGCCGTCCTGGGCGGCCCGCAGCCACCACACAGCGGCGTTCTCGGTGTCGCCCGCGTCGCGCAGCAGGAAGCCGAGCGCGCAGGCGGCCCGCGCCTCGCCGTCCTTGGCGGACGTCAGGTACCAGCGTCCGGCCTCCTTGAGCTCGCCGCGCCGCTCCAGGATCGTCCCGAGCTGCAGGGCGGCCCGCCGGTGGCCGCGCGCGGCGGCCTGCCGATACCACTGCTCGGCCTCCTCGGGCGCCCGGCCGTCGTCGTCACCGCCGGCTTCCCGCGCCGCCTTCCGGTCCAGCGCCCGCGCCAGCCGGTACGCCGCCTCCCGGTGGCCGCGCTCGGCCGCGACCCGCATCCACTGCTCGGCCGCGGCGTCGCCGCGGTGCTCCAGCAGGTCGGCGAGCGCGTAGGCGCCCAGCGTGTGCCCCTGCTCGGCGGACTGCCGCAGCCAGTACTCGGCGGCGGGTTCGTCGCCGCGCTCGCGGTGGTGCCGGCCGAGGGCGTGCGCGGCCGCCGTGGATCCGGCGACGGCGGCGATCCGCCACCATCCGGCGGCCTCGTCGGCGTACCCCCGCTGGTGGAGGAGGACTCCCAGGTTGTTGGCCGCCGCCCGGTCGCCCGCGGCGGTGGCGGCTCGCAGATGAGGCTCGGCACCGTCGAGATCGCCACGGCGCAGCAGCATGGCCCCGAGGACACTCATCGCTTCGACGTCGCCGGCCTCGGCGGCCAGCCGCTGACGCAGCTCCTCGGCCGCCTCGTCGGCGATCTCCCCGGTCTCGTCCGGGGTCTCGGTGTCCTCCCGGCTGGAAGGCTGCACAAAACGCCCTGTCTCGAACAGAGTTGCCTTGTCCCCCATAACGTCCATCGTCGCACCACCTGCAACCTGGGTACACCTGGTATACCGCAGCCAGTGAGGTCACTTCAGCGTTTTGTCGACATGCCCACAGAGAGACAAGTCAAACACAGATTGCCCAACTCCCCCCGGCGGCGCGGCCACAGCCGACGCCAGCACATGCGTTCACACATCACGAAGGCCCGGATTCCTGTGTGGAATCCGGGCCTTCGGTGTCGCCGCGTCACTCGGACATCGCGACTTCAGTAGCGGGGACAGGATTTGAACCTGCGACCTCTGGGTTATGAGCCCAGCGAGCTACCGAGCTGCTCCACCCCGCGCCGTTGTGTTCACAACCGTATCACGGCGCGGGATGGGCATTTGACCAGGCCAGAGCCCTAGCTGCTCGGCTTCGGGCTCGGACTGCCGCTGGGGCTGCCGCTCGGCTTGTCGCCGGGCTTGCTCTCGCCGCCCCCGGCGCCGCCCGTGCGGCTCGCCTCGGACTGCGCGTCCTCGGCCTTCCGCAGGGCGTCCTCGAGGTCCTTCTGCGCCTTGCCGTACGCCTCCCAGTCGTTCTTCTTCAGGGCCTCCTGGCCCGCGTCGAACGCCTTCTGGGCGTCCTCCAGGGCCTGTTGGACCGTCGGGTTGTCGGACGTCGGCGGTGGTGTCGTATCGCCCTCGTCCGGTGGCTCGGTGGTCGGGCCGTCCGCTCCGAAGACCTTGTTGAGGGCCTCGTCGAGGGTGTTCTCGAAGGCCGTCTGACCTCCGTAGGTGACCAGCACCTTGCGCAGCAGCGGGTACTTCAGTCCGCCGCCTCGTACGTAGACCGGCTCCACGTACAGCAGTCCGCCGTCGAGCGGCACCGTCAGCAGGTTGCCGTACTCGACCTCGGAGTCGCCGCCTCTCAGGAGCCTGATGGACTCGGCGATGTCCTCTTGCGAGTTGAACTGGCTCTGGACCTGCTTGGGTCCGTTGACCGTGGTGTTCGTCGGCAGTTTCAGGATTCTGATCTTGCCGTAGTCACTGGTGCCCGCCTCGGCGTCGACCGCCATGAACGCGCTGAGGTTGTCCCGGCCGTTGGGCGTGAGGGTCGTCGTCAGCGAGAAGGCCTGCGCCTTCTGGTCGGGCATCTTCATGCTCAGGTAGTACGGCGGCACCGCGCTGCCCGACCGGTTCGTCGGGTCGTCCGGCACCTGCCACACCTCGCTGCCGCTGAGGAACGTCGTGGCGTCCTTCACGTGGTAGCGGGTGAGCAGCTCCCGCTGGACCTTGAACAGGTCCTGCGGGTAGCGGAGGTGGTCCATCAGGTCCTTGGAGATGTCGCTCTTGGGCTCCACCGTGTCCGGGAAGGCCTTCATCCAGGTCTTCAGGACCGGGTCCTTGGTGTCCCACTGGTAGAGCTTGACCTCGCCGGTGTACGCGTCGACGGTCGCCTTCACCGAGTTGCGGATGTAGTTGACCTGGTTCTGCTGGGCCACCACCGCGCGGTTGTCGTTGGTGGCGGTCAGCGAGTCGGCCGTCGTGTCACCGAGGGTCGTACGCGAGGAGTACGGGTATCCGTTGGTCGTCGTGTACGCGTCGACGATCCACTGGATCCGGTGGTTCACGACCGCCGGGTAGGCGTCGCCGTCGATGGTCAGCCAGGGGGCGACCGCCTCGACGCGCTCCTTGGGCGTGCGGTTGTACAGGATCCGCGAGCCGTCTCCGATGGCACCGGAGTACAGGATCTGCGGCTCGCCCAACGCCACCGCGTACGCGGCCCGGTTGACCGGGTTGGAGAGGTTGACCCCGCTGTCGCCCTTGTAGCTGGTGGTCTTCTCGCCGTTGTCGTCGGAGTAGTCGATCTCCTTCTGGGGACCGCCGACGATCGAGTACGTGGTGGTCTTCTCGCCGTAGTAGACCCGCTGCTCGTACGTGCCGAGATCGCCCTCGGACGGGAGGTCGGACTCGGTGAAGTTCGGCCGGCCCTGGGCGTCGGCGCTGGTGCCCTCGGCGGCGACCACTCCGTATCCGTGGGTGTAACGGAAGTGGTTGTTGATCCAGTTCTTCTTCGGGATGCCCGCGAGGTTCAGCTCACGCAGACCGATGACCGTGTCCTGGTCCTTGCCGTCCTTGGCGTAGCGGTCCACGTCCAGGTTGTCCGGGAAGGCGTAGTAGTTCCTGATCTGCTGGAGCTGCTGGAACGTCGGCGAGACGATGTTCGGGTCCATGATCCGGATGCTCGCCGTGGAGGAGACGTCATCGCGCAGGGTCGACTTGTCCGCGGTCTTGCTCGTGCCCGAGTAGTCGGTGACCTTGGTGCCGTCGATGCCGTACGCCTGGCGCGTGGCCTCGAGGTTCTTCTCGACGTAGGGCGCTTCCTTGGCCTGCTCGTTCGGCTGGACCTGGAACTTCTGCACGATCGCCGGGTAGAGGCCGCCGATGAGGATCGCGGAGAGCACCATCAGGCCGAAGCCGATCACGGGCAGCTGCCAGGTGCGCCGCCAGATGGTGGCGAAGAACAGCAGCGCGCAGATGACGGCGATGCAGAACAGGATGGTCTTGGCCGGCAGGTAGGCGTTGGCGTCGACGTACCTCAGGCCCGTCCAGTTGTCGGTCGCCCTGAAGTCGCTGGACTTCACCGCGAGTCCGTAGCGGTCGAGCCAGTACGCGACCGCCTTGAGGGCCACGAAGACGCCGATGAGCACGGACAGGTGCCCGGTGGCCGCGGCCGTGGCACGGGCGCCGGGGCTGGTGACGCGCAGGCCGCCGTACAGGTAGTGCGTGAGCGCGGCGGCGATCACGGACAGGATCGCGGCGGCGAAGCCGAAGCCGAGCAGGAACCGGTACCAGGGCAGGTCGAAGGCGTAGAAGGAGACGTCCAGCTTGAACTGGGGGTCCTTCTGGCCGAAGGGCACGCCGTTGACCCACATGAGCCAGGTGCGCCACTGGCCGGAGGCGGAGGCTCCGGCGATCAGGCCCACCAGGGCGGTGATCCCCAACAGCAGCCACTTCTTGTAGGGCGCGATGCCCATCCGGTAGCGGTCGAGGTTCTGCTGCTCCATCGACATGGCGCTCAGCGGCGGCCGCAGCCGGTGCGCCAGCCAGATGTTGAAGCCGACGGCGAGGGCCATGAGCACGCCGAAGACGAAGAAGAGCCCGATCTTGGTCCACAGGGTGGTGGTGAAGACCGAGGAGTAGTTCACCGAGCGGTACCAGAGCCAGTCCGTCCAAAAGCCCGCGAACATGGTGAACGCCATGCCGAGAACGGCCAGGACGCCCAGCGTCATGAGCAGGGTCCGGACACGCCGGGACGGGCGGCCCACTCTGATCCGCGGCCCCGAAGGGCCTCCGCCGCGGTCCGGCATCTGGAAAGCCAAGGTGCGCACCTCGAAGTTCGCTGTTGATTCGTCAGGCCCGCGTCTTCACGGACCGGGCGTGGCCCCCGTGATCGTGGGCCCCCACCTATGCAACTTACTCACCGTTTACTCGGTTCCCGATTCCGGTCAGGAACGAGAGAGGATTGTGACCATGTCCAACACTCCCATGGCTGCGAACCCACTCACCCGGGCCGTTCTCGAGATCGACGAGTACGTCTCCGGCCTCGGCTGGGACCAGCCTGCCCGTCTTTTCGCCCTCGTCGACACCGCACGGCTGCGGGCCGAACAACCCTCGCTCGCGGACCGGCTCGGCCTGGGGGACGAGCCGGAGAACTCCGGACTCACCCCGATCGAGCAGGACGAAGTTCCAACGGGCAAGCCGCTCGACGAGTTCCTCGCCACCATCGCCTGGCCCGACGCCGTGGCCGGCTGCGCCCTCGCCGTGGAGCGCCTGATGCTGCCGCCGTCCGCGGAGGCCCAGGTTCCGAAGGGTCTGAGCGAGGCCGCGCTCACGAAGTGGGTGGCGGACCACCCGGACCGCCAGGAGGTCCGCATGACGGTCGCGGTCCTGCGCGACGGCACGCGCGAGTCGGCCCTGCGGCTGCGCGAGAAGGACTCCCCCACCGAGGTTCTGACCGGTTCCGACCTGGTCCCGGGCCTGGCGGAGGCGCTTACGGCGACGTTCGAGGAGTAGCCCCTGACGACTGTGGGGTCCGGCCTTCCGGACCCCGGTCCGTCCTTCGGTCCCTCGGTCCCATGCCCCTCCTGGGACCCTGCCCCTGTGGCCCTGTGGTGCCTTGGCTCCGGCCTACTTACCGCACTTCGGCAGGTCCGCGGTGTCGCCGCTGCGGATGTCCTTGAGAGCGCCGAGGGCGTCCTTGATGGTGCCCACCTTGATCAGGGTGAGGCCGTCGGGGGTGTCCTTGGCGGCGGTTGCGCAGTTGTCGGCGGGCGTCAGGAAGTACTGCGCGCCCTTGGCCCGCGCGCCCACGGTCTTCATCTCGATGCCGCCGATCGGCCCGACCTTGCCGGCGTCGTCGATCGTGCCGGTGCCGGCCACGAACCTGCCGCCCGTCAGGCTGCCCGGGGTGAGCTTGTCGTAGATGCCGAGCGCGAACATCAGCCCGGCGCTCGGTCCGCCGACGTCGGCGAGCTTGATGTCGATGGTGAACGGGAAGGTGTGGTCGGTTCCCGCGGAGATCCCCACGATGGCCCGCTTCTCACCCGCGTCGTCGGACGTCGTGGTGGTGATCGTGATGTCCTGCGTCTTGGTCGGCGTCCGCTTCTCCTTCTCCGCGGCGGCCTGCTCCTTGGCCGGCACGATCGTGAAGCGGACCTCCTGGCCCGGCTTGTGCCTGGTCACGAGCTTCGCGACGTCGGCCGGCTCCTTCACCGCCGTACCGTCGACGGCCTTGATCACGTCCCCCGCGTGCAGCTTGCCCTCCGCCGGGGACCCCTTGACGACCGTCGAGACGATCACCCAGGACTTCACCGGCACGTCCAGCTGCTTCAGG